>CAZPYY010000020.1:0-15766 GCA_964590995.1 uncultured Planctomycetia bacterium | reverse complement strand
CGTGAAAAAGAACGGTTTAGCCAACTTGTAGAGAACAAACCAAGGGTCAGCCGAATGTGCGGATATAGACTACCTTTTTTATTGATTTTTCTGGATTACCCATATCTTAAAAATGTGTATTTTTGCTATTTTTTCACAAAAAATATAGCAACAGTCACTATCGTTCATCGGTTCAAACGGGGCATATTACAAAGGCATTATTGATATAATTTATACACTACAAAGTATTGCTCATAACATTTTGTAGTGTACGTACGAGTTTCTCTATTTCCTCCCCCAATAAAGGCAGCTCTCCCTGAGATTTCTCTACCATCCGTATAATCGCTGCTTTCCATTTCTTCGGCAGAGAATTGAATAATTCTAATAATTCTTTTTTATTTGCTATCACTGAAGTACAAATCGCCTGTTGTAAATCTTTTAAACTCTTATCGATTTTTGGTCTTCGGGATGCAATGATAAACTTATGAAGACAGAAATTAGTGGGGTTCGGAACTAAGATTTTAATGCCCCTATCAACGATAGTAATGGGATTGTCCAGCAATAGAGCGACGAATCGCAAAGGTATGGCATTGATTCCCAGTTTTTTTATCCTTATCGAACTGTCTACATCACGGCCCTTCTCAGGAGTAATAAATTCTATTTTCAGTTCCGCGTTCCAAAGATATAACGATCCGTTTTGCTTAAAATCAACGTTAAATCCTAAATTCTCTAGCTGCCCTATGAAGTCACTGTGAATTTGGCCGCGGAAAGGATTAGGAATCAGAAAATCGATATCCTGCGTTCTTAAAGGAAAACTTTTGGCTCCTAAATGCTTCTGGTATAACTGAAAGCACCAGCTACCAATAAGCTCTACTCCTTCATCAAAAAGATTATCATCAGAAAAAACCTTTAAGATGCCTTGAATTATACTAATCATGTTTTCTTTCTTCTGACCTTTTAAGCACTTTCAAAGCCTCATTTACTTTTCGCAACTCAACTTTTAATAATCGTCTTTCTCTCAGTTGCTTAATCAACTTATCTGGTTTAACCTTACCGATATATTTTTGCATTACTTTTTTACCTTTTCTGCATTGCAGATAATAATATTTTCTACCGGAAATAACTCTTTCCTTAATAGACCCCTTAGGAAGCAATAGTAGTTTTTTTTCTATCTTGCGTTTCGCTTCCATATAATGCTGCTTACTTTCTTTTAAGATATCTTTTAATATACTCATCTGCCACTCTCCTTTTACACTACATTATACCATAAATTTAAAAATGTAGTGTAAAATATTTTTGGGAGTTGGATGTCTACTTAAAATGACAATAGTTGACATTTGTCAATTAGATGTCAACCATAAGTTCAATTATTAAAATTATGAAAATTGGGGCTTATTTTGGCTTATCCCCTTCACTCTAAAGCATTTATCCTCTTTAACAACTCCAAGACCATCCCTAGCATACGCGACTTTTGGTCAGCCGAATGTCTTAATAAAGACCTTTGGGGGCAAATTTAAGTAAGATCGTATCTATCAAAAAGTTGTTTATTTTTTCTCAAGATTGGCAAAAGCTTATCGTCCTCCTTCGATGCATGTAGCAGGATACTATCTATTATTACTCTGCCAACAACGTTTAGTCTATCACTCATCTCTTTATCAAGAGGAACTGTACTCTTAGAGACTATATTTTGGAATTCTTCTAATTCTTTCAATATGCTCCCGTGTTCCCTCTGCAATTCCAAAATCAATTTTATGGATTCTGGTGTAGCAGCCTCTAACAAAATAGTAGGAAAAATTATTTTTTCTTCGAATTCAAAGTGGCTACGTACATTTTTTTTGAAAAAGTTTTCAATCGGTTTAATTTTTTTCCAGGCTTCCCCATTATGTAGAAAACCCAGTATCTCTTTAAAATTCTCTAGATATTCTGAAACTTCTTCATGATCCTTAATGAGCCTCTTTAATGGATCTACCCTTTCATCCTCTTGTTTCATGATCTTACCTCCTTTCTTTCTTTAAGTAATCAAAATCGCCCAAAAGAAAATTTTTTTACCCTATGGGTACTCCGTGTCCTCTGACGCTTCGCTTTTAATTTTTTCTTTTTTGGAGCCCAAAATTCTTTAAATCTTAAATAAAATCAAGGAGTTATAAATACATTATGCCTAAAGTCTATATTAAAACATTTGGCTGTCCTTATTTCCTGTTTTCAGGAAAAAGAAATCATATAATTTTTCTGCAATAAAATTATGGCCATGATCGTTAAAGTGATATTTTCCAGCGATAAATATTCTTAAATGGTTTTTTTCTTCTTTCAATAGTGAGAACAGATCTAAAAAAAGAATATCGTATTCGCTGGCAATAACGCTAACATATTCAGCTATATACCCCGGATGATACCTCTTCTCGCTCTCAAGCTGGCCATCAAATTCCCTCTTTGTTGGGAGAACTACCAAAATCAATTTGCAATCATTCTTCCTGCATAGCTGATTTATGCTTAACACAAGTGTTTTAAACAAATCGCGCGCCTTTTTTACTTCATTAGGTACTTGTTCTAAAAACAACTGCTCATCCCATCCCGAACAACCTTTTATATCCCAACCAACAGGAAAAAATTCAAAAATATTTTCGAAACTCCCGTAGTTGGTGCTAAATACTTTTTTCTGCAAAAACTGAAAAGTACAAAAGTTGTTCGAAAGGAACCAACAAAAACGAGCCCCCCAGGGCACAACGGTTATTTTCTTTTCTTTCAGCACCCCTTTATTATCAAGAAAGAAAAATTGTTTTCCATAACTTTCTCTAATATCATTAGGGGCTATCATTAAAAATAAATAGTCGGGTTTATATTTCATTCCTTCATGTTTTAAATACAAAAATTGTTGATCGGTGGCCCATGCAGGAGCAGAAACATTCATTACATCGAATCTATTATTGTCAATTTTATTTTCCGTAATCATTTTTTCAAAAAGAATAGTAAATATTTTATCATCGGAAACCTGATAGCCGAAAGTATACGAATCCCCTAAAAACATAATCCTTGCGGTATTTTTACTCTTTACAAAATGATGTTCTCTGTCCCTAAAACCTTTGCTATTAGTACATAACGAATAGGTTTTCTTAAAGAATCTCTTTTGGCAATAATTAATCTTTTTAGCTCGCCAACCCAATATTTCATCATACACCACCCCAGACACCCTATGTGCCGAACTCATCTTAAACATTAATTCAATTATGATAATCGCTGCAAATACCCCTAGAATACTTATTATAATTGACTTTGTAATCTTAAAATCTTTTTTTAATTTCATGGCAATTGCAATATTATGCTTCTCCACACTAGATGTCTATAACTCGTTTATTGATAATCACTTATCTTTTGTAAAAGTTTTAACACTATCTCGAGCCAATGTAACCTTCGGCTGACCTTCTATGCAGGTTTTACAATATATAAAATTCCGTTAGGATTTGAGGCTTACTCAAAACTGTCTAAACCAATGGATTTTCGGTTTATTACCCAATTTTTTATTAAAATCGAAAATCCCCTTTATTCTAAACGGTCCTAGGTCAATATCTGATGTATCAAGCATAATCCCTATATTTTTTAAGGTTTTAATAAAGTTTTCTTCATCAAATTTTGAACCATCATCTATAAGGTATTGATACCCAGCTTTTTTATTTTGAATATAGTCACGTATCATGTCGATTTCTGAATATATATCACATTTTTTCCTTTGTACTATTCCATGGTCAATCATGTTATTATGTATCAAACGCGCAATGATAAAGTACCCGTAACAATTTGGGTGCCAACCATCTCTTCCCCTTATCCGAATGCCCTGCGCATAGTCAAATACATTTTTTTGATGAATAACTTCTAATCCTAGCTCCTTATAGACCTTATATAAAACAATTTCTGGAGACATCCATCCAGAGCTATGGTAATCCATTACCCATAGTGCGACATTATTTTTTTTGGATAGTGCGCATATTTTACTAAGATTATACCGAAATAATTTATTTAAAGAAGCTTTGTCGAGAAACAAATATTTTCCAATACCATACTTTACAGCTTGTCGAAAATCACTTTGTTCAGGCAGAGCTCTCTTATTGCCAATAATTATCTTTATGAAACTAAATAGTCTCGAATTGGCAAGCCATTGTAAATTATAGTCTTTTGTATATAAACTTATATTACATTCGCTAAACTTATGGACATCATTAACTCCTGCCTGAAAGATAATAAGATCATAATTGTCAGTTTTTAGAAATGCTTCGTATCTGTTAGCGAATTGGGATGTATTTGTTCCCCCGCTACTTATTACAGTTACCTCAAAAGATGGAAATTGCTGGTTTAGTAATTTCGACAACTGAAATGGATAACCATGAGGTATTTGTACACCGCTGCCGTACGTAGATGAGTCGCCAAGGCAAAGTATCTTAAAACTTTTTCTTGTTTTTACAGGAGAAAGATATTTTTTGGAAATCGCGCGATACTGAAAACCCTGCCAACTAATTAGTATTTTCCCACTCAGACTAAGGCCAACTTCAATACAACACAAACCTACAACAATACCCAAAATGATAAGCGTACCGTTGAGAAAAATATGCGTTAACTGTCTTGACTTGTCCTTATTGCCAACGCTCATTTAATTATTATTACCTACTTAACGTAATTAGAAAACCCTATGACGTGTGGATTATATTTTTGAATTTAACATTGGCGCACAATTAAATTGGTAAGCTATTTTGCCCTTAGAATCTTCTTGGCTAGATCATTCATCAAATTAAATCCCCGCTCATAGCCAGGGAATGAATGGGCTTCCAGGGCATAAATCTTTTTGTAATCCTTGGAAAAGATGATATCCACTCCGGTATAATTCAATTTAAGTTCTTTGGCAGCTTTTCGCGCCAAGGATTTAACCTGATTTAATTTAGCAGTAGATATATATTGGGAGAGTTTTCTTTTTTGTTCAATCTTGCCTCCTTGTGACCAATTAGTCACCAGAGAAACAGCCGGTGTAGACCTGATATAATAATAAGATATCTTTCCATAGATGCAATAGACCCGAAAATCAGACCTCTTTCCTTTATGTATCGGGGGGTCAATAGCTTCCTCAAAGATAAATCCCCGAGATAGCAGAATCTTTAAAAACTTATCTTTATCCTTATCCTTGACTTCATGAAACCGCCAATGATAATCATAGGGATGGCTAATAATTTCGCCCTTTTGGAATAAAAAGTTTGTAATCATCAAGCCATTGCTAAGATAGGTAATACCTTTACCCATAGCGCCAAATCTTGGTTTTATATATACTGATATTCCCCGCTTGGCGAGCCGGTGAAGGTCTTTTAGACTCTTTACATTGAAACTTTTTGGGGTGGGGATATTGTGGTGCCGGAAAAACTTTTTAGTTTCTTCTTTATCCCTATCCAGAATTGACTTATCCGGAGGATTAACGTACTCAATTCTCTTATCATGGTACTTTTTCCCTATGGTCTTCTCTAATTTTTCAAAATACTTTCGAAATTCTCGGCCAAACGAATTATCTCCATAGACCTTGGAGTCACCTTGATATACCTCTATATTTTTATCCCAGTAGTTATAAGGAAAAAATAAAAGTATATTCAAAACCGGACCAGAAACTTCAGGAAAATTGCCTTCGAATACATCTTTATAACTAAGGATATGCGCCTCTAGGCTCTTATCCTTGGAATTCTCAATGATTTTGACAAAGGCATTAAAAGAAGGGTCAAGGGTACGACCCTTAGTTCTTTTATCTCCTATGATTAAAAGAGTTTTTTTCATAACAATTCAGTATTTATCAGGATCAATGATAGCGTTCTTGATCGACCTCGGGAGCTCTCTTAATGGGGTAGATGCTACTTTTAGTAGGATAGGCAATACTTGTTTTGAATATCGCCGAGAGCTGGAGATCGGTGCCAATCTAGGATAACCGTATATACTGACACATTTTATGCCGTTGATTTCGTAAACTGGTTCGTTAAGCAAAGAAGGATGGCAAGGTTCAATGGGATTAGGATAGTCCACAGAAAGATCCAAAACTACCGCACCCCTGCTAAGGAGAGAAAACATCTCCTTTGTGATAAGATATTCTCTTCTTTCTCTTTTTTCTTTAGGCCACTGGATGCCGTTAACTACAATATCTTTATCTTTAATAAATTGCTTTACGTAAGAGTGCTCTTGCTTTCTTAAAATCTTAACCTTGGCTCCTAAGCTAAAAGCAACCCTCAAAGCCCCAGTTGCAATAGCACCATACCCTAAAACCAAGACATTACAATCACTGGGGCTCTTCTCGGCAAGATAAAAAGCATAAATCATGCCTTGTTCACCAGACATACCCGAGCACTGGATAAGACGCTCACCGCTCCTGTTTCGAATCATTTCCATAGCAATAGCTTTAACATTGCTCTTTCTTAAGGCTTTTATATATTTTGGGTTTTGTTCAGCGTGAAGCATGCTGAACAATACATTATTCTTTAGTAATCTAAATTCCTGCGGCAGCGGGGGTTTTAACTTTACAACTATAGATTTATTGAAAACGTTTCTTCTCTCACTAACTATCTCTGCCCCGGCTTGTCTGTACTCAGAATCATTGATATATATGCCCTTTCCCAGGCCTTTCTCAACAAAAACCTGATGTCCGGCCTCAGCTAATTTGTTAATCTCTCTTGGCAAGAGAATCGCTCTGCGTTCTAGGGCTGCGGCGCCTATTTCTTTAGCTATTCCGATATCCATTGCTCTACTGACCTTTTCCCTGTTTAATTTAGTTTTTTCTGAAGCCAAGTATTCTATCATTATTACCAGGAAACACAAGCAAGATCTTCTCAAGCCAGCTCTAAACCTATTTAGCAAATATATGCTTAGTTTTCAAGCATATTCTAACTAACATAAGCATAACCGGCACCTCAATCAACACACCCACTACAGTAGCCAAAGACGCTCCTGATGATAACCCATAAAGCATTGCTGAGGTTGCAATAGCAACCTCAAAGTGATTGCTTGCACCGATAAGCGCAGAAGGAGCAGCATCGCGGTATGGCAATTTTAGCCATTTGGCCATTAAATAGGCTAATCCGAAAATTAGGCAGGTTTGAATAAAAAGCGGTATGGCAATTAATACAATTATTTGCGGCTGGCTGATAATTAAATCTCCTTTGAATGCGAATAAAAGAACTAAAGTAATAAGTAGCGCTCCGATAGATACCGGAGTTAGGCGGTGAATAAACTTTTCTTCAAACCACTTAAAACCTTTTTTGGCAATAATCGCCCTTCTTGAATAATACCCGAGAATAAGCGGTAGCCCAACATAGATTACAACTGACAATACAATTGTCTGCCAAGGTATAGACATTTTGTTCACACCTAATAACCAACTGCCTAATGGCGCATAGAGAAATAACATTGTTAAGGAGTTTATAGCTACCATAACCAAAGTGTGGCCGTCATTACCTTTAGATAAATGCCCCCAAATAAGGACCATTGCGGTACAAGGGGCAATACCAAGTAAAATACATCCGGAAATATACGACCGGTATAGCTCTACCTGACCTCCTCCCTTAATAACCTCAATTCCCGGAAGCCAACCTTTAAAAAGTACTCCTAAAAATAAAGTTGCAACAGCCAGCATAGTAAATGGCTTAATGCACCAATTTATGAATAAAGTAAGCAATACTGGTTTCGGAGTCTTCCCGGCTTTAATTACTTCAGCAAAGTCAATCTTGACCATGATTGGGTACATCATGAAGAAAAGACATATGGCTATCGGAATTGAGACCTGATATATGGAAATCGTACCTAAAGTAATAGCCGCTCGAGGGAATAGTTTCCCAAGCAAAATACCCAGACCAATACAGCCTATAACCCAAATCGTTAAATATTTTTCGAAAAAACTTAAATTTCGTTCTTCGTGAATAACCCCTTGCATGTTCACCTCGCCTTCAAAAATAATTCGATATGGCTTTTTATCTGATCGCGTATTCTTCTAACGACAATGATTCTTTCTTCACCGCTGCCGCTAGCTTTGGCTGGATCATCTAAATTCCAATGCAACCTCTTACATTCTCCGGGAAAGACCGGACAAGCTCCTTTAGCATCATCACAAACGGTAATAAGACAGTCAAATTGCTGGCCTAAAAACTCTTTTATTGACTTTGAGCTCTGGGATGCAATATTGATACCGACCTCATTCATGACCTTGATAGCCAAAGAATTAACTCCTATCGGCATAATCCCGGCACTACATACTTCAAAATCATCTCCTCCTAAATGGCGCAAAAAACCTTCAGCTATTTGGCTTCGACAAGAATTCCCAGTGCATAAAAATAATACTCTCTTCATATCTTTTTATTTCTTGGGTTTCAGATTTTTGGGAGTCAAATCAACCACACTATCTACGTCTACTTCAATAAGATATTGGGGATGAGGGAAAATGGCTTCTGGGTGATGAGGGCTCTTCCTTTCTTTTTTAATATCTCCGATTACCCGCTTAGATACTCTTTGGATAACCTTATCTTCCCAGCTTGTAATAATATGATCTTTTATCTCTTCCCGGTCTACAATCTTTGCTTTACCCTTTATGGTGAATCCGCTAAACTCATCTTCATCTACAGCGGTAATACTTATGGTAGGATTTCGTTTAAGATTACTAAAAGTTTTTCCTCGGTAGAGGTCAATGAGATAAATCTTACCCTCTGCCTCTATCCCGGCTATGCCCTTTGCCGAGCAGTGAATGCTGCCTTCGGCATCCAGGGTAGAGACAATAACAAATCCCTGCTTATGAAATAAGTGGATTATATCTTCGGTAATTTTTGTCACGATAACCTTTTAAATGAGCCTTAGAACTTGCGGGTCGCTAAATACTTAAATGCTGAAAGGCAGGCTTTTGAGCCTTCTCCGCAAGCAATTACAATTTGTTTCTCGGGAACATCAGTGACATCTCCGGCAGCAAAAACTCCGGGAATATTAGTCTGGTTACGAGAATCAACCTTAATTTCACCGAACTCATTCCTATCCAAAGTTTTCGCAAACTCCGAATTAGGGCTCAGGCCGATTTCAACAAAGACTCCTCCGACAACTAGGGTCTTCTCGCTACCCTCTTTCTTTATCGTAAGGCCATTAACCATCTTATCGCCTAAGACCGCTGTAACTTGAGAGTTGTTTATAATTGTTACCTTATTACTATCACGAACCTTCTCAAGCATCACAGCATCACCCTTGAGCTCAGGATTAATATTAACAATATAAACTTTTTTCGCAATATTCATTAATTGAAGAGCTGCATCTAAGCTAGAGTTTCCTCCGCCAATAACAGCTACTTCTTTTTGGGCAAATAAAGGCCCATCGCAAGTAGCGCAATAGGTAAGGCCTTTATTCTTAAATTCCTTCTCACCAGGCACATTTAATTCTCTTGAACGCTTACCTGAGGCGATTATAATTGTCCTCGTTTCATAGTCAGCTTTATTTGAAGTAACAACAAAGGTACTACCATTCTTGGCTAATTTGACAACCTTCTCGTTCTCCTTTACCTCAACATCGTATTTACGCATATGCTCTTCGAATTTAATGCTTAACTCTGGGCCACTAATAAACTGATAACCAGTATAATTTTCAATATCCCCGCTCCATGCTGCCTGGCCACCGATATCTTCGCTGATAACTAGAGTTTTCATCTGTTTCCTAGCGGCATAGACAGCAGCCGTAATACCCGCAGGGCCAGCACCGATAATTATTAAATCAAACATACTTTCTTCCTAAAATAACATATTAGCAATAATACCTAAAATAATCACCTGAGGAACAGTTACAATCGGCAACCAAATAGCTACTCGCTTACCAACATTATGCCACAACAACCCTATCTCAGTGTAGTCAGTAACTACTCCGGCCATAAGAAAGACAAAACTATTTCCCAGGGCTCCAGTTTGCCTAAATATCTCAAAAGCCATTGGAGCTGAACCCTCAGAGCAGACTTCAATTACCGTGGCTACAAGTAGAGTAACAAGAAGACCTAGGATAGTTGGGCCCATGTAGTCAGTAAATATAGTAGCCGGGATGTAAGCTCCGGCTAAACCAGCTAACCCCATACCTATTAATACCCACCAGAGCACCATATCGCCTAAGGCAACTGCACCATTAAAAATTCCCTTAATATCCTCTCCAAATCCCTTAAGGGACCAGCGTCGTGCTTGAAACCGCTTCTTCATATCCTTGATAATGGAAAAGTTATCTTCGGTCTTTATGCTATTCTCGTTCCTTTCGATAAGATTCTTTCTCTCTAAAAATTGAAAGATAAATCCGGTTATTATTGCTATTACAATAGCTGATAATATGATAAATAGAGCTTTTAGGCCAAAAAATCCTACCAGCAGCACAGTAAGAATGAAATTGGCCCAAGGACTAGCAAGTAAGAAAGCTACTACTGCCGGGTTAGAAGCACCTTTTTTATGTAGCTCTATTGAGAGAGCAAGAATGCCATGAGAACATATACTCATAAAAAAACCTAAAATTACTGAGTAAAAAATAGTTCGTTTCTTCGGCTTTGCTAAAATATGAGTAATATACTCTCTGGGTATATAGTACTCCACTGCTCCGCCAAGAGCTAGCCCTAAAAGAATAGCCCACCAGATTGTCTTAAAATACATGATTAGTGACTTTCGAAGCGGTACTAGATGAGGTATTAGGTGGGAGAGCAGAATTACTCCTACTAAAACTAGAACAACCACAAAGGTTTTATTCCTATAAAAAGGGGTTCTCTTTTTGGTGATTGCGCAACATGCCGGATTTTTATCCATCGAAAAGATTCTTTTAAAGATTCAAAATTTTATTTATTGCTCCTTTATCAAAGCCAACAATAACCTCATTACCAACGACAATTACTGGCACCCCCATCTGTCCGGAAACCTTTACCATCTCCTCACCAGCAGCTTTATCTGCAGAAACATCTATATTCTGAAAAGAAACTCCTTTAGAAGAAAGGTACTCTTTTGCCATCTTGCAATAAGGGCAAGTTGGCGTTGAATAGACTTTCACCTCCATTTTAATCTCCCTTTTTAAGAAAATCCTTTAAAGCAATAAGATCAACCAGGTGTTTCCTCTCTTCGTCAATAACCTTATCTAACACTGCTTGTTTACCAGTCAACACGTATTCACGCAAGGCCGAATAAGTAAGGATTGACTCCTTCTCCACGAATATCCCGAATTCAACAGCCTCAAGATCACTATCAAAACCTTCTTTTACCCTCTCTCTGACTATCTCCTGAGTAAAAATATACTCAGTAGCAATAGCCCTTAAGTAAGCTTCGTACTCACCAGGGCTAAATTCATGGACAATATACTCTCCAATATTATCAAGCATCGCCTGGAAAATTTTACGGTGAATCTCCTCCTGCTCTTTTAAGTACTTACACATTATTTTTAGCTTTCTATCCTTAGCCTTACCCTCTAAGGCCTCATAGAGCTTTTTGCCATTCTCTTCGATATTAATTGCAATCTTTACTATCTCCTGAGGATTAAAAGTATTTCTCATTATGCTCCCTTTTGTTAAATTACAAATCGGCTTCGCTAATCCAAGCACCATGCACAGTACAGAATTCTAAGGCAGTAAGTTTACCTGCACCAGCTTTAAGGTGAAGTGCCGCTGCCGGATTAAGTCTATCAGGAGTTAAGTGTACCCGTGCTATAAATTCCTTATCAATGTAAAAATCGATATGTTGTATATAATGATCAGGTTGCATCGGGTGCTGGATTTGGCCCACCTTAATATGCACATCCTGACAGCCCTCAGGTATTAACCCGCATTTTTTGACAACAGTAATACTTGGAATATGTTTTTTCTCTAATTCGCTTAAATTGTTTGGATCTTGGGGAGTTTTTATAGCATCATCCTTCTCCGAGAAGGATGTCTTAGGAGCACCGCAAACTGGACACTTATCAGGTATGTTCCCGTTTATAGATATGAACCCGCAAATCTTACAGACATGTCCTTTCATAATTACCTCCTAGAGTCTCATTAATAATTTTCACACAATAACTCATAAAAACTCTGTGGATGCGCACAAGCTGGACACTCTTCTGGGGCAACTTTACCCTCATGAACATACCCGCAATTGCGACACTTCCACTTAACCGCTGTATCTTTTTTAAATACCTTGCCTTCGTTTATATTCTTAAGTAGTTTGCGATATCTCTTTTCATGCTCCTCTTCTACCTCAGCAATTTCCTTAAATAAATCAGCAACTTGTTCAAAACCCTCTTCTCTGGCACTATCTTCCGCCTCTTTATAGAGCTTGGTCCACTCTAGGTTTTCTCCGGCAGCGGCAGCTTCTAAATTCGCGGCAGTATCTCCAATAACACCTGCCGGATAAACTGCAGTAATCTCAACATCACCGCCTTCTAAGAACTTAAAGAACCTCTTAGCGTGTTCTTTTTCGTTATCAGCTGTCTCCAAGAATATAGCTGATATCTGCTCATAGCCAGCTCCTTTGGCAACTGAGGCAAAATAAGTATAGCGATTTCTGGCTTGTGATTCTCCGGCAAAAGTAGCAAGAAGATTTTCTTCAGTCTTTGTTCCTTTTATACTTTTCATGCATCCTCCCTTTTGTTTTATTCAATCTCTTCAAACTGATCTTTCCCCACCCCACACTCGGGACAAACCCAATCATCAGGCAAGTTAGCGAACTCAATATTATCATTTTCAGCCGGATCATAAATATACTCACAAACCATACATCTATACTTCTTCATCTCTTACCCCCTTTTTAATAACCAATGAGATTCTCTACTTTTACCATATCCCCGATACAGCCGATGTTCTATTAGAATACAACAAACAGACGTTAGTATCAAGATTTTTGCTCATAATATACTCTAATACCGAAATGTCCGAGGTCCGCTCTATCCTCCCGGTTAATACTGCCTTAATCGCTTCCATTAGCTTAGATAACTAAAGATTCCAACTTCCTTTGTTACGGGATGTCATCTTAGGGCCACAGCATTTCTTTTTTGACCTAATTTTTTTATCCCCTTTGCAAATTATACATACTATTGATTTTGCCTTTCTTTTCTTTTTAATAGCCATTGTTCCTCCTTAGTTTTAATCAATTGCTGCTATTGTCCACAAAATTAAGATGGTTGTGGACGTGCCGATAGCTTCTCATCAAGTATCGAAACGCCATCTGACTGACTACTGGCTTCTTTTATTTTCTTTAAAATATTCGCTGGAGTTCTCTCTTCTTCAATCTGTTCTTTAACAAACCACTCCAAAAGAACACAAGCGGGTTGGTCATTAACTTCTTTAGCCAAAGCTTGAAGATCTTTTATATACCCACTAACTTTCTGCTCATGTCTTAAAGTCTTCTCAAAAACATCCTCAGCTGATAGAAACTCAGTCGGTGGCTTATCAATAGCTTCGAGAATAACCCGGCATCCTTGCTCATTCAGAAAATCAAAAAACCTCATTGCATGCAAACATTCCTCCTGAGCTTGCATCTTCATCCAATGGCTGAATCCGGCTAGCTTTTGCGACTGGAGATATGCAGCCATTGAAAGATACAGGTATGCTGAGTAAAGCTCTTTTGTTAATTGTTCGTTCATTGCCTTTTCTAACCTTTTGTCCATAACCCACCCCTTTCTTTAGAAAGACTATACGACCTCTCCTTTGACTGAAATCGTATACTCTTTGATTATAATATTCTTCCCTGACTTCTTCAACGCCTCCTGCACTAGGGTTACCAGCCCAAAGCAACAAGGAACCTCCATGTGTACAAGAGTTATTGATTTTATATTATTCTGTCTAAAAATTGCCGCTAACTTCTCTACATAGATGTCTAATACCTTATCGAGTTTAGGGCAGAAAATTACAAGAGCCTTGCCTTTTAAGAACCGCTCATGAAAATTCGGATAAGAGAAAGGTACGCAATCAGCAGCAATTACTAGATCAGCATCCTTAAAGTAGGAAGCTAAGGGACTAATTAGCTGTAGCTGTATTGGCCATTGCTGTAGCTGAGAGCTTGTGCTTATAGTAGATGCCTTTAGGTCAGCTTTCGTCTCTTTTCGAAAATCGCGCACCATTGTACCTGGACAGCCACAAGGTAATTTATCAGCTGCTTCTTCTTTAGGAATATCGATTTTGTGTTTTTTTAAGTATTTATGCGCCTGCTTTAAATAATCCTCTTGGCCATGGCCTTTCAGGTCTTTTAAGTGAGCTGCGATTACCCCTTCTCCAGCTTTAGATACATTTTCCATAACCTTGTCTTCGTTATACTCCTGGGCTTGGCGCTCTTCAATGGTAATAGCGCCCTCAGGACATTCTCCAATGCAAGCACCCAAACCATCACACAAAAGCTCACCAACTAGGTGCGCCTTGCCATCAATGATTTGCAAAGCTCCCTCAGGGCAATTTGGCACACAGAGACCGCAGCCAGTACACTTCTCCTCATCAATTTTTATTATTTTACGTTTTGCCATTAAATTACTCCCTTTTTCTTAGTTAACGACGCTATAGTAACCCCCCTTAACTCACTAGAAACATACTTCTGGATTTTATCAATTTTCTTTCTAACCTTACACAGCCTTGTGTCTGGGCAAATCTTTTTTCGGAAGGTACAGATATTGAGTTTAAGAGGTCCTTGAAATATCCTAACCAGAGACAGTAACGATATCTTACCAGGCGCAATTGCTAAATCAAAACCGCCAGCTTGGCCCTTATGGGAGTTAAGTACTCCTTCCTTATTAAGGACCTGAAGAATCTTGCGCAAAAAAGGCCTGGGGATGTTTAACTCCCCTACCAGCTCCTGCGCTGATATTCGCCGCTTGCTCTTAGCGATAAAACATAAGGCCCTAATTGCATAATCTGTATCTCGAGTAATAAGTTTCAATTTAACCCTCCTTCACCCAAATGATACCATATCGGTATCATTTGTCAAGGGTTAATTTGAAATATTTATTGGCGAGATTTTTCATTTGCCTCTAATATTGTTGTATGCTAATATGAATCAATGTTTTACCAGATAAAAAAGAAAATTGATAGCCAGCTTAGCCAATTCCTGAAAAATGCTAATAAATCCTACTCTTTAAAGACAATATCACCCCTATTATTTAAGGGTATTACTGATTTTATCTTAAGAGATGGTAAGCGAATACGCCCGGCTCTATTTATTATCGGGTATGAGGGTTTTAGCAAAAAAAAGAGCCCAGGCCTATACCAAAGCGCCCTCTCAGTAGAGCTCCTCCATGACTTTTTCCTTATCCATGATGATATAATTGATAAATCCGATACCCGCAGAGGCAAGCTCTCCTTACATAAGGTATTCGATGAGTTTCTACCTAAACATAAGAATATTAAATTTAACGGCCAAGACCTGGCAATTGTAGCTGCCGATATTATCTATGCTCTAGCAATTGAGGCATTTCTCTCAATCAAAGAGGATTCTCAGCGTAAAGAGAAGGCCTTGCAGAGATTTATTAAGTCTGCGGTCCATACTGGCTGCGGAGAATTTATCGAACTTCTCTCAGGAATGAAAAAGGTTGAAGAAGTAGATAAGAAAGATATTTATAAGATTTATGATTACAAAACTGCCCACTATACCTTTGCTTCCCCGCTTTCAATGGGTGCAATCTTAGCCGGAGCTAAGCAAGCTGAGATTAATAAACTCTCTGAGTTTAGTCTTTATCTAGGCCGAGCCTTCCAGATAAGGGATGATATCCTAAGTATGTTTTTTGATGAGAAAAAAATTGGTAAATCAGCTCTCTCAGATCTTCAGGAATCAAAAAAAAC
>CAZPYY010000019.1:0-16061 GCA_964590995.1 uncultured Planctomycetia bacterium | reverse complement strand
GAGGAGGCTATAGCTCCATAGATGAGTTTATGGGATTTATAGAGATAAGACAGCGTAATTTTGACTACAGAAATTTTTCTACCTTTACTGGTGCTGGTCAGGATTTGAGTGTAATGCTTAGCGTGGGAACTTTGACCAAGCGTTATCAGTTGAGCTTTACTAATCCTTGGATATTTGATAAGCCGGTTTCTTTTGGCTTTGATGGTTACAGGAGAGGTCATGATCAGGATGATAATGTTGGTTATGCTTACAAAGAGGATATAAAGGGAGGAGTGTTGCGCCTAAACAGAGAGTTCAACGACTACTGGAAGGGCGGGCTTGCTTATAGGTTTGAAAATGTCACGATTAGCGATGTTGTCAGCGGTGCAACCACAGAGCTTACTGATGAGATTGGGAGTACTGATCTAAGTAGCGGAGAAACACAGCTCTCTTATGATAGTCGTGATAGTGTTTTCTCTCCTTCAAAAGGTATTTACATTAGGAATGTTTTTCAAGTTTTTGGAGGGCCTTTTAGTGGAGACAGGGACTTCATAAAATACTTTGGCCGAATAAGTTTTTATGTTCCGGCGCCTAATGAGTCAGTGGTGGAGTTAAGGCTTCGCGGAGGTTTTGCCGAAGATTTTGGTAATACTACCAAGATACCTATTTATGAGAGGTTCTTTGCCGGAGGTGCCTCTACTGTCCGTGGCTATCGAGAGAGAAAGGTAGGGCCTATCGATAAAAATACTGAGGATCCAGTTGGTGGAGATAGGATGCTTGTGGGAAATATTGAATATACCTATCCTTTGGCTGATTTCCTTAAAGCTGCTACCTTCTTTGATTTAGGAAAAGTTTGGGGTGAGGAGAGCAGTAATGTTGACAAGAGCGGATTTATGTCTAGTGTTGGTTTAGGTTTTAGGGTAAATACCCCTATAGGGCCAGTCAGCGTGGATTACGGTTGGCCCCTCGATACTGAAGCTGGTGAGGAGGGTAAAGAGGGAAGGTTTCATTTTAATGTGAGCAGATCATTTTAGGAGGTGTAGTTATGAGAAGGATTATTGGATGTTTATTGGTTTTGACAGTAATGATGTCATTTTCTTCTACCTGTTTCTCTAAAGATTTAAAGATTGGGTATGTAGATATATTTAAAGTCTTTAATGATTACGAGAAGACTAAAGAATATGATGAGAAGTTAGAGGCAAAAAAAAATACTGCCGAGAAGGAGCTAGAAAAAAAGAAAGAAACTATTGAGAAACTTCAGGGTAAGTTAGACCTACTTAAAGAGGGTGAAAAGGCAAAGGAAGAAGAAAAACTTAATAAAGAACTTAGAGAATATCGCAATTTAGAGAGGGAAACCTTTACCGATATAAAAAAAGAAAGAGACGAGAAGATGAAAGATATAGTTGAGGATATCGATGCGATAGTCAAAGATTATGCTAAGAAGAATGGTTTTGACTTAATTGTTAATTCCAATACTGTTCTCTATGGCGCCAAGGCTATGGATGTAACTGATGAGATTCTAAAGATTTCCAACAATAAGTATAAGAAGAAACAGAAATGAGGTTTACCCTTAAGGAAATTGCCCATTTAGTCAATGGGGAGTTAGTTGGTGATCCTTCTGTTGCCATTACTGGCATCTCAGGCATAAAAGAAGCCAAAGAAGGTGACATAACTTTTCTGGCTAACTCTAAATATACTTTTTTAGTAGAAACTACTAAGGCTGCGGCAATAATTACCTCACGGGAGCAGTTTAAGACTTCCAAGCCCTTGATTAAGACCGATAACCCTTCAATAGCTTTTACTAAGGTGGTTAGCCTAGCTGCTCATGATAATATCAAGCATCCTAAAGGCATTCATCCTACAGCAGTAATTTCTCCAAATGCAGAAATTGCAAAGGATGTAGCTATTGGTGCTTATACGATTGTCGAAGAGGGTGTTGAAATAGGGGCAGGGTCAATTATTTATAGTGGTTGTTATATTGGATGTCGCGCTAAAGTTGGGAAGAAGTGTCTTATCTATCCCCATGTTTCCATAAGGGAGCAAATAGAAATCGGTGATAGGGTGATTATTCACTCCGGAGCTGTAATCGGCAGTGACGGTTTTGGCTTTGCTATAGTAAGAGGGGTGCAGGAGAAAATACCTCAAATTGGAACAGTCTCCATAGAAGATGATGTTGAGATTGGTGCAAATGTTACCATTGATAGAGCTAGATTCGATAAGACAATCATTGGCAAAGGGACTAAGATAGATAATCTTGTCCAGATTGCCCATAATGTAGTTACTGGAGAGAATTGTATTATTGTTGCTCAAGCTGGTGTCTCAGGGAGTACTACTTTGGGCAAAGAGGTTATCTTAGCTGGTCAAGCTGGAATAGTGGGGCATATTCATATTGGTGATAAGGCGATTGTTGCTGCTCAGGCTGGAGTAACAAAATCTATTCCTGCCGGCACTAAAGTTTCCGGGTATCCAGCAAAACCCCATGAGACAGCACTAAGGGTGAATGCTTGCTTGCAGCGTCTGCCGGAACTTTATAAGAAGATAAGAGAGCTTGAAGAGAAAGTGAGGAGTTTAGAGGAGAAAGACAAGGGATAAATATGGATAATCAAAGAACAATCAAGAGTAAGATAGAATTGGAAGGCATAGGCCTTCATACTGGGAAGAAGACTAAATTAGAGCTTTTGCCGGCATCGGCAGATACAGGAATAACCTTTTTGAGAAAAGACATCGAATCACCATCTTTGATTAAAGCTAATTCTTATTCTGTTTTAGATCCTGATGAATTTCCCCGGCGTACTTCTGTGGGTGCAAATGGCGTATACGTACATACTGTTGAGCACCTTATGGCTGCTCTACATCTTCTAGGTATTGATAATGTCCAAATAAATATCTGGGGCGAAGAAGTTCCTGGGCTAGATGGAAGCGCTAAAGATTTTGTAGAAAGAATAAGAGAAGTTGGTTGGCAGGAGCAAGAGCTTCCACGCAATCGTTTAATAGTAAGAGAACCTTTATGGATTGAAGAAGATTCAGCCAGTATTGTAATCTTGCCTTATCCTAGTTTACGGATATCCTATGTCTTAAGTTATGATAATCCTGTAGTTGGTTCCGGTTATATTGATCTAGTGCTCAATGGAGACTTAAAAGACGATCTTTATGAAGCTCGGACCTTTTGTTTAGAGGCTGAGGTTAAGTCTTTATTGGATATGGGCTTAGGAAAGGGAGCAAACTACAGGAATACCTTGGTCGTCTCTGATAAAAAGATATTAGATAATAAGTTAAGACTTGATAATGAGTTTGTTAAGCACAAAATCCTAGATTTAATTGGCGACTTGTATTTAGCTGGTCCAGTTAAAGGGCATGTAATTGCTGTTAGAGGCGGCCACTCTTTAAATATAAGATTATTAGAAAAACTGCGTAAGTACAAAGAGAAATCTCGAAGCGCCGGGGTAAGATCGCAGACTCTTTATATCCCTCAGAAGGAAGAGCTTAATACTGAGGAGATAATGCAAATATTACCTCATCGATATCCTTTTCTTCTTGTAGACAGGATAATTTATCTTGAGAAAGGTAAGAAGGCTGTTGGCATCAAGAATGTTACTGTGAATGAGTATTTTTTCCAGGGTCATTTCCCTGGTAAGCCTGTTATGCCGGGCGTGCTTATTGTCGAAGCAATGGCTCAGGTTGGCGGAGTGCTTATGTTAGCCTGTGAAGAGCACAAGGGAAAATTAGCTTATTTTATGGCGGCAAATAACATCAAATTTAGAAAAACTGTCCTACCCGGAGATCAACTAGTTATAGAAGTAGTTTCTGGAAAGATAAGAAGTAAAACCGGTTCGGTTATCACCAAGGCTTTTGTGAATGAGAAGGTGGTTGCTGAAGCTGAACTTATGTTTGCTCTAGTTGAAGCTTAAAATTCATGTCTGTCCAAATTGACCCCAAAGCTATGGTGAGCCCAAAAACGCAGTTAGGCAAGAGAGTAAAAATTGGGCCTTATGCAGTAATCGGAGAAAATGTTAAAATTGGTCCCGATTGCGTTATTGATTCCTTTGCTCAAGTTTTAGGCTATACTGAGTTGGGTGAGGGTTGTCATATCTTTCCCTATGCAGTAGTAGGCAATATTCCCCAAGATTTGAAATATAAAGGTGATAAGAGTTTTCTAATTATTGGGAACAATAATAGAATAAGAGAATTTGTCACTATTAATCCTGGAACCGATAAGGGGACTAAGACAATCATTGGCAGTGATAATCTTATAATGGCTTACTCTCACATTGCTCATGATTGTGCGATTGGTGATGGAAATGTTTTTGCTAACTCTGCTACCTTAGCTGGATATGTAACAGTAGGCAATAAGGTAGTAATCGGCGGATTGGTAGCAATACATCAGTTTTGCCGTTTGGGAGATCTCTCGATAATTGGTGGTTGTTCTAAAGTTGTTCAGGATATCCCCCCCTTTTCAATGTGCGATGGCCATCCAGCTACAATCTGTGGACTCAATCTAGTAGGATTAAAGAGAGCCAAGTTCCCGTCTTCTACGATAAGAACATTGAAAAAAGCTTTTAAGATAATATTTTTTGAGAATCACCCAATAGCTCAGGGTAAAGAGCTGGTCCAGAAAGACTTACCGCCTTTAAAAGAATTAGAGCACCTTTTTGAGTTTATCTCATCCTCAAAAAGAGGCATAAGCAAATGAGGTCAAAATTAGGTATTATTGCTGGCAATCGTCTCCTGCCTTTAATTCTTGCCCAGAGAATCAAGGAAAAGAATAAGGATTGCGAAGTTATTGCTCTCTGCTTTAAGGGCCAAACCTCTAAGCATATTAGTAAGTATGTGGATAGGTGCCATTGGTTTCCTGTGGGTTCGCTCTCAGAGTTAAGAAAATCAATAAAGGAGGAGGGGCTTAGCCAGTGCATTATGGCTGGTCAGATTAATCCTTTATATATTTTCCGAAAGAAGTATTGGGATCAAGAATTAACTTCTCTAATAGATGATAGTGAAGATTTTCGGCCCCATAATATATTTGATAAGATAATTTCTTATTTCGAGAGGGCAGGGGTTGAGCTTATAAATTCCACACTATACTTAAAAGACGATTTAGCTGGAGCCGGAGTCATGAATAACTTATCCTTGGCCCAGGCAGTAAGAAAAGATATTGATTTTGGCCTGGATGCAATATCAAAGTTTGTAGAATTAGATGTAGGCCAGACTGTAGGTGTAAAGTCAAAAGCTGTTGTGGCCCTAGAGTCCTTAGAAGGAACCGACCGGACTATTAAACGTGCTTATGGATTGGCAGGTAATGGCTGTGTTATTTTAAAGTTCTCTAAGGCCAATCAAGATTTACGGTTTGATGTCCCGGTAGTGGGCATTTCCACCTTAAAACTCCTTAAACGTATCAAGGCGGCAGCTTTAGTTCTCGAGGAGGCTAGGGTGATTATCCTAGAGAAGCAGGAATTTCTATCTTTGGCCGAAAAGTGGAAGATTCCCGTAGTTGGAAGAGCGAAAAAAGGGAGGTGAGCGATGAAGGAGAAGGAGATTGGTGTAATTAGTCATTATTTTGGGAATATTTCCGTAGGGATAATTCAGCTTAGTGAGAGCATTAAGGTAGGGGATAATATTCATATCAAAGGCGCTCATGATGATTTCACCCAAACTATAGACTCGATACAGATAGAGCATGAAAAAGTAGAGGAAGGCAAAAAAGGCGACGTTATAGGAATAAAAGTAGCCCAAAAAGTTCATCCTCACGATAAAGTATATTTAGTAACAGAGTAAAATACTCCTCAAACCTTTAGCAAACCTAATTGTCACAGCTTTGAAAGCTATGAGAGTTCTAGCTTTATTCTTTTTATTCTCGCTTCCACTTTTCTCTTTTAACGCATTTGCCCAAAACTCTTCAAGAGACTACTTAGATACAGCTGCTCTTTTTAAAGAGTCCGGAGAGTATGAGCGAGCAATAGATGTTTTAGAGACCGCCAAAGATCTTAACAAGAATCCCCAATTATTAAAATACCGAGGGAGGCTAGAGTTTCTTTCTGGCCGCAGCAATCAGGCCTTAGGTCTTTTTAATAGTATAAATGATAAGGATTGGCAGAGCTTTCTCTGTTTAGGTTTAATTTATGAGGATTTAGACAAAGAGGCCTTAGCAATAGAAAATTATTCAAGGTCTCTGGATTTGCGCGAAAATACTATTGCTTATTTTCGGTTAGGAAAGATTTATCGAAAGAAGGGCGATTATAAAAAGTGCGCAAAATATTTCTCGGATCTTATTAAATTTGATCCCAGCGTAAGATTAGCTTATTATTATTTGGGTGAGTGTCTTTATCAGAGCAACAATTACCAAGAGGCCTATAAGTTTTTAGCTAAAGCAATAAACTTTTACCCTGAGACTAAGGTAGTTAGCGAAAAGCTAAAGGCGGTTAAGCAAAGCTTAGGAGAAGATTTCTTTAGGGCCCAGAAGAAGAAGGAGGAAGAGAAGAGGAAAAAGGTTAAATTAACTACTTATATTCAAGAAGAAGACATCCCTCTAGTTAGAGTCGGTCTAGCCAGGGGAGCCAGAGAGTTTTCTTTTTCTTGCCCGGGTGATTTTTTAATCAGTGATGGTAAGGATTCTTATTCGGCTTTAGCTAATAAGTTTTATACTCTTGCCCTTTTAGGGGGAAGGATAGTCTTAAGAGGCTATCAGGATAAAAAAGAGTACAAGTCTTTCTCTGGGCCACTTAATATTACTTCTTTGGAATCTGAAGAGGAAAAATCTCCTTTTTATGTTTTGAGTCTTTCATCTGGGAAGGGTGATTTTTGGCATAAGGAAAAGGATAGGGCTTACCGGGGCGATTTAGAGGTAGTTATAGAGAGGAAAGCTTTAACTTTAATTAATAGTTTAAGTGTTGAGGAGTATCTTTACGGAGTTTTATCAGCTGAGATGTCTTCTAAAGCTCATATTCAAGCCCTTAGAGCTCAGGCAGTAGCAGCCCGAACTTTTGTCTTTAAGAATTTAGGGCGGCATAAGCAAGAGGGATTTGATTTTTGTCCCCTGGTGCATTGTCAGGTTTATCAGGGGGTATCAGCCCAGACTCCTTCTACTATAGCTGCAGTTGGAGATACTAGGGGTGAGGTTATTGTCTATCGGGATAGGCCAATAGAAGTACTATTCCATGCTCATTGTGGCGGATGCCTAGCCTCAGATGTCTTTGGAGGGAGTAATTATTTAGAAGAGAAAACAGATAGTTCTGATTTAGATATTCCTAACTCTGCTTATAAAGAAGAGGAGTGGTTTTCGGACTTACCCTTAGTCTTTTGTTTCGAGGATAAAGGGAGCAAGCTTCGTTGGCAGAGAGTCTATGACGATGAGGATTTTTCTATTGCTTTTGGGGAGAGGTTAGAAGATTTAAAAGATGTTCTCCCGAAGGAAAAGGGCGATTGCTTTCATTATAAGGAGATAGAAGTTATTACCTCAAGAGGCAGCAAGAACTTAAGAGGCGATTTAACCATAAGGAATTATTTTGATCATTTAAGAAGCAGTGCCTTTAAGATAGAGAAGAAATTATCAGCAAAGGGTCAGCCTTTAATGCTTTTTTTCTGGGGGGCCGGGTTTGGTCATGGAGCTGGTATGTGCCAGGATGGGGCCGTAGGTATGGCTGAAGATGGCTATAACTGGCGTCAAATAATAAACCACTATTTTCCAAATACCGAGATAAAAAAACTTTACTAGGCATGAGTTTAAGCAGTAAGAGAATTCTCGATATTGCTTAAAGGAACCAATCCTTTTGTATTAGCCCAGGTTTGTTTATCTTCCATGCAGAGATAAATCGGCGTCTTTTTATCATATTGCCTTATCTTGCCGACTATTTCTTGATAAATTTTTTCCTTTATGAATTCAGGGTAACGTAATTTTTTATCGGCTCCTAAGAATAATTCTCCATAAAAGATATCACTTTGGGGGAAGCGCAGCTCTGTAATTGTCTTTAATTGGCGGTTAGATCGCAGAGTACCTAAACTTATCCAGGCAAAAGGACTTCTAAGGTTTGAGTATAACTTATCAATAACCTCACCATATAAGTGCTGCCATTCTCCTAGATCGATAATCGGGTCAAAGTGAAACCCGATACTAAATCCAGCAGATTGAACTCTTACTGCTGCTTTTAACCTTTGGTCTAAAGAGGCAGTTGCTTTTTCTTCCCTTTCAATAATAGAATCCGGGCCCAGAGACCATGAGATAATAATATTTGCTGAAGGCTCTAAGGTTAGTAGATTAGCAATATTATTACTCTTTGTTTTAAGTTCAAATAAGACTTTTTTATCTTTAAAATAAGGAATCAGTGTTTTAGAGTACTCGGTTATATGGTCAAGAGCTAGGGAGTCGCAGAATTCACCAGTTCCGATTCTTATCGGTAGTTTAAAGTTCTTAGAGTGCTTATCAAAAAGAGCGAAGAAGTCATCTATATTAGCCGGTAAAATTATTCCCGGGAAGTTAGTGTATTGCTGGAGGAAACAGTAAGAGCAATCAAAGGGACAGCCGAAACCTAAGTTAAATATCCAGTAGCCGCAAGGTAGGTGTTTCTTAGTACAGGGGCATCTTTTTATGAAGTCCCCTCTCTCTTTGACAATAAAAACAAGCGGTTTTTTTAATTCCGAGACTGTAAATTTATTCTTCTCCAAGTAACGGCTATAATAGTCAATTTCCTGGACTTCTACATTTGGGAATTTTTTCTGAAAATTAGATAAAAGTTGGCTCTTGGTAAGGTCTTTTTCGACAAATATCTTTAGGGGCACAAAGAGAGGCTTCACTTGCCAATTATCACTTAAAGGTTCTCTTACCTTGCCCAAGAAGATACTCTTGGCCTCAATTATCTGGGCCGTTGATGTTCGGGGGAAGCGGTATTTGATCAGGGTATTTTTTAGGGCGATAAATCTATTTTTCCCTTTATACTTATCTAAACGAGCGGTCTCCTTTAAATAGTCAATTACTTGCGAAAGGGATTTATGTTCTTTGCGCATGATTTCAAAGATAAGCCGCTTTAAGACCCGAAGCTGGTTTTGGCTGGGACGAAAAGAAAAAATATCTTCGATTATTTTTTTTAGCCCTTCAAGCATAGTTTCTTTTCTTTAGCTTCTCGCAAAGGTTGCGATAGTAAGAGATTTCACTTTCCCTGCCTCTTTTTAAGGCACCTTTAATATAGATGTTACACTTATTTTGGAGCTCCTGATAAGCTAGTTGGTAATTAGGTTCAGAAAGTTTCTTGTTTTTTAATATCTTCGCTAAGACATGAATTCGGAATTTATCCATAGCCGGATATTTTTTTGACAGCTGGTCAGCATGGCCGCCCTCTTTTATGGTTAAGGCTCGGGATATGAGATATACCGGATACTTGGAAGTTGTCCTTAACCAGAGCTCATAATCCTCACAGGCCGGGAAGTTTTTATCAAAAAGCCCTATATCTTTGAAAAGGTCTTTTTTTACGACCGCTGTGGAGAGGCTTATACAGCAAAGCTTTAAGGCTTGTTTAAATATAAAGCCGGTTGGTTTTCGGTGATAGTCTTTTTGGGGGAGGAGCTTGCCATTTCTGTACCAGACCTCATCGGTGTGAAAGATTTTATAGTCAGGGTTATTTTGTATATGCTCATATGTTATTTCTAACTTTTGCCTGCAGAATCTATCATCAGAATCTAAGAAAGCAATAAATTCTCCTTTTGCATTTTTTATTCCGCAATTTCTGGCAGAGGAAACACCTTGGTGTGCCTGATATATATATTTTATAGCTCCTGCCCGGTTGAGGCTTAGCCTCAACCACTCTGCTGTGCCATCAGTTGAGCCGTCATCCACAACTATGAGCTCGTAGTCAGAAAATGTCTGCTCCAGCACCGACTCCACTGCTATCGGCAGGAAATCCTTACGGTTGTAAGTAGGTATAATTACGCTAAAGAAGGGTTTTTTGCTCATAATAAGTTTTTGCAAAGTCCTTTCATTATTGTATAATTATAACACAAAATGAAGGAATCCTTATATATCCACATACCTTTTTGCCGAAAGAAGTGCTCTTATTGTGATTTCTATAGCCGTTCTTACGATAAGGCCTTAGCTAAGGCTTATATAGAGGTTCTCTGTAGACAAATAAGGGCTTTGGATCGGGATTTCTCTACCCTTTACATTGGTGGTGGGACTCCAAGTGTCCTAGACTTACCATTATTGAAGAAACTGCTAAAAGCCCTGAGTAAGATAAGTACTAAGGTAGAGGAGTTTACCATTGAGGTTAACCCTGAGAGTCTGGATACGAGGAAGCTGGAGTTATTTCGCGAGAACCGGGCGAATCGTCTTAGTATCGGCCTACAGTCTTTCTCTGATAAGAAGCTAAGAAAGCTAGGACGAGTTCATAACCGGGAGAAAGCCATAGAAGCAGTCCAATTGGCTAAGCGAGCCGGCTTTAAGGATATAGGAGTTGATTTAATCTTTGGTGTAAGCGGGGAGACTCTGCCTGAGTGGATATTTGAGCTAAAACAGGCAGCTTCCTTGGGCCTTAAGCATATATCAACATATTGCTTAACCTATGAGAAAAATACCCCGCTGTTTTTGCAGGTTAAAAAGAAGTTTATCATTCCCTTAGGTGATGAACTACTAGCTAAGATGTATATCGAGGCTATTAATTATCTCTCCAAGAAAGGGTTCAAACACTATGAGATCTCAAACTTTGCAAAGCCAGGCTTTGAGTCTAAACACAATATGAATTACTGGCAGGGTAATTCCTACCTGGGCTTAGGGTCGTCAGCAGTTTCTTTTATCAAAGGTACCCTGGCGGGTACAGGTAAGAGAGAAAAAAATATCTCTAGTGTTGTTAAGTATATTGATAAGATAAAAAAAGGAGAGAGCCTGGTTTCCTTTAGTGAAACCTTGTCCAAGAAGAAGCAGGCTAAGGAGCTGGCAGCAATAAAGATTCGCACCAGAGAGGGTATAAATTTTAAGTGGTTTAAAACCCGTACTGGCTATGATTTCCTAAAGCTAGAGGAAAAGGCCTTAGAGGATCTTTCAAAAGACGGCCTGTTTAAGTATCAAAGGAGAAAAGGCCGAATAATAGGGGTTTATTTAAGCAAAAAGGGTTTTTGTTTCTCAGATACTGCTTCCAGCGCTTTCCTCTGAAATCATTGAGGTTTTTAGTGGCCTATGCGTTCAAATGGCGGAGAATAGATAATTCTAACCCATGGAGAAGTTACTTACACCACAACAATTAGGCCAAGTCTTACAAGTTAAACTATCCACAGTTTACAAATGGGTGCATTATGGGTATATCCCAAGTATTAAATTAGGTTCAGTTATAAGATTTAAGGCAAGTGCAATTGAAAAATGGGTTACGAAAAAGCAAAGAAAAGGGCGAGATAGTATAGAATAAATTTCTTGACATAGCCAGCTTCCTTTGGGATACTACCCTGAATCCTGGTGGAGGGAACAATGGCTACCTTAGAAAAAAAGCTTAAAGACAAATACCGAGATAAATATAAAGAAGTTTTTGACAAGGAATTTCTAAAGGCCGTAAAACGAGCAGATAGGTCACGTAGAATATTTTCAGGAACCTACGTTTCTTCTGCCACCGCATGTTGGTTAATTGCTAATGGCAAAGAGTAGTATCTTTTATCTATTAGATACAAGCGCAGCAGCACATCACTACAT
The DNA here is from genome assembly GCA_964590995.1 of uncultured Planctomycetia bacterium. Classification (GTDB taxonomy): domain Bacteria; phylum Omnitrophota; class Gorgyraeia; order Duberdicusellales; family 4484-171; genus Susulua. The sequence goes on along the minus strand of CAZPYY010000019.1, from coordinate 4,429 downwards.
TCCCGATAAAGATATAACCCCCCAAATTGACCTTATCCTTGAACAGCAGGCTTTAACTAAAGCTTTCGCATTTATACCTCAGTTTTGTGTTTCCGAATTATTTAATACTTTTGCGAAAATTCATTTCAGGAAAAAAGAGAGCTATCCCGAAGAATACCAAGAACAATACTTACAGGACTTTAAGCCGTTATCAAAAGACGAATACAAGGAGGTTTGTGATAATTTCAAAGAGGATATGAAATTTGGAAAAATCTTCTATAATTACGAACTAAATCGCTATCATATATTTAATGCTGACTATATCATACCTTTTGAGCACCAAGTTAACCTTATAAAGACGAATCCCAAAACAAAAAAGGAAGAGCCATGGCTATTAAGCTCTTTTGATATTTTAGTAATATCTATGGGAATGGAGCTCACGAAAATAAATGGTCCTGACAGTACCTACCTTTTAACCTGCGATAAAAGAATGAAAATCGTAACAGACAATATAAGGGAAGCTTTTAAAAGTGATGTTGTTAGAAAAAAATACGGCATTCCTGACCATGTTGTGCTTCCGAAATGTTTTTATTTACGTGAATCCCAAATAAAAGATTACCCAAGGTTCCCAGGGCAGACTCGATATGTTTAATTTAGTGCCCAAATTGTGCCCATCTTAGGCGAAAACAGAGAAAAACAAAAGACAACAGAGGAAAGCGTGTAGAATCTGTTCTCGCTTGTAAAATAAAACAAATACTGTATAATCGTTGGTAGATAAGGAGGAATTGATTTGCACCTGGAAGTTTCCTCTCTTCTCCGTCACCCATCAAGTTTCCGGTAGCCGCTATTTTCTAGTGGTTATGGTCTGGCCAACCGATTTTAGCCTTTAAAATCAGCCGATTATATGTATATATAATCTATAGTTTTATTGTAGATTTTTTCTATTAGAATGGTATAATTGTTTGGTTATATGGGGAGCTTTAAGGGTTGATTTTAAAGGCAGGTTTTAGGCAATGGAATCTAAGAAGAAGCTAAAAAATATCGTTTCTCGTTTTAAGGATAAGAAAATTCTTGTAGTCGGAGACTTGATTCTTGACCACCATATCTTTGGAAACGTTGACCGGGTCTCTCCAGAGGCTCCAGTTCCAGTAGTCTGGGCTAATCGGGAGAATTTCGTTCCCGGAGGGGCTGCTAATGTGGCCTTAAACCTTAGCGCTATGGGAGCAAAGGTGAGTCTTTGTGGAGTTACTGGCCAGGGTCATTTCGGGAAAACTTTATTTTCTCTCATTAGTAAGTATGGTATCTCTACCAATTTGATTGTCAAAGATAATAAGAGACCTACCACCTTAAAGACTAGAATAATTGCTCACCATCAACAGGTAGTAAGAGTTGATTGGGAATCATTAGAGTTTCTTTCGGCAAATACAAATAAGCTAGTTCTTAATAAAATTAAGGAGAACCTAAGTGATTTTGATGCTGTGATTGTCGAAGATTACGGTAAGGGGGTAGTAAATCCTCTATTGCTTGAAGAATTAGTAAGTTTGTGCCGCAAGAGGAAGAAGATAATCACTGTTGACCCTAAAGAGGAACACTTTGATTACTATGAAGACGTAACCGCTCTTACCCCTAATCTGAAAGAAGCTCAGGCTGCAGCCGGAACCAAGATAAGAAATAAGAACCAGCTACCTTTCTTAGGCAAGATAATCATGAAGAGGTTAAATCCCAAGGCGCTCTTAATTACCTTAGGGGAAGATGGAATGATATTGTTCTCCGGCGATAACCACTATCATATTCCCACAGCAGCTTTAGAGGTTTTTGATGTGAGCGGAGCTGGAGATACAGTAATTTCTGCCTTTACTTTAGCTTTAACCGCCGGAGCTTCTTATAAAGAAGCAGCAATGATTGCGAATTTTGCTGCCGGGATTGTAGTGGGTAAGTTGGGGGCAGCAACTGTAAACAGGAAAGAGCTCAATAAGGCAATTGATGGAAACCAAGCTTAATATAATTGGCGTAATACCGGCACGGTATGAATCAACCAGACTCACCTTTAAGCTTCTACGCACGATCTGTGGCAAGAGCTTACTGCAATGGACTTGGGAGAATGCATCTGTTGCCTATAGCCTAGATAGGCTAATTATTGCCTGTGATCATCTTGAAATAAAAAAGGAAGCTGAAAAGTTCGGGGCTGAGGTTATCTTAACATCCCCTGAGCACTCTTCAGGCACAGATAGAATAGCTGAAGCCATAAGAGATATTGATGCTAAAGTTGTTATAAATATCCAGGCTGATGAGCCGCTTATCCATCATTCAATAATTGATAGGTTGGCCCAGGAGATGCTTTCGAATGAGGAGTTAGTTATGGCCACAGTTAAGAAGAGGATTGACCAAGAGAACGAGATAAATAACCCTGATGTTGTTAAGGTTGTAACGACCCGGGAAGACTTTGCGATTTATTTTTCTCGTTTCCCGATCCCCTTTTACCGAGACGAAAGCTGTCCACCTCTATATTACAAACACTTAGGAATTTATGCCTATACCAAGGATTTTCTTTATACTTTTAAGAACCTTCCTGAATCTTCATTAGAAGGAGCAGAAAGATTAGAGCAATTAAGGGCTTTAGAAGCTGGTTACAAGATAAAAGTTATTGAAACCCAATTTGATTCTTGTGGTGTTGATACCGAAGAGGATCTCCATAAGGCCGAGAGGCTTTTAGCCGAGAGAGAAAATACTTAGAGGAGTGAGGATTTAATATGCCTAAATTAGGAGAAGAGTTGATTTTTATCGCTGGCCCCTGTGTGATCGAGAATAAGAGTCAAACAATGGATATTGCTTCTTACTTGAAGGATTTATTTTCAACTCTTCCGATACGCTTTATCTTTAAGGCCAGTTTTGATAAGGCCAATCGTACTTCAGTAAAATCTCCTCGCGGGGTAGGATTAGCTAAGGGAATCAAGATATTAGGAGAGGTTAAATCCAAGCTAAAAATTCCGATCTTGAGCGATATACATTGTGTTACCCAGATAAAAGATATTAGGGATGTCCTCGACATAATTCAAATACCGGCTTTTCTCTGCCGCCAAACCGATTTGATTTTAGAGGCGGCAAAGACTAAGAAGATGATAAATATCAAGAAAGGCCAATTTGTCTCTCCTGCCGAGATTAAGTATATAGTCGAGAAGGTCGAGGCAACAGGGAACAAAAAGATCCTCATTACTGAGAGAGGGAGTTGCTTTGGCTACAATAGTCTAGTTGTTGACTTCCGTTCTTTTTTAATTATGAAAAAATGTGGCTACCCAGTAATTTATGATGTTACTCACTCCCTGCAAAGTCCTTCAGCAAAAGGGGGAGTTTCAGGAGGAGACAGAGAGTTTGCTCCAGCTTTAGCTAAGGCAGCAGTAGCTTGCGGTGTAGATGGTCTGTTTATGGAGGTGCATCCGAAGCCTTCTCAGGCTTTATCAGATGCTTACACCTCTTTACCCTTGGTTAAGCTTAAAGGTTTAGTTAAGAGTATTCTAAAGATAAGAGAGGCAGTAGGTGAGAAAGATTAATAAAGAAGAAATCATAAAATGGGCAAAAGAAGTGCTTAAGACAGAAAAGAAAGGCATTGATGACTTAGGTCGTAATCTAAATAAGAGTTTTTTAAAGGTAATTGATACGATTTCCGGTTGTAAGGGCAGAGTTGTGGTAACCGGTATGGGGAAAGCCGGAATCATCGGCCAGAAGTTCTCAGCTACTCTCTCTTCTACTGGCTCTTCATCGTTTTGGCTCCATGCTGCTGAAGCGGTCCACGGAGATTTAGGTAGCGTACGCGAAGATGATGTGGTAGTAGTTCTCTCTTACAGCGGAGAGACTGATGAGATAAAGAATTTAATTCCTTTTATAAAGAAGATTGGAGCAAAGATCATTGCTATTACTGGTAATGTTAAATCCAACCTTGCTCGTTATGCTGACAGTGTAGTTAATGTTAAGGTAGATAAGGAAGCCTGTGCCTTAGGTTTAGCCCCAACTACTTCCACTACGGCAATGTTAGCAATATCTGATGCAATATCTGTAGTCTTACAAAAGATAAAGGGTTTTAAAGAGAAAGATTTTGCTTTTTTCCACCCCCGAGGTTCTTTGGGGAGGAGCTTGCTCCTTAAGGTTAAGGATATTATGCGTAAGGGGAAATTCAATCCTATTGTTAGCGAGGATACCTTGGTTAAAGAGGTTATTTTAAAGATAACAACTGCTCATGCCGGAGCAGCAACTGTTGTTAATAAAAGTGAGAAATTGACCGGGATATTTACCGATGGAGACCTGCGCCGAAATTTAGAAAAACATCCTCATCTTTTAAAGGAAAAGGTCAAGATGGTTATGACTAAAAATCCAATAGTAGTTTGCGATGATGATTTAGCCTCAGAGGCTTTAAAGATTTTAGAGAGAAAGAAGATTGATGAAGTTCCAGTGGTAG
>CAZPYY010000018.1:0-16554 GCA_964590995.1 uncultured Planctomycetia bacterium | reverse complement strand
CCGGTTCCGCCATCTCCGGCTTGAGATATTACCCGAATCTCACCTAATTTATTTAAATACTTTAAACCGGCTTCAATACCGCTGGCGACTGCTGCTGAGTTCTCGAATAAGGAGTGTATCCACGGAACTCCGAAAGCAGTTTCAGGCGCTTTGGTAGAGAAAACCTCAAGACAGCCGGTAGAGTTTGCAACTATGGTATTCTTGCCAGCAGCATTCATAACAATCCGAACGCCCATTGACTGTCCGCAGCCAGCACAGGCGGTGTGCCCAGATACGTAAAAATTTTCCTCAAAATGCTTTTTCGCCATTTACCTCTTTCTCCTAAGACGCTTTAAATTCGTCCCAGAGTAAATCCTTGTTTAAATCAACAAATTTACAGCTACTAACTTCTTTCTCTGCTGATTGAATAATACCCTCTATGCTATCAATTGTTATATCTCTTCCGCCTAAACCAGCGATAAAACCACTTACTTTCTTATCCGAACTTAATATTGCTTTAGTTTCTGAATACAATGCCCCATCTGAACCCAATGAAATATCCTTATCAATAACAGCTAAATTAGGAATCTTCCCCAAAGCAGCTTTAATCGCTTCTTTTGGAAAAGGTCTATAGGTAACAATTTTTAGAAGGCCGATTTTTTTACCCTTTTCTCTTTCAAAGTCAATAACATCCTTAATTGTTCCACAAACAGAGCCCATAGCTACTATTGCCAGCGCAGCATCTTCTAATTTATAACCTTCGACTAGTTTTACACTGTCCCTTGAAGTCAAATCCTTATATTCCTTGCCGACTTTCGGTATCAAACCAATAACTTCCTCTAGTGTTTTATGCATGGCATAACGGGTTTCCGTATATACTGTTGGGTCACCCAAAAGACCAAAACTCATCGGATCATTAACATCTAGTTTATATGGCGGGTTATACTTTGGAAGAAACTTATCTACATCTTCTTGGCTAGGCATATCAACTGTTTCCATGCCATGAGTTAAGATAAAGCCATCTACACAAACCATTATCGGTAACATTACCTTAGAGTTTTCTCCAAGCTTATAGCCAGCAATAATTAAATCAACTGCTTCCTGGTTATTTTCAGCATAGAACTGTATCCAGCCAGCGTCCCTTAAGGCAATTGAATCCTGCTGATCATTCCAAATATTAATCGGTGCCGATACGGCACGATTAGCACAAACCATCATAACTGGCAGTCTCATCCCAGCTATACAAAAGACAACTTCTCCCATCAATAGCAAGCCTTGAGAGCTAGTGCAGGTAAAACTTCTTACTCCGGCTGCTTGTGAGCCTAAAACCAATGAAGCTGCTGAGTGCTCACTCTCAACATTCAAGGTTTCAGCCTTAAGGTATCCGTCAGCAACAAATTTAGCAAGATGTTCAACTATATGGGTTTGTGGAGTGATCGGATAAGCAGCAACAACACCGGGACGGCATAATTTAGCCGCTTCGGCTATTGCCCACGAACCTTCTAAGTACTTCTTCATAGTCTAATCCTGATTAGGAACCATTTCGATATCATTTTTGGGACAGATATAAGCGCAAAGTCCGCATCCCTTGCAATAATCTAAGTCAGTTGAGTAAGCATTCTTCTCTATACCTTCAATACATCCTTCAGGACAAATAAGCTTGCACAGCCCACAATTAATACACTCTTTTTGTAAAAACATTGATTTTTGGGTTGAACGCCAAGAACCAGTTAAATTCGCACAAGAAGTTTTTGCTCGACTTGCTAATACACTAAACACTTTCGTACCCTTTTTTTACTGCTTCAAGATTTTTCTTTAATAGTTCAGGCTTACGTTTGAATCTGCCTTCAACTGCCTTTAAAACAGAATCCAGTTTTATCTGGCCAGTTGCTTTTGCAAAAGCACCTACTAAGATAGTGTTGGCAAAAGGCTTTCCGATTATCTCCATAGCTATTTTTTCAGCCGGTAAAGTTTTGATCTCAACACCGCTAACCTCCGGGATAACCGTCTTTTCTCTCACTGCTACGATGGCTTTCGCGCCTTCCTTTAAGCCCTGGAAGCACTTTTCACTTTCAATTAAGGTCGGATCGATTACCACGATATAATCTGGTTTATAGATTTGAGAACGCAGGCGAACTGGCTTATCGTCAAATCTTACAAAAGCATTCATTGGCGCTCCCATTCGAGCAGCACCGAAATAAGGAAAAGCATAGGCGTATTTATCCTCGTAGAATAGAGATTCGCCTAATATAACTGCTGTAGTAATTGCGCCTTGGCCTGCTCTTGCGAATATTTTAACTTCTCGCATAAGATATTTTTTATATCATAAAAAAATGAAAAGGCAAGAAAAAAGATTAGCCCTCTCACCAAAACTTCGTTTGCCCTTTTTTTCTAACAAGATTAAGGAGTACATCTACGACCTCGGCATCGTATTTTATGCCTTTTCCCTTCTCCAGCTCCTCACATGCTTTGCTTAACCCCTTTGCCTCGCGATAAGGACGATGGTGAGTCATAGCTTCTAAAACGTCACTTACTGCCAATATCCTGGCTTCTAAGACTATCTCATCGCCTTTTAAACCTCGTGGATAGCCGGAACCATCAAGGCGTTCATGGTGTTGATAGATAATATCAGCTAAAGGAAACGGAAACTCGATATCCTTGATTAAATTATAGCAATTTTCCACATGCTCTTGGATTAAACGATATTCCAAGGCATTTAATTCACCGGGCTTATTTAAAATATCCAAGGGGATGCTTATTTTTCCTAAATCGTGAAGTTCTCCGGCTAACTTAATAGCTAAGCGTCGATTTTCATCCCAACCCAAGGCATCAGCAATTCCCTCGGCAATGCCGGCTACGTTCCGAGTATGACTAAAGGTATAGGGATCACGCATCTCAAGAGCCTTGCCCAAGACTTCTAAAGCGCTAATCATCATATTTAGGCGTTGCCGTTCAAGGTTAGCATAAGCAGTCATGTCTCTAGTTATCCCCATGGTTCCGATTATATTACCGAAATTATCGCGCATAGGGATTTTAGTGGTAATTACCTGGTTCCAACGGCCATCACGGAGTAAAGTCTTCTCGATCTTGCCAACGATTGGTTTACCAGTATTTAAAACCCGGTTATCATCTTCAAACATATCCTTAGCTTGTTCCGGAGGGAAAAAATCGAAGTCAGTCTTTCCGATTATCTCCTCGGCCTTCAAGCCAGTTCCTTGAATATAGAAGTTATTAACCTTTATGATTTTATTGTTACGGTCTTTAAAGTAAATTGCATCAGGGATATTGCCTAAGAGATTTTCAAAGAAATTCTTCTCCATGGTTAGCTTATCAACAATCCTTTTTTGAGCTGAAATATTCTGGATCACCCCTTCTATCCAACGTTCTTTTTTGCTAGCGGAAGGTACTAAATGGGCAGTAATTGTCACCCATAAGGGTTGACCGTCCTTTTTCTTTAAGACCACCTCAAAGGATTTAACGCTCTTGTTCCTATTTAAGATTGTTAAAAAAAGCTCTCTATCTAAGGGCTTAATGAAGAAATTGCAAAATTTCTCCCTAATAAACCCTTTTTCAAAAGAATAGCCTAAGATTTCGGCTAAGGTTGGATTAGATAGAATTACTTCACCTTCAGGGGCTAGGCAATATTGGAAGAGTCCGATGTTTAGATTATTACCATCATTGATATTTAGGCAAAAATTCTTCTTTTTTTTCATAAATCGCATAAATTTCCTCAAATTGGCTTTATTATACCACCTGGCATAAAAAAATCCACAGCTAAATTCATCCTCCATTTATAAAATAAATTGGCGAGATCTCGCCATCCACCACCGAAGGCAGCGAGATGGCGGAGAGATAAAAAAATATCCCCGCTCCTTTTAACGAACGGGGATACTTTATATTCCTTCTTTAAAGCTACTTGTTTAATAGCCCATTCCGCCGGGCATTCCCATTCCGCCGGGCATTCCGCCGGGCATAGCCGGAGCTTTGCCTTCTTTTTCCGGCTTATCAGATACGACCACTTCGGTAGTAATTAGCAATGAAGCGATTGATGCCGCATTTTGCAGGGCAGTTCTGGCTACTTTTGTAGGGTCAATCACCCCAGCCTTAAACATATCAGTTAATTCCTCATTGTTGTTTCTTAAGTCAAATCCCATTGGCGACTTGCTGTTTTTTACCTTAACAACTATTACATCGCCTTTTAAGCCGGCATTTGAAACAAGTTGGTTAAGTGGCGCTTCGAGGGCTCTGCAAATAATGTCTGCACCGGTTTTTTCATCACCATCAAGCGCAAGCTTATCAAGCGCTAATAAGCAATGAACGATTGCTACTTCACCGCCAGGAATAATTCCCTCTTGGACAGCAGCTCTGGTTGCATGTAGAGCATCTTCGACTCGGGCTTTTTTCTCTTTCATCTCAGTTTCAGTTGCTGCTCCGATATTTATTACAGCAACTCCGCCAGCCAGCTTAGCTAGTCTTTCTTGCAATTTTTCTCTATCGTAGTCAGAATCACTCCCTTCAACCTGCTTTTTAATTTGTTTGATTCTTCCTTGAATAGCATTGGTTTCTCCAGCACCCTCAACAATAGTTGTGTTTTCCTTATCGATCCTAACTCTCTTTGCTCTTCCTAAATCCGGTAAATCAACATTCTCTAACTTTAATCCTAAATCCTCGGTAATTGACCTTCCGCCGGTAAGGATTGCTATATCATCCAACATAGCTTTACGTCTGTCGCCATAACCTGGTGCTTTAACCGCGCAACAAGTTAAAGTCCCGCGAAGTTTATTAACTACCAGCGTAGCTAAAGCTTCGCCGTCAACATCTTCGGCGATTATCATTAGCGGCTTGCCGGCTCTAGCGATCTTTTCAAGAAGCGGTAACATATCTTTTAGGTTAGAGATTTTTTTCTCATAGATTAAAATGTAAGGATCTTCAAGGACTGTCTCCATCTTCTCAGCATCAGTAGCAAAATATGGAGATAAATAACCTTGATCAAACTGCATTCCTTCTACCGTCTCTAAGGTAGTTGCAGTAGATTTTGCTTCTTCAGGAGTGATAACACCGTCTTTTCCTACCTTTTCCATTGCATTAGCAATAAGGGTTCCGATTGTTTCATCGCCATTAGCAGCGATTGTAGCAACCTGAGCAGTTTCCTTCTTGTCCTTAACTTCTTTTGAAATTGATTTTAGCTCTTCGACTATTGCTTCAACCGCCTTATCAACCCCTCTTTTTAAAGCCATAGGGTTTGCTCCGGCAGCAACATTCCTCATCCCTTCTCTAAAAATTGCTTCGGCTAAAATTGTTGCAGTAGTAGTCCCGTCACCGGCAGTATCTGAAGTTTTTTCAGCAACTTCCTTAACTAGTTGAGCGCCGATATTTCTGTAAGGATCTTCTAGATCTATTTCTTTTGCTACGGTAACACCGTCTTTGGTGATAGTTGGTGAGCCAAACTTTTTTTCAATAACAGCATTTCTTCCCTTAGGCCCTAAAGTAACCTTAACCGCTTTTGCCAGGAGTTCAACTCCTTCTAAAATTGCCTTTCTTGCATCTTCGCTAAATATTAATTGTTTTGCCATAAAATTTTACCTCCTTTAAAAGCCTCGATAAAATCGAGGGTTTTGAACCCTGAGTATTTCCCAAGGGTCCTTACGCAATAATTCCTAAAACATCCTCTTCGCGGACAATAAGATAGTCTTCACCATCTATTACAACTTCTGTTCCGGAATACTTTCCATAAAGTATCTTATCGCCAACCTTTAACGATAAAGGCACTGTTTTACCCTCGGAATTCTTCTTCCCTTCGCCTACAGCAATAATTTCGCCTTCCTGGGGCTTTTCTTTTACTGAATCCGGAATCACGATACCACCTTTAGTTTGCTCCTTAGCTTCAAGCTGTTTAAGGAGAATTCTGTCTCCTAATGGCTTAAACTTCATAAGTTACCTCCTTTAAATACGCCAATAACCCTGTTTTTATAACAATTTAGCAATCTCTACCCTAGAGTGCTAAGTTATTAATATACCCATATTGGAATTAATGTCAAGAAATTTTTTTAAATTTTTTACCAAGCCAAAAAATACTGGTTTCAAGAACGGTTGAGATCTGATCTGAACCGGCTTCCTCTTCTTTTTTAATTTTTTAAGGAAAGGCTGCGGCTTAAAATTTCAAGGCCTTTTACCACTAATAGCGGTTCGTATTTAAAGGGGAAGTCCAGGCCGGGCATAATCACCCCGGCTTCTCCCCCGGTGATAATAACTTTTTTATTTTTAGCGATTTTTAGTTTCTTTTTGTACCTCTTGGCTAAGGAATTTATCATTAAGGAGAACCCTTCTATTAACCCCCTGGTAATACTGCTTTCAGTAGTAGTAGGAATCATTTTTTTTGTCTTTTTGAACTTTATTTTATTGGGAAGCAGTGCACAGTGGGAGAACACTTCTACTGTGGATCCAACACCGGGAAGGATTATCCCGCCTTGGTAAACATTACCTTTGGATAAAAAATCCAGGGTTATTGCAGTTCCAAAATCTAAGATTAGCCGAACTCCCAAAAAGAGCTCCTTAGCCGCATATGCGCCTACCAACCGGTCCATACCTATTCGCCTCTTATCATATGAGGATTCTATCGGCACTTTTATATCCTGCCCCACTACATATACAGACATCTTCAAGCTTTTAAAGATTTTAGTGACTTTGGGTACCACTGAACAGACTAAGATTTTTTCGTTTCGTTTAGAGCTTAAAGCTCTCCTTAAAGAAGCTTTAGTAAGTCCAATGGTAGGTATTTTTTTAGCTTTTTTAAACCTACCCCCTTTAAAATGGGCAATATGTATACTTGTATTTCCTACATCTACAGCAATCATTTTTTAACTAATCTGTTATTATTGTTATTAGATTGAGTCGTGAATGTCCTTCGATGATACTCCCTATTTAATAGACTTATTTACAACAAAAATAAAAGTAAAAATTGGAAAAACCACTACCGCTAGCATAACTATCTCCTGCGGGTCCTTCCTGGGGACTTAAATCATGGGCGTGGGTTCCTATTGCGGCTTGTATTACACTAGGGGTAAAACCTGGTGGACAAGAACCCCCTGCTCGTAATATGCAATAACTGCCACTAGGCCAGCCAGCCTCTGATATGGTTCCTCGTGGTAATTTAATTTTACCAGAAACTTCCAATTGTTCCCCCGGCTCCGCCGTCCCGATGCCGACCTTGCCTTCGACGATTAGATCAGCAGCATTATCTATATCATTGGTACAGCTTCCTTCCCAGCAATAGTCCCCGCCATCATAGTAGGTATCTCCTATAGCCATTCTTTTTGTCCGCATCTCCTTATATACCCCATAAGGAGCAGGATAATAAGTGGTTATAGTGATGTCTTCGGTAAAAGCACTGGGATTAGGGGTTAATAAGAAGAAAACTGAGAGGAAAAAAAGGATAAGAGCTTTTAATCTAGGCATTCAATACCCCCTTGGTTATTTGGATTTTTGAACTTAATCTTACCACCTTCTCATTATATATAGTTTTGCAGGATTTTAAAGATTTTTTTGATTTTTGACGGGAATGGGAAGAGACATCGTACCCTCTTTCCCCATGAGGCCGCAGAAAATTAAAAGAATTACTTTTGAAGAAATAGGTGTCTGTCCCTATTTAACTATTTCACCCTTCTACCCATTTACTTTTTATAACTTTTTTTAGCTTTTTTAAACCTACCCCCTTTAAATTGGGCAATATGTATGCTTGTATTTCCTACATCTACAGCAATCATTAGCTTCTCCTTTCTTTAATCTAAGTGAGTTAATGGGTATATGGGTTAATGAGTAAACTTGTGTAATGGTTCTTCTACCCATTTGCCCTTTCCCCCTTTACTCATTTACTTTTTATAACTTTTTTTAGCTCTTTTATTTTATCCCGCAATTGGGCTGCTTTCTCAAAGTGTAGATTCTTTGCTGCCATAAACATTTCCTTCTCCAGCTGGGCAACGACCTCATGGAGTTGAATTTCCTCACCATCTAGTTCGAGTCGCTTATTAAGATTATCTTCCTCTTTTAAATAAACCTCTATTCCTGCCTTAATTGCTTTTTGAATGCTTTGGGGAGTTATTCTGTGCTTAGCATTATGCTCTAATTGGATCTTTCGTCGGCGTCGGCTCTCAGCAATCGCTTTTTTCATTGATTTAGTAAGAGTATCAGCATACATATAAACCTCTCCGTTTATATTGCGGGCGCACCTACCTGCAATTTGAATTAAAGAGGTTGATGAACGTAAGAAACCTTCTTTATCAGCATCAAGAATTGCCACCAAGGATACCTCTGGTAAGTCTAAGCCCTCACGCAGGAGGTTAATGCCGATAAGAGCATCAAATTTCTTCAATCGCAGGTCCTTTAAGATCTTTGTTCTTTCTAAGGTGTCAATTTCAGAGTGAAGATAAGTGGCCTTAAGACCTTCTTGTTTTAAATAACTGCTTAATTCTTCTGAGGTGCGCTTGGTAAGAGTAATAACCAGAGTACGTTCCCCTCTTTTAGCTCTCGTTTTAACTTCTTGGATTAGATCGTCAATTTGATTTTTAGTAGACTTGACTGTAATTTCCGGATCAGGTAAGCCGGTCGGGCGTATAACCTGCTCAACTACCCTACCTCCAGAAGCATCGATTTCAAATTCTCCGGGCGTTGCCGAGACAAATATCATCTCCTTAGCAAGAGACCTGAACTCATCAAACCTTAAAGGGCGATTATCCAAACAAGAAGGCAGTCTAAACCCGTGCTCAACTAAAGTTTCCTTGCGAGCCTTATCTCCGTTATACATGCCTCGTATCTGAGGAATAGTGGCATGGCTCTCATCAATTACCGTAAGAAAAGAACTTGGAAAGTAACCAAGAAGGCAGTATGGACGTGAACCAGGGGCTCTTTGACTTAGATGCCGGGAGTAATTCTCAATACCATGACAATAGCCGCATTCAGTTAGCATCTCCATATCAAAGCCGGTGCGTTGGCTAAGACGCTGAGCTTCTAGAAGCTTACCTTCTTTGTTTAGAACTGCTAGCCTCTTCCTTAACTCCGATTTAATAGTCCCCAAGGCTTTATCGATTTTATCCTTGCCAATAATAAAGTGCTTAGCCGGATAAATGCTCATTCTCTCTAGTTCAGAGACTTTTTTTCCACCAAGTGGTTCAAACCGGTAAATTTTCTCTATTGTGTCACCAAAAAACTCTATTCTTACCCCGAGCTCCTTATAAGCTGGGAAAATATCCAAGGTATCACCTTTAACCCGAAAGGCCCCTCTTCTAAAATCAAGGTCATTTCTCTCATATTGTAAGGCGATTAAACGCTTCAAGAGAGTTTTTTGAAGAATGTTATCACCAACTTTTAAAGAAAGAGTTAAGTCTTGATAATCCTCAGGCGCACCTAAGTTATAAATACATGATACCGATGCCACTACTATAACATCCTGGCGGCTAGCTAAAGAGCTGGTTGTCGATAAACGGAGTCGGTCTAACTTCTCGTTTATCGAGGCGTCTTTTTCAATATAGGTATCAGTTTGGGGGATATAGCTTTCAGGTTGGTAGTAGTCATAGTAGCTGACAAAGTATTCTACAGAATTTTGCGGAAAGAACTCTTTAAATTCAGCGTAGAGCTGACTAGCTAGGGTTTTATTGTGTGAAATAACTAGAACCGGCCGGTTAATCTTCTCAATCGCACAGGCTAAAGTAAAGGTTTTTCCTGACCCAGTAACGCCGAGGAGAGTTTGAAAACGCTCTCCCTTTTTTATTCCAGTAATTAGCTTTTCAATGGCTTGAGGTTGATCGCCGGTAGGTTTAAATTTACTGGCTAGTTTAAATTTATCCATAATGAACGCATGATTTATGGAGCATTGGCGAACATAAATCGTATGCGTGAATTATCCTAAAACATCTAAAGAAAAATCAATTACCTCAGGAGAGTCAGTAATCATGCCTATTGAAATATGGTCTACGCCACTACCAGCCACAGCCCTTACGTTTTTTAGGTTTACTCCACCTGATGCTTCAAGTTTGGTTTTCGGATAGTATTTGTTACGCAAACTTACAGCGCTCTTTAAATTCTTTACAGAAAAATTATCAAGCATGATTATATCAGGTTTATACTTAAGCACTTCTTTTAATTCTCCAAGACTCTCTACTTCAACCTCGAACTTTAGGGAACTCTTTTTCTTTAAAGCAGCTACCAAACTACCAAAACGCTTTCTGTCCAAACGTCCTCGACGTATATAGCCAGCAGCCTTTAAGTGATTATCTTTAACAATAATGCCATCGGATAGCGAGGTGCGATGGTTATATCCTCCACCTACTCCTACAGCATATTTTTCCAAAATCCGTAGATTAGGTATGGTTTTACGAGTATCTTTAATTTCAACCCTTGTGCCTTTAACTTTTTCAACAAACTTTTTCGTTAAGGTAGTAACTCCTGAGAGTAGTGATAAAAAGTTTAAAGCTACTCGTTCACCAGCAAGAATTGTTTGCAGGCTCCCTTGAATAAGAGCAATCTCATCACCCTTCTTAAAGGCAGTACCATCTTTTTTTAGGGTTTTAAATACTATTCCTTCGTTAAGTTGTTTAAATACAGCCTTGGCTACCTCTACCCCAGAGAGTATCCCTTTTTCTTGGGCAACGATTACTCCCTTTCCTTTAAGTTTAGAAGGGATAGCAAAAGCAGTAGTTATGTCTCTTTGGCAACTGTCTTCCCTTAGAGCACTCTTTACTACAGATTGAATATGTTTATTTAAAGACATCTTTTAACCTCCTCAAGCGCGCAAGATTCGCTGAGATATCCTCAAATTTCTTCTTCTCCTTATCAATAATATCAGGAGAAGCCTGCTCTAAGAACTTCTTATTCTTTAATTTCTCAGTTGCCTTCTTGAGAACATTATCTAAATTGTTAACTTTTTTATCTAAAGAAGCAAGAAAAGCGCTTAAATCAGCTGACCCTATATCTAAATTCAAAGCTAAACCTTCGTTTTCATAGAGCACTCTTTTCAACTCTCCTACAAAACTTATTGATTCACTAAGAGTAAGACGCTTTATCCAGGTAATATTTTTCTCCCAAAATTTTTTATTTTCCCGGCTCAAGCGTACCTCCAGCTTCACCTTCTTCTGACCCAGGCCCAAATCAGCTTTTATATTACGTAAGTTACGTATTGTATTGATAAGAGAGGCGACTTCTCTTCCTCTGGCTTTAAGTTTATATCTTTTAGGCCAGGCTGCCTTTACTATTGTTCTATCCAAAGAAAGGCCGGTATGTTCTGTAATTATAGAAAAAATCTCCTCAGTAATAAAAGGCATCAAAGGATGCAGTAATTTTATTGAGTTCAAAAGAACGTAAACTAACACTTTTGCCTTACCAACACTAAAGTTATCTTTAACGATCTCTATATACCAATCACAAAATACATGCCAGAAAAAGTGATATATCTTTTTGGTTGCTTCATTCAACGAATAATTGTCCAATTTTTTTGAAACCTCATCAATAGTGCTATTTAACTCAGCTAGTACCCAGCTATCAACTGAATCAAGATCCTCAAGCTTAAGATCCTTTAGCTTAAAATCACTCTCCTTAATTTTCAGGAGAATGAATCGGGTAGCATTCCAAATCTTATTGGAGAAATTCCTTCCAACCAAGAACTTTTCCTCGTTTAAATAAACATCTGAACCGCTGGCAGCAAGAAGCATTAAAGAAAATCTTAAGGCATCAGCGCCAAACTTATCAATAATCTCTAAAGGGTCAATTATATTACCTAATGACTTTGACATCTTTATTCCCCGCTCATCCCTGACGGTTCCGTGTATTAACACATCTTCAAAAGGAATCTCTTTGGTAAACTCTAAGCTAGCCATAATCATTCGAGCGACCCAGAAGAATAGAATTTCTGAGGCGGTAACAAGACAATTTGTAGGGTAAAAGTATTTGAGGTCCTTTGTCTTATCTGGCCAGCCAAAAGTAGCAAATGGCCAAAGCCAGCTTGAAAACCAAGTATCCAGCACATCAGGAGCTTGCTCATATTCCGAGTCACACTTAGGACATTTTTCTTTAGGTTTAACTTTGGAGACAATAAAAGGTTTTTCTTTCTGCTGTGTCACTTTCGAATTTTTACCTGTTTGGCACTTACATTCCCAAACCGGTAATTGATGCCCCCACCAGATTTGTCGCGATATGCACCAATCTTGGATGTTATGCATCCAATTAAGATAAACCTTTTTCCATCTCTGAGGATAAAACTTTATCTTATCCTTTTCAACAACCTTTATTGCCGGGGCAGCCAAAGGTTTCATTTTTACAAACCATTGCAGGGATATTCGCGGTTCAACTATTGTATGGCAACGGTAACAGTGTCCGGCACTTATAGTGTAGGGCACTTTTTTCTCAATCAATTTCTTATCTTCCAAGAGAATGAGTAAAGCTTCTCTAGCTTCAAATCTATCCATACCAATAAAGTCACTGGGAACGTTCTTGTTTAGAGTGGCATCTTCGTTCATTATATTTACAAATTCTAAGTTATGCTTTTTACCGATCATAAAGTCAGTAGGGTCATGAGCTGGAGTTACCTTAACTACTCCAGTGCCAAATTCAGGGTCAATAGCCTCATCTTCAACAACCGGCATCTCCCTCTCAACCACCGGCAATATAACCCTAGCACCTTTTAACCACTTATAGCGCTTATCTTTGGGGTTGATAGCTACTGCCGTATCACCTAACATTGTCTCTGGCCTTGTTGTAGCCACCACAATATATTCTGCCTTCTGCCTTCTTCCTTTGGTCTTCTCTCTCACTAGATATCGAATATAATACAGCCGGCCATCGATCTCCTTACGAGCTGCCTCTTCATCGCTTAAAGCGGTTTTACACCTCGGACACCAGTTGATAATGTAATTTCCTCTGTAGATTAAACCTTTCTTGTGTAGCCTTATAAAAACTTCTTTTACGGCATTGCTATACCGATCATCCATGGTGAAACGTAATCTTTGCCAATCACAGCTTGCGCCTAACTTTTTAAGCTGATCAATAATCGTTGAACCGTACTTATCTCTCCAGGCCCAGAGTTTTTTGGTAAATTCCTCTCGGCCGATTTCTTCCTTGCCCAGGCCTTCTTCTGCTAGATCTTTCTCGAGGACATTCTGAGTAGCAATACCAGCATGGTCAGTTCCCGGCATCCAGAGAGACTGATACCCCTGCATCCGGCGGTAGCGGATTAAAACATCTTGTATCGTGTTATTTAGGCCATGGCCCATATGAAGGATGCCGGTAATATTTGGGGGTGGAATAACAATTGAATAATTACTTTTAGAGCCGGCCTGGGCAGAAAAAGCCTTATTTTCAAGCCATTGCTTTAGGATTCTTGGCTCTACTTCTTTAGAATTGTATCTTGAAGGAATTTCCATAGGCTTTAATTTACCTTTGTAAACAAAAATGTCAAGAAATATACTTAATTGATAGGCAGTTAGGGAGATATTATTTGATTATTCCCGGTTCTTCTAACATATCTAAAAACTTATTAACCAATAATGGATCAAGCTTGCTGCCTCTCATCTTTTTTAGTTCGGCTACTGCCATTTCCACAGAAAAGGCCTTTTTGTAGTCTCTTTTTGTAGTTAAAGCATCAAAAGCATCAGCTACTGCAATAATGCGGGCCCCCAGAGATATGTTGTTATCTGACAAACCTTGTGGATAGCCGGTTCCATCATAGTTTTCATGGTGCTGGAGAACATAAGGAAGTATATCTTCAAACTCACTTATTGGTGCAAGTATTTTTGCGCTCATCTCCTCATGCTGTTTCATAACCGCAAACTCTTTCCTTGTTAAGGGTCCTTTTTTATGAAGAATTGCATCAGGTATACCGATTTTTCCTAAGTCATGCAAAAGCGCTCCTTTTCTAATTTTTTCTTTTTCTTCTTCGGATAAGTTGAGCTTATCGGCTATCATAAGAGAATACTTGCAAACGCTTGCTGTGTGGCCCTGAGTATAGGCATCCTTTGATTCTAAAGCATTAATTAGTGAGGACATTAATTCCAGATAAGCTTGTTTAGTTTTCTTTTCTTCCTTTTTAAGCCTTCGTATTGTTGATAAGAGTTCTCTATTTCTCTCTTCGGTATCTTCGTACAGAGAAGAAAGAAAATCTTCAGGACCATCTTTTCTTTGAGCTGCTAAGGGAAATTCATTATCATTAACATAAAGAATTCTTTCGTTCAAAGCATTTATCTTTTCAAGCAATAAGGGAATTAATTTTCTTTTGTCGAGATTAGGGGCAAGTTCTGCAATACCTAACTTTACTTTAATCTTCAATTCTTGTTCCTCGGCTATTTTTTCTATCTTTTCTTTTACTCTTTCAGCATTTTTTTTCTTATTTAGCCTGCCAATAATAACTTCTTGATTGTATTTGGCCCAAAGATTAGAAATGCTGAAAAGATATGCTGACATCAGCCTATAAATAGTTTTTACCTTTTCAAAGCTTTCTCCCTTAAACAAAAAGTTAATATCTTCCAGTTTTACAACGGCTAAATAGCTTTTTTTCCTGCCGACACTCTTTTGTTCAAAACTTAAACGCTCAAAAAAGTATCTAAGATTATAAAGATTACTTAAAGGGTCGGTAAACATTCTATTTTTTATCCGTGAAATATGCATAAGGAAGGATATATAAGCATAGAAATTGCCCATAATCAAAAAAGTTAAAGCAGATACAACAATTTTTCCATAACCCATCTGCCAGCCAGAATACTTAAGCCCGATATTTATCCAAAATAAAACAAGAAGAACTCCGATCGAAAGGAAAATCCTTCTTATAAAACTAAAACCGGTGACTAAACAACTTGTTATCGCTAAAACTAATATCAGGATAATAAGATTAGCGGAAAGCGGTGTTGAGATTAAAAACTTATCTTTCAGAATATTGGCGATTATGTTCGCGTTAACAAAAATTCCCGGCATATAGCCTAAAGGTGTGTTATGAATGTCGTGGATTATTTTCATGGTAGGTGAAATCAAAACTATCTTGTTGTGAAAAATGCCTTTTTCAAAATTGCGCATCAGCAGATTATTAAAAGATATTCGTGCGATATCTTTGGGTTTATTAAGATAGTTTATATTGATAGCCCCTTTTTTATTAACTGGTATCTTCCTTTCCCCCACCCGGATATAACCATCTTTTATTTTGGGCGTAACCGCATAAAACGCGGAAGCTGTTTTAATTGTCCAAGAATAATCAGCTAACCCGGCATGTTCATAATAACCTCTCGATTGCCTTATTACTCTATCTTTATCTGCAGGAACATTATGGAAAGCTATTATTGCTTTTTCGATAAAAGCTTTTTTAGGGTATATGGGGCGGCCATCTTTATCCAAAAAATAAGCTAAAATAACCTTTCCTTCAAATTTATCAATGGCTTCAACGAAAAGGTCATCGTCGTCTTTAGAAAACCCTTCTCCGGTAAAGACAAGGTCAAAGCTAACAACCTTTGACTTTTCTTCAGCCAAAACCTCTAAGGCTTCCGCATAGAGTGCCCGTCTAAAAGGCCACTGGTCGTTTATTTGTCGTATAGAATCATCGTCAATATAAATGACGGCTATTTCTTCAGCTTTTAACTTATTTTGGTTAAGGCTGTAGAAAACTTTGCTTACAAAATCATCTATCTTGAAGGATATGTTGGGAGGGTAAAAAAAGAAAGCTAATGAAATTAACCCCAGAATAAGAAAAACTAAATAATCTTTTTTTTGCACAATGAAACTATAGAAGGAATTATTTTTTACAACGTTCTTCTTTTAGATAGGCTGTTTTTAGGATAAACCGGTTAAGCCTATTCGTGGTTTTAACCGCCTGAACCGCTTTAGCGCTGACCAATACCTTGGCTTTGCTGAGAGCGGCCTTTAATCTCCTTGTTTTTCGCTATGCCTATAGCAAATTGTCTTGGTGCTACAAAGGGTTTATGTATCTTATGTCTCATAGCTGCAGGAGGAAAAGTTGTGCTTTCGCTGTCGGATATTATAATTGTATCATTGGGTAAATTTTTATATTGATTATAAGTAATAGGGCCTAAACCGGAGTTGATCCCGTAAGAATGGCCTTCCGGAGGAGGCGTATCATCGGCCGGACAGGTAAAATATTTAATATCATCCACATACCTTTCGAGCCAGCCGGTTTGAGCATAAGCCCTACCTTTTTTCGTAAAGTTAACTATAAAATAAGCTAATTTTATTTTCCAGGAACCCTCTTTTTCTAAATACTTTGCCCATGATTTTTCTAGATGTTCTTGTTTCAGTTGGCCTAAAGTACCGGGCAGTTGATCATTTTCAAGAGCATAAATATTCACAGCGCCTAAAAGAACCTTTGAATTGTTTTCACAGACTGTTTCTTTAGCGCGTTCAACTACATTTAGATAACCCGGAATAGCAAATGTAGCTAAAAGGCCAAATATTATTACGACAATTACAAGTTCAACCAGTGTAAAATGTCTTTTTCTTTTCATCTTTCCTCCCCCCTCTTTTACCTAATAATTATAACTCTTATACCTTTATTATACCATATTTTTTTCTAATTTTCTAGCACTACTTTGTTAA
>CAZPYY010000017.1:14399-18100 GCA_964590995.1 uncultured Planctomycetia bacterium | reverse complement strand
GCGACCAATATCCCCAGTAATATTCCAATCAAGCTCTGCCAAAGCAGTTTCTTACTCCGGCTTAAACCTTTACCGCTTTTAATCTTTAAAAAATCATCGTATAATCCTAAGCTGCCTAAAAAAAGTGTTACTATCAGAACCAGCCAAACAAAACAATTGTCCCACCTAGCCCAGATAAGGGTGGTTGAAAAAATCGCAAATAAAACTAAGATGCCACCCATAGTAGGAGTTCCTTTTTTACCCTGATGAAGAGCCTCTAGATGAACATGCCCATACATATCTACTCTCTCGGTTACCTTAAGACGTTTGAGCCTCCTTAAGGTAAACTTCCAGAGTAACATTACAATAAGGAAAGA
This sequence comes from uncultured Planctomycetia bacterium, assembly GCA_964590995.1. Lineage (GTDB taxonomy): Bacteria > Omnitrophota > Gorgyraeia > Duberdicusellales > 4484-171 > Susulua. Next base: position 17,744 of record CAZPYY010000017.1, on the reverse strand, counting down.
AGTAACAAAGGCACAACCACCACGAAAAGTAATGTATTTAAAGAGGTTAAAGGCGAAAAAGTGCTTAGTTAGGGGGTAGAAAAGGTGATAAATCATCTCAAGTATTTGATTACTTTCTCCAACTCCATCTTACGCGAACCCTTAAGAAAAATCAAATATCTTTTCTTACTTCTCAGGCTCTGACCAATCTTCTTATTAATGAATTGGGCAATAGCCTTATGAGAGGGGAAATGGAAGGCTTTCCTGTACCCTGAGCCTTTAAGCTTCCTCTCCAGGTAACGGGTATGTTTCCCTAAAGTAAGGCAGTAATCAAACTTACCTCTTTTAATCTGGCCGGCTAAAAGCTCATGGTAATATCTGCTCTTTTTACCCAGTTCCAGCATATCACCGATAACTGCAATCTTTTTTTGAGGGCACTCCTTTAAGCTCTTAAGGGCCACCTGCAAAGAATGGGGATTGGCATTGTAAGCATCATTTAAAATAGAAAACCCTTTGTGCTTTTCAGTTTGCATTCTTAGGGGTAAAAAATTCTTAAAATCCCTAATTCTTTCAACTAATTCTTTTAAAGGAAGACCCAAAATTTTTGCTCCCAGCATGGCTGCTAAGGCATTACTAATAAACCCCTCGCAATAAGAAGGAAGGCTCAATCTATATTTATCTTGAATAAGAAAAGTAGAATTTCCCCCACATCTACCTACTAAACGAGCAAAAAGGTGGTTATTTTTCTCCTTACCAAACCAATAAATTTTATTGGACCTGCGTATCTTAGATAAATAAGGGTCATCCCGGTTTAAAATAGCCTTCATCTTGGGATTAGCTTTAAAAAGGGAGGTCTTCTCATCAAAGACCCCCTTTAAACTCCCTAACCCCTCTAAGTGGACCGGTTTTACAAAGGTAATTATCCCTACATTAGGAGTAGCAATTTCAGCTAAAGACTCTATCTCACCCCTTGTATTTGTCCCTAATTCTAAAATCATTATTTCCTCATCTCTAAGCGAAAAACAACTCTTTGCTACCCCTAAAAGATTATTCTCTGTACCTTTATTCTTTAAAACTTTAAAGTGAGGCGAAATAAGAAAACTAAGCATCTCTTTGGTGGTGGTCTTGCCCAAAGAACCAGTAATACCAAAGACAAAAGGATTTTTCTTCCTGCGGATATAAGTAGCAATCGACTTTAAAGCCTGATAACTATTCCTTATTATGAAAAAAGGAACTTTGGGTTTAGCCGCTATGTATTCGGAAGCTACAATAAGGCTGGCTCCTTTAGCTATGGCTCTTTTAATAAAAGAGTGTCCGTCATGGTGTTTTCCCTTAATAGCTACAAAAGCCTCACCCCTAGCTATTGAACGGGAATCAAGAGAGAATCCCTTTAAAGGCTTGAAATGGTAGAGATTATAAATCTTCTCGGGTTTTAAAATTTTCTCTAAAACTTTAAAATCTGAAATAATCATCTTTTTAAAAGTTGTTTCACAACCTTTTTGTCACTAAAGGGTATTCTTTTATCTTTGATGATTTGATAATCCTCATGACCTTTTCCAGCTATCAAAAGACAAGATTTGCCCGCCTTATTTTGGCGAAAAAACTTTATTCCCTTCTTTATCGCTTTATACCTATCTACAACAACCGAATAATTCTTCTTCTTAAAACCTTTCTTTATTTGGGAACAGATCGCCGAAGGCTCTTCGCTGCGAGGATTATCGGAAGTAATAAAGGTAAAATCTGCCTTCAAAGAAGCAATCTGCCCCATGAGCCGGCGCTTGCCTCTATCTCTATCTCCTCCGCAACCAAAAAGGCAGATAATCTTCTCATAACCCGATTCACGGAGACTTCCTAAAACATTGCCCAAAGCATCAGGGGTATGGGCATAGTCAATAAATATATCTGAAGCTACTGGTTCTAACCTCCCCTTCGGCGGTTTAAAACTACTTACTGCCTTTACTAGCTCAGGGAGAGGAAAGCCCAGAGAAGAAACTAGGCCTACTGCCCCTAAAATATTTAAAACATTATACTTTCCGCAGAGATGAGTCTTTACTGGGTAGTGTTTTCGGGAGAAAATCATTTCAAAGTGCGAACCCCCTTTTCCCAGAACTATATTCTCAGCTCTAAAATCAGCCCGGGCCTTAATCGCAAAACTTAAAGCCCCCCTCAGCCCTCTAAATATCTTCTTTCCATAGTAATCATCTATATTTATAAGTGAAATTGCATTTTTTTGGGGGAAGAATAACTTTTTCTTGGCACTAAAATAACTCTTCATTGTCTTATGGTAATCAAGATGATCCCGGCTTAGGTTAGTGAATAGAGAGCGGTGAAACCTTAAACCCTTGGCTCTACTCTGAAGGAGGCCGTGAGATGAGACCTCTATAACTACAAAATTACTGCCGGTGTCTTTAATTTTTTTTAAAATCTCACGGAGTTCAATAAAGCCGGGAGTAGTAAGCTTTGCTTTATATGCCTTTGAACCAATGATGTATTTTATTGTGCCGATCAATGAGGTTTTTTGGCCCATTTTCTTAAGCAGGTGGTAAATAAGAAAAGCAGTAGTAGTCTTCCCATTAGTGCCGGTAATACCAATAATTTTTAGATTCTTCAATTTCCTGCTCCTTCGGTATAGCTAATAACCTTCTGGGCAATGTTCCTGAAAACCGGTGCAGCCACAACTCCACCGAAATGCGACCGTTTAGGCTCATCAACAGTAACCCCAATTACCAGAGGCGGATTTAAATCAGCGATAAAGCCGACAAATGTTGCCCGATATTTAGAAGGCGAGTATCTCTTTATCTTAGGATCATATTTTTGAGCAGTACCGGTTTTGCCCCCAATCTTACGCCCTGTTACCTGAGCACGTTTACCAGTACCCTCACTCACTACCGAAATAAGAATATCCTTTGCTCTATCAGCAGCAGATGTTGGTATAACTTTCTTTCTATCTTTGATCGGTACACTTTCACAAAACCCTTGAGAACAAATGCTGGTTACTAAGTGCGGTTTAACTAAATAGCCTCCATTAGCAACAACAGCGAATGTACGTACTAACTGCAAGAGATTGACTCCTATCTCCTGACCAATAGGAATAATAAATGCAGAGGTCTTTGACCACTTATCCATTGGCTTAACCAACCCCCCTACTTCTGCCGGTAAATCAATACCACTTAGGCGGCCGAATTCTAATCTTTTGAGGTAGCCGGAGAAAACACTGGGGGTTAGGGCTTGAACAATCTTTGCTACGCCAATGTTGCTTGATTTCATAAAAATCTCTCTAAAAGATAACTCACCATATGGTTTCCAATCATGAAGAGTAGTTCCGGGAATTTTAAACTTACCGTTTTCACAGAAGAATTTATCTTG
>CAZPYY010000017.1:0-14385 GCA_964590995.1 uncultured Planctomycetia bacterium | reverse complement strand
CTAAAAGAGTAACAACTTTAAATACTGAGCCCGGCTCAAACATATCAGCCACTGCCCAATTGCGCATTTGTTCGGGTAAAACTTTTCCCAACTCATTAGGATTAAAAGTAGGATAATTAGCTAAAGCTAAGACTTCCCCATTTGAGGCATTCATTACTACAGCACTCCCTGAGACAGCTTTAAAATCTTTAATCGTCTTCTCTAGATATTCTTCAACCCAATATTGTATCTGAGCGTCTAGGCTTAGGATAATATCCGCACCCTCTTGTGGAGTTATTATTTGTGAAGAAAGAATAATCTCCCGGGAAGCTGAATCCTTCAATACCCTTACCCAGCCATCTTTACCACTTAGGTAATCATTATAACCTAATTCTAGCCCCTCTAAGCCTTGATTATCAATATTAGCAATACCAATAACTGCGGCTGAAAGACTTCCTTGGGGATAAAATCGTTTCTCCTCCCTTATAAAACCTACACCGTCCAATTTAAGTGCTTTTATCTTCTCCTTTTCCTCCCAAGAAATCTTTCTCTTGATCCAGACAAATCTCTTTTTTTTCTTCAAACTAGAGAGTAGGTCCTCTTTAGGTAAGTCCAAATTTGCGGAAAAAACTTCAGCAGCCATCTCAGGATCATTGATAAGAGCCGGGTCAGCAAAAACAGAGTAGCAACTTATACTCTTGGCCAGAGTCCTCCTCTGACGGTCAAGAATATCACCCCTCCTACCTTGAAGATTTATAATCCGGTAACGCTGATCTTGAGCAAGGCTTTGGAAAAAGTTGCTTCTAAATACCTGTAGATAAAAGATTCTTGCTGAGATGAGGAGAAGTAAAATAATAAAGGCGAAGTATATACTAATTGTCCTTTTATTATACTTTCTATTCATCTTATGGCTACAATAGTCGTCTATACCACAATTGCTGCTTCTTGTTATAAAACACTTCTCTTACTGCCTCATTATCTATGATGGGTCCAACGAATATCCTTCTTTGTTATCACAAAGGTTGGACACACTTATGTCTTTAATTTGATAGATTCTTAGAAAGAAACTCTACCTAGAGGGAAAAGGCCTCGTGCCCAAATACGCCTTCTTAGAACTATTTATCTTTTCTCTTTAGCTAAGGCGGTTGAAGTAGGTGTTGAGGCTCTTAAGATCCGACCGAGTAATAAGGATATCTTGTTATCGCTGGCAATCTGTGTTTGCCTTTTTATATTCAAAGCCATTACTCTGTCTTTATCGACCTGCGTAAAGTCTTTTAAGCTTGCCCATTGATTAACTTTAGCCAGAGTCGCCTCTTTAGCAAAATTATACATCAAGTAATCCCTCTTATCAATAAGTTCCTTGTGGTAGTTAAAGGTATTACTCAAACGATAAGCCTCAACATAAAGCTGAACTTTCTGGTGCAGGTAGAGAAGGGTCGGTATAAATACAAGAACAGGTAAAATTAAAGCCAAAATCTTCTTCATAACTAAATATTAAATCTTTTCTGCCACCCGCAATTTAGCTGAGCGGGAAGGCGGATTTTCATCCCTTTCTTCTTCTGTAGGGATGAAAGGTTTTTTATTAATAATCTTTAATATGTTCTTTGCGGAGCAGTCTTTGTAGAGATGTTTAACAATCCTATCTTCTAGGGAATGAAAAGAAATAACCCCTATTCTTCCTCCGCTCGCCAAATGCGATACCGCACAAGATAAAGCTGCTTCTATAGCCTCTAGTTCTCTATTAACAGCAATACGCAAAGCCTGAAATGTTCTTGTCGCTGGATGGATTCTTCCGGCGCGGGCCTTGCCAGGAGTAGCTTGGATAATCAAATCTCTAAGCTGACTGGTTGTAGAAATCGGTTTATCCTTTCTTGCCTCTACTAAAAAATGGGCTACTCTGCGAGAATAACGTTCTTCGCCAAACTTCTTAAAGATATTCCCTAGTTCAACTTCACTTAAATTATTTACTAAATCATAGGCTGAAAGAAAGGAATCCCGATCCATACGCATATCCAAAGGCCCTTCGTTTAGAAAACTAAAACCCCGGGTAGGATCACTTAGCTGGTAGGTAGAAATACCTAAATCAAATAAAAAAGCATCTGCTTCTTCTATATCTAGACCGCTCAAGATGTTATCGAGATTGGCAAAATTATCTCTAACTAAAGAGAATCTTCCCCTAAATGGCTCTAATCTGGCTTTGGCAACGCTTAAAGAATCCCAATCCCGGTCAATGCCAACAAGAAAGCCCTCTTTATCCATGGCTTCCAATAGCTTATATGAATGAGACCCAATGCCGGTAGTGCAATCAACTACAACCTTTCTCTTCTCAACATCTAAGAATTCCAAGACTTCCCGATACATAACCGGATAATGATAGGCTTCCTTCATGGTTTCACGAGGAATTTCGGAAATTATCATTTTTCTTCCTTAAAATGAAATAGCTCTCTTAATGTTTTCGGTTCGGATAAGGAAGTGTTTGAGAATTCTTTTTCGAGGAGTTGGCAAATACGAAATCCTGATAAGCGAACCATAGACAAACCTAAGAGACTATCTCCGCTACTTTTTCTAGAAGCTTCTCGGGACTTAGTAATTGCTTTAGTCATTTACCCCCCCTCTTTCCATTATCGTTATTGCTAAAAACACTCCCTCTATTCTTCAAAGAGATTCTCGGCCATCTCTTCAAATCTCTTTTTATTCTCCTGGTAGAATTTATTCCAGCGGTCTTTACTCCAAATCTCAACTCTGTCAGCTACTCCGATGATCACTACTTCCCTTTGGATTTGGGCGAACTCTTTTAAATATTCTGGAAGAGTTATCCGCCCCTGGGTATCAATATCAATTTCTGAAGCCCCACTAAAATATAAGCGATTAAAAAACCTCGATTGCTGTTTAGTAAAAGAGAGAGATTTTAACTTATCCTCCAACTTCTCCCAAGCTTCCTGAGAAACCAAGAAAAGGCAACCATCAAGGCCACGGGTGATAAAAAATTTCTTTTTTTTTAGAGTCTTTACCTTTTCCCTAAACTTAGCAGGAAGGATAAATCTATCTTTCTCGTCTAATGTATGTAAATATTCCCCATACCACATTCCACTTTACTCCACTTTACTCCACAATAAGAATATAAAACAAATCTCGCTTATTGTCAAGGGTTTTTGTTGAATAAATGCTTATACCACAAGTGGTTGTGGATGCTAGGTCAGGAAGGCACTATATTTTGAGGTTAAGTGCTTAATATCTTTGCTAATAGCACTTACTAAGGCATGGTGAGAGGAGAATTTCTTCTCCTCTCGTAACCTCTCTAAAAAGACTATTTTGATAGGTTTGCCGAGGATATTCTTCTTAAAGTTTAGGATATGTGCTTCTACAACTAAGCCTTTAACCTTACCAAATGCAGACAGCATGCCAATATTAATTGCAGACAGATATGTTTTTTTTCCTAAAATTACATAAGCTGCATATACTCCACAGGCAGGAATAACGTAATCAGAGGCAGAGATATTTGCTGTAGGAAAACCTAGTTTTAAACCTATCCCTCTCCCCTTAACTACCCTTCCCTTCAAAGAGAAACACCGGCCTAACAGTTGCTTTGCTTGGCTTAACTTACCTTTTTGGATAAGCTGTCTAATTAGAGAACTACTTATTATCTTATTATTCTTGGCTTTTTTTCTTATAATTGATAAGTCAAATCTATGCTTACTGACAAGCTTCTTTAAATCGCTTAGGTCTCCTGTGCCTTTATGCCCAAAACGAAAGTCTTCGCCAACGATAAGCTTCTCAATATTAAAGTAGTTCTGGATATAATTTACAAAACTCTTAGCTGATAACTTTAAAAGAGACCTCTTGGTTCTTAAAAACCAGAGATAATCTATGCCTAAAGAACTTACTAGGTCAATCTTCTCATCCCTAGTGGTTAGAGAACCAATAAATGCCTTTTCGGGCCGGCGATGGTGCAGAAGCTTTTCTTTGTTTAGAAATTGTTGAGGTGGAATATCAAAGGTTATTAACAGGGAAGATAGGCCTTTTTTTCGAGCGGTCTCTCTTACTTTTTTCAGTATAAATTGATGCCCAAGATGAATTCCGTCAAAAACACCTACAGTTGCCACACACTTTACTCTCCTAAAAGGTAATCTGTTGGAGATGACTTTCATTGACTCCATCCAAGGCTACTGCCTTTTCTATTTTAAAAGGCCCGATGCTCAGGCGCAATATCTTTACCATATGAGCCCCACAGCCAAGCTCCTCGCCAATATCCTCAGCGAGCTTCCTGACATAGGTTCCTTTAGAACAGTGGACGTGAAACTCAATAAAGGGAAGGTCTATCTTTAACACCTCTAGAAAAAGAATGTGGATCTTGCGGGGAGGTCTCTCTACTACAATACCGCGACGAGCTAAATTATAAAGCCGCTTGCCCTTCACCCGCAAAGCACTGACCATCGGAGGAACTTGTTCGACCTCACCAAGGAATGAAAAAAATATCTCTTTTATCTTCTCCTGGCTTATATCCTTATACTCTTCTTTGCGGGTAACTTCTCCTTGAGAATCTCCAGTGGTAGTGACTTCGCCTAACTTTAATACCCCTAAGTATTCTTTATCAAAATTAGCAAATTTAGAAAACAACTTTGTATACTTACCTACCAGAATAATTAGCAACCCTTCGGCTAAAGGGTCTAAAGTCCCGGCATGACCGACTCTTTTAGTCTTAAGCCGCTTACGCACAACATCAACTACATCGTGAGAAGTAATCCCTTTGGGCTTGTCTACAAGAATGATTCCCTCTTTTTTGCTACTGCTCATCTCGATAACCCCTAAGCTTAATTTTTCTTTTTGCGCTTTACGCCGTTAGTATATCTTTTTACAAAAAAGATTACTTTTCTCTCAGCCTTTTCTAAAGACTCTTCCACAGTGGTGCCACTTGCGTTTTTATGCCCACCACCGCCAAAAAACTTAGCAATCATATTTACATCAACTCTACCCCGAGAGCGGAAATTAACTCTAGTTCTATACCCGTCTACTCTCTTAAAAAGAAGAAATACCTCCGGATCTTTCAGTAATCTCATTATCGAGAAAACAACCTCGGTAAGGTCGTAATTTTTATCCTGCCATTCAGTTATAGTTGCCCAGCAGATTTTTCTCCGGGGATCGAATTTTAGAGAAGAAATAATCTTGCCGATAAAATTTAAATCAGGTGGATTGCATAAACCATGTATAGTCTCGTAAATTTTATGAGGGTGAAGGTTATACTTCATCAAACTAGAAACTATTTTGTGAGTCTGGCTGTCAGTATTAGCATAGGTAAAATTACCGGTATCGGTAAAAATCCCGGTATACAGACAGATAGCAATATTCTTGTCCATAATCTTAAACTTGTCACAGAGCAGATAGAGCATTTGGGCCGCTGAACCTGAAGATGGCTCAACCCAGTTTATATCACCAAAATCAGTATTACTAATGTGGTGGTCAATATTGATAATGCAACCGGCCTTGCTCAAGCTGTCTTTGACCTTGCCGGTCCGGGAAACATCAGAACAATCTAAGACCATAGCTACATCAAACTTATCTTCCTTTATCGAGTTCTTTATTACTCGACTAAAAGGAAGAAATTCGTATATCCCCGGTATCAAGTCATTATTGTAGATAACGACCCTTTTCTTAAGCTTTTTAAGTAAGATGTAGGTGGCTAATTCCGAACCGAGAGCATCGCCTTCTAAATTCATATGGGCGGTAATCAAGAAGCTCTTACTACTTCTTATCTTTTCAACTATCTTTTTCAGTAACCTCTTCCTCATTTTTCTCCTCGGATTTCTTAATCTCCTCTATTCTTTTATAGGTATCCACGCTATACTTTATCGAATCATCAGGTATAAAGTGCAGTTGAGGCAAGACCTTCAACCTTATCTTCTTAGACAAACTGCCCCTGATAAACCCACACATCCGGTCTAATACCTCCTTAGCCTTAGTTAGGTTTTTCTCATTAAGCAAACTATAGTAAACTCTACTTTCTCCCAAATCCCTGGTTGTCTCTACGCGAGTTATCGATAGAAAATCCATATCCGGATCATCAATCTCTTTCTGGATTATTGCCATAATCAGCTTTTGTATCTGACGATTAACTTTTTCCATTCGCAAAGACATTTTTAATCCTATGATTTTATTAAAGGACAGGTCATGACCTATCCCTACATACTTTTATTAATTTGCCAATCTGGTAATATAACAATTTATCAATAAATGTCAAATATTTTTCTTATGGAGCTTAAAGATGCGCTTTACCTCTTCGGTCTCTTGACGCTTATCCTTTAGGCCCTTGTCGATCTTAGAATAGAGAGTTTTTTTAAGAATTTTATTATACAAAATATCGGGCTTTAAATTCATTGCCTTTAGATCTCTGCCCTTAATATTTAAACGAATACCTGCTAACTTATCTAAGAAGTGTTCTATATTTTTTCTTAAGTTCCGCTTCTGGTAATAAGCATAAAAGAAGAGAATACTCTCGAAACTGTAAGGCTCTAAGATTCGATAAATATTACTAGCCTTAGTGTGTTTCCCGAGCCTCTTTATTTTGTTTATACCCTCTCTTATAGAGCTAACTACAGCCCGCTCTCCTCTTCGGAATCCAAAATCATGGAAAAATTTCCTTAATTGCGAAGGTGGAAGTTTAATTATAATTGCTGCCAGATACAGAAGCCAAATCTTTAACTTGCGGTGTCTTTTAAATTTCTTCTCATAATAGAATGCAGCTCTCTCAATTCTTGCTAATAAACGAAAACTCTCTTTATCTAGCTTTATCCCTCTGCCCAAAAAAGAAAATCCAGCTAACCGGTTAATCCTTTTAATATAACCAGAAGGACTGGGCTCTTTTAAAATAAGAATTATCTCATCCCTAAGCCTATGAGGTCCAACAAGTTCTAAAGACTGCTTCCCCAAGGCCTCCTTCATTAATTTAAAAGTACCAGGTTCAATCTTAAAAGAAAACCTTTGTTCAAACCTTATAGCTCTTAATATCCGAGTAGGATCATCCTGAAAGCTCTTGGGGTGTAAGACTCTGATCAGGCCCTTCTTTAAATCCTCTAATCCATTATATAAATCAACCAGCACTCCGTAATCAGCTTTATTTAAACTTATAGCCATAGCATTTATCGAAAAATCGCGGCGAAGTAAATCCTTGGCTAAAGTGGCCGGTGAAACTGTCGGCAGAGCCCCCCAGTGCCGATATTCTTCGGTACGGGCAGTAGCAAAATCAATTTTATGTTGATCAAAATATAAAGTTGCTGTACCAAAGCTATGGTGGCGGTTAAATTTCACCCCCAGGCGGCTGGCCAATTTTTTGACAAAAACAATAGCGTTACCTTCTACAACAATATCTAAATCAAAAACTTCCTTTTTTAAGATCAAATCCCTGACCACTCCCCCCACAAGATAGATATTAACTCCTAAAGAGTTAGCTAACAAAGAAGAGGTTTTAAGAATTTTTTTAAACTGCGGTGATAATTTTTGTAATCTATTTACCATACTACAATTAAGATATTTTACTTAGCCCGAGGATGAAATTGACTATGAATTTTCTTTAACCTTCGCTGATTAACATGAGTATAAATCTGGGTAGTGGTTATACTGGAATGGCCAAGCATCTCCTGGACACTCCTCAAATCAGCCCCGCGTTCAAGAAGATGGGTAGCAAAAGAATGCCTTAAAGTATGAGGGCTAACCTTCTTCTTAATTCGGCATTTTTTCACCATCTTCTTTATCGCCTTCCATACGCTTTGGCGGCTTATAGCCCGGCCGCCTTGAGCGAGAAAAATATAAGGAGTTATTTTCTTTCCTAAAAGCTTATCTCTCGCTTCCTGAAGATACTTCTGCAGGAATCGACTAGCAGTTTGCCCTAAAGGAACTATCCTCTCTTTGGAACCCTTGCCCTTACATTTAATAAACCCTACATCTAGGTTTACATCTGGGGCTTTGAGCTTAATCAGCTCTGAGACCCGCAAACCAGTTGCATACATCAACTCTAGAATGGCTCTTTCCCTTATCCCTTGAGTCTTTTTCAAATTCGGCGCTTTTAAAATCTCAGTTACCTCATCAAGAGTCAAAAAATTCGGAATCTTCTTCTCTAACTTCGGAGCCTCGATAAGGCCCGAAGGATCTTGCCCAGATATCTTCTCTCTTAATAAAAACTTATGAAAACTCTTAATCGCTGATAGAATCCGGGCAATACTTACCGGAGATATCTTCTTGCGCAAGAAAAACAAAAAGTCAGTAATGTTCTTACGGGTAACATCTTTGGGGTTACTTAAGCCCTCTCTCTTTAAGTGTTTCGTATATTTCTTTAAATCCTTACTATAGGCAGCAATAGAGTTAGAAGTTAAGCCCTTCTCAACCTTAAGATAATCAATAAACGCCTCTAAATAAACTTCCATTTTATTAGCCTAGAAAAGGATTTAGTTTAATCTCTCTAGCTATAGTAGTAGAGGCTCCATGCCCGGGATAGACAATTGTATTCGAAGGCAAGACTAATAATTTTTCCTTTATTGACTTAATTATTCGCTCTGGAGATGCCAAAGGAATATCAGTCCTTCCTATTGAATCGAAAAAAAGAGTATCTCCACTAAAGAGCCAATTATTTAACTTCAAAGATACTGACCCCGGCGTATGCCCCGGTGTATGAATTACCTCTATAGAGTAATTATCAAAATATAAAGGCTTATTCTCCCTATATAGCCTTGGTTTTTTTTCAACTACAATTGAAGAATCAAAGAGTGCTGAACCGTTCACTTGCGGATCTCTTAATAACTGCAGATCATCCTGATGTATATAGAAGGAGAAGGGGAAACTACCCAATCCTCCAATATGATCAAAATGAGCATGAGTTAAGACAATGAATTCGATATTTAAATTTTGGCTTTGGATAAAATTAATAACTTCGTCGGTTGGCGCCGGGCTATCAACTATAAAAGCCTCCTTTGATTTATTATCGAAAATAAGATAACAATTAGTAAAAAGATCTCCTAAACAGAAGGTCTTTATGCTTAACCCATCCATCTTTCGGCATCAGTATAATTGAAGTCTTTCTCGAATTTCCTCTTAAGCCGCTCAATCTTACGAATAAGAGAGTTTCTCTTAGTCTCGCTCATGTTAGGGCTCTTAGCCATTGTTTCCCTAAAACCTTGTAGCTCTTCATAAATAGGATAGACCGCATCTTTACCTTCAGTATTATAAAAAACAACTATCTGTTCTAGGTTCATTATTGCTTCATTGATTGCCCTTCGCTGTCTTTTATAGCTAGTTCCCTTCTTCAAAGCTTCGGTTAAATCATCAAGCCAGCCCCGTACAAAGAGATAATAATTAATGTAGGCCTTTCGTGAAGGCTTAGTGGGATAATCTTTAAAATCTACGTAGACCAGAGCTTCTTTCTTATACTTCTTCTTCCTTGTAAACTTTTTGCGGAGGCTATGACAACCAGAGGTTACACTAAACATTACAATAAGAAAAAAAACTAATGCCTTTCTCATAAAAATAAAATTACTAAATGCCTCTCGCTATTAAATTAATACCCATTATTATATCATATTTAGCGGGTAATTTGGCTAAAATTTCGGTCTTTGAGAGCTTAAAAATACAGTATGTGTTAATATTTTGCCTTGTAAAGATATAAGCCCTGGGCCGGGGCCGGGTTGTTAATATAAGGAATTTTTTGCTTAAGGATAAGAGGCAAATCTTTAAGCAGCACCCCTCCGCTGGCTACCCTTACTAAGAATGAGACCATGTTTCTGGCCATACTTCTTAAGAAACCGTCGGCCTCGATATCAATGTAAATCAAGTTTGCTCTCTTTCTTATTAAGATATCCTTTACCTTACGCTTACAATCCTTATATTTCTTAGCTTCTTTAGCAAAAAGAGCAAAATCTCTCTTGCCAACTAATCTTTTAGCTGCTTTCCTCATCCTTTCTAAATCAAGGGGGGTAGAAAGATGCCAGGCAAAATTTCTCCAAAACACAGAGTCTTCTCTATGTTGAAAAATTATATAGCGGTAGATCTTTGATTTAACAGAAAAACGGGCATGAAAACCCTCGGGAACTTTTTTTACCTTCTTAACTCTTATATCAATGGGGAGGAAAGTATTGAGGGCAGTTTTTATATTTGATAAGGGAATTTTAGTATTTACTTTAAAATTTACTGTCTGGGCTCGGGCATGCACTCCTCTATCGGTTCTGCCAGAAGCTGCTACTCTTATTTTTTCGCTAAAAAGTTTAGCTAGAGCTTTCTCTAACACCCCCTGGATAGTAGCCTGGTTCTTTCTACCCTTCTCCTGAACCTGAAAACCAAAATAATTACTCCCAATGTACTCTAACTCTAGGAGAATATTTTTGGCACTCACACTCACAAATCAGCTCTACCTCCGGTTTAGGATTCGCCTACACCGAGGCAAACAAAAAAAGGTGCGGTGTAGGCGAATCCTAAACCGCTAATGAAATTAACTCTTCAGCTATCTGGACAGCGTTTAAGGCTGCACCCTTCCTCAAGTTATCAGAAACGCACCATAGCCAGAAAGAGTTCTCGCAAGTTGCATCAGCACGCAGGCGACTTACAAAAACCCCGTCTCTACCTTCAGCATCAACAGGCAAGCATAAATCTTTAGGTTGATACTCTACGCCCGGTGAATTCTTAAGGACCTCTTCTAACCCAGCAATAGTAGCTTTCTTCCCGGTAGTAAAGTAAATCGCTTCACCATGAGAGGTAAAAACAGGAACCCTAACGCAAGTAGCTGAAATCTTTATTGAATCATCCCCGAAGATCTTACGAGATTCATGGACTACCTTCATCTCTTCACTGGTATAACCGCCCGTCTCAAAACCGCCGATCTGAGGGATAACATTAAAAGCAATCTGATGACTAAAGCTCTCTGGTTTTCCCTTTATCTTCTTACCGAGATTATCAAAACTCTTATCCTTATTATCCTCAACCAAACTCTTAGTTTCATTCCAGAGACTAGTAGCTGCACCTTTGCCGGCTCCGGAAGTTGCCTGAAAGCTAGTAAGGATGAATTGACTTAAGCCAAAGTTCTTGAAAATACCACCTAAGGCAGTAACAGCCTGGATAGTAGTACAATTAGGATTGGCAATTAATCCCTTATGGGTAGGAATCTTCTCTTTATTTACCTCGGGAACAACTAAAGGGACACTTTCTTTAAGACGAAAATCATTTCCGTTATCAATTACTACCGCACCTTTTTCAATGAACTTATCAGCATAAAGAACACTGGCTCCTTTTTCACCTTCAGTGCCGGCGAATAAAGCAAGGTCAATATCGGAGAAATCCGCCCCTTCTATTGCTTCAACCTGATATTTTTGGCCGGCAACCGCTATTTCTCTTGCCGAACGGGCAAACACCCTTAAACTATCAACCGGAAACTTTCTCTCCTTTAAAATCTTAAGGATTTCTGCTCCGACTGCCCCGACTCCGATTACCGCTACATTTTGTTTTTTCATCTTTTTTAGTTTGTCGCTATAGGTTCTTAACTACCAAATCACCGACCTCAGTGGTGGAATAGCCCATCTTTCCAGCACCAAGACTCTTTAGCTTATCCCTAACTACCTTAATAACTGAATTCTCTACTGCCCTGGCAGCTTTACTCTCACCTAATTGCTCAAGCATCATAGCCAGAGCACAAATTGCAGCTAACGGGTTTATTACGTTTTTACCGGTATATTTAGGCGCACTTCCGCCAATAGGCTCAAACATTGAGACCCCTTGAGGATTGATATTACCTCCGGCGGCAATACCCATACCCCCCTGGATCATTGCTCCTAAATCAGTAATAATATCACCGAACATATTGTCAGTAACAATTACATCAAACCACTCCGGATTTTTAACCATCCACATACAGATTGCATCAACATGGGCATAATCAGTCTTTACGCTAGGGTAGTCTTTAGCTACCTCATAAAAAGTTCTCTCCCATAAATCAAAAGCATAGGTTAAGACATTGGTCTTACCACAAAGAGTAAGAGTTTTTTTCTTATTTCTCTTGCGGGTATACTCAAAAGCATAACGCAAGCAACGCTCAACTCCCTTGCGGGTATTATAAGAGGTCTGAATAGCTACCTCACTAGGAGTCCCTTTATCTTTAAACTCACCCAGCCCCTTATAAAGGCCTTCGGTGTTTTCCCTAACTACTGCAAAATCCACATCCTCAGAGTCCTTATCTTTTAAGGGACAGAAACGGCTATCATAGAGTTGTACCGGCCTTAAATTTATATACTGCTCAAAGGTAAAGCGGAGAGTCAACAATATTCCCTTTTCTAAAATACCGGGCTTAACATCAGGGTGGCCAATTGCTCCAAGGTAAATACTATCAAAAGTAGCCAAC
The DNA here is from genome assembly GCA_964590995.1 of uncultured Planctomycetia bacterium. Taxonomy (GTDB): domain Bacteria; phylum Omnitrophota; class Gorgyraeia; order Duberdicusellales; family 4484-171; genus Susulua. Next base: position 2,039 of record CAZPYY010000017.1, on the reverse strand, counting down.
TCTTTTATAGCTGAAGATGGTAAGACTTCACCAGTCTTTAAATATCTGTCACCACCAAAATCATAGTTAGTGTTCTCATATTTAAAATTATACTTAGAAGCTACTGCCGCTAATACCTTTAACCCTTCTCTTACTACTTCTGGGCCTGTACCATCACCGGGAATTACTGCAATTTTATAACTATTCATCTTCGCTCTTTTTTCTTCAACCACTTGATTAACCCCCCGGCTTTAATAATTTCCTGCATAAAAAGAGGAAAAGCCTCAGAGGTAAACTCTTTGTTTAGATTTATATCTTTTATTATGCCCTTCTCTAAATTAACCTCTAATTTACCTTCAGGTTTAATTTTCTTTGCTTCTTTGCAAATCAAAATCGGCAGACCGACATTTATAGCGTTACGGTAAAAAATACGGGCAAAGCTCTCGGCAACTACCAGAGAAATTCCACATCCCTTAATAGCCCAAGGGGCATGCTCCCGGCTAGAGCCACAACCAAAATTTTTACCGGCAACTATTATATCACCTTTTTTTACTCTTTGTGAAAATCCTTGGTCTATATTCTCCATACATTTTGAGCCCAAGAAAACTTCATCTTGAGAATCAAGATACTTAGCGGCAATAATATCGTCGGTATTTATATTATTCCCTAATCTGTGCACTCTACCCTTAATAATCATCTCATACTACCTGGATTAGTAATCCTGCCGGTAATCGAACTTGCTGCTGTTACTGCTGGCGATGAGAGATAAACAAAACTCTTAGGATGCCCCATTCTACCAATAAAATTCCTATTAGTAGTAGCTAGAGCAACTTCACCTTTATCTAAAATTCCAGTATGTCCCCCCAGACATGGTCCGCAGGTAGGCGGTGAAACTATAAAACCAGCTTTATGGAAAATCTCTAAATACTTCTTTCTCTCTGCCTCCTGATAAATCTTAGGAGTTGCCGGGATAACAATTGCCCGCAAGCCCTTCTTTATCTTTTTACCCTTTAGTATCTTAGCAGAAACTTCTAAATCGCTTATCCGGCCATTGGTACAGGAACCAATCACAACCTGATCTATTTTAACCATCTTGCACTCATCTACACTCTTTACATTACTCGGAAGGTGCGGACAAGCAACTTGCGGTTTTAGCTTACTAACATCAATATTAACAACCTTGCTATATTTAGCATCAGGATCACTTTTCTCTATCTTTATATTTTTTATCTTAGGATTAGCTTTCCTTGCGTAATCAATGGTCTTTTTATCCGGCTCAATAACTCCTCCCTTGCCTCCGGCCTCAATAGCCATATTGCACATTGCAAACCTATCGTCCATTTCTAAGTTTCTAATTGCCGGGCCGGAAAACTCCATAATCTTATACAAAGCCCCATCTACCCCAATCTTGCCAATAGTATGCAATATTAGGTCCTTGCCTCCTACCCAAGCTGGAAATTTCCCCTTATAAATAAACTTTATAGTCTCAGGAACCCTAAACCAACACTTACCAGTAGCAATAGCTGCAGCTAAATCAGTTGAACCGACACCGAAACTCGCTGCTCCTAAGGCACCATAGGTGCAACTATGAGAATCTGCTCCGATTAGTAAATCCATTGGCTTAACTAAACCAGCTTCAGGTAAAAAAGCATGCTCTACTCCGCACTTATCAATATCATAGAAGTGCTTTATCTTAAAATCTTTAGCAAATTCCCTTAAAATCTTTACGTTATTAGCAGCTTTTAAGTCTCGGGCTGGGGTAAAGTGGTCACAAATAAGCCCAATCTTTGATTTATTAAATACCTTTTTAAAGCCAGAGCGCCTAAACTCTTTAACTGCTAAGGGTGCAGTTATATCATTGCCAAAGCAGAAATCTACCTTAGCATAGATAAAGTCTTCCAGCTTCCCGGATAAAGAGTGTTTAAGAAGAATTTTTTCAATTAAAGTTAAACCCATAAGTTAGTTTATTTGGTTCATTTAGTTTATTCAGTTGATATCGTTTATCTGGTTTTTGTAATTATTGTTTTCTGAATTAAATAACTAGATAAACTATATAAACT
>CAZPYY010000016.1:0-18621 GCA_964590995.1 uncultured Planctomycetia bacterium | reverse complement strand
TCTGAAACCCTCTGTTCAGCATAGTAAGGTTCATACTGCTTCTGTGTACCCAGAACCACGCCATCACCAGTGATATCTGCGCTAACATCGGTTAAAGCAATACCAGCATCATGCATCTTTGCCTGCAAGGATCTTTTAATGTAAATTTGCATAGCTAAGGCAGCCCCTACGATCACCGATATCAGTATAGCGTATTCTGCGGTAGATTGTGCTCTCTTAAGCTTAATCAACATTTTTCCACCTCCGTATTTTTAACCTTTCCAATTACTCTCCGCCACCCAATTGAGAATTAAACCTTGAAGTCATATCCTCCATGGCACCGGTAGCGTCAGTAAAGCTCTGCTCTACTGCCGGCCTAACCATGGTTCTAGCAGCAAGTATTATCCCGGCAATGATGGCTGCTAAAATAAGAGTGTACTCCAAAATACTTTGTGCCTTTCTACGTCTCATTCTACTACACCTCCTCAAATTATCGGATACTTTCATTTAACTCTGCCCTTACCTGGGCAAGACGAACATTCATTGCTCTTTGAATATACACTTTCATAGCCACTAAAGCAGCTGAAATTATCATGATTAACGCTGCGTATTCAATAAAGTTTTGGGCTTTTCTCTTCACAATCTTATCCTCGCTCTAATATTACATCTACGCACTTGTCATAGTGATTGGAAAAATTAGCCTTTATCTTAGGCAGAAATCCTACGCTAGCAATAGCTACAATCACTATGGCAAATATAGCTACATACTCGATAACCACTTGAGCTTTTCTTCGTTTTATGTTTTTTATTCTCATCTTCTGCTCCCTAATAAAAAAGCCGCACCACCTTTTGAGAGACTTTCGGTGGCCCGGCTGTTCCTTTGAAAACTCTTCTTTGGAATCCTGGGCTTTGTGTTCCACTTTTAGTGGATTACCTTTTTCGTCGCCTCCCCAAGCAACCATATAAATATACCATAAAGAACAAGAAAATTTCAAGAAAAGAGCAAGAAAAACCCATATTTTTTGAAAACGCTTTAATTCTATTGAATAAAAATTCTCCTCCCATCCAGGTAAAAACGGCCGTTATTAAAGCGTTTTTTCACCTCGCGAGGTATCTTTTTTAGGCTGATTCTAAGGTAATCTTTGCCAATAGCAAAGTCGCCTTCCTTGTTCTTAGGTTCCCAACCACAAATCATCTCTTTGAAAATAACCGATAAAATTTGCCCTACCCTAGCAAAATCAAGTAAATCCTTAAAAACAAGACTCTTAGGTAGCATTTTGGCTAAATAACCCCTATCCTTAGGGGGATTAAAGATCGATTTTTCAATGATTCTCATATCTTCTATAAAGCTTTTTTCAGCATTTGGCCACAAATATAAGTATTTTTTCAAGTAAGAAGTTATTCTTGCCTTATTACTACTAATGTTGCCGGTAAGAAGACCCCAGGAAGGCAGGAGAGAAGCTCCCTGCTTTATGAGGACATTATTAAGCATAAGCTCTTGTTTTTGTCCAGGTTGTGAAAATCTTGTTAGAGATGATACACATAGAAACTCACCTACCCCCTCCCAAAAGAAACTCTTGAATCTCTTGGGCCTGCCTATAGGAATAACCCCTTTATTAAGAATTTCAGGATAGTAACCAATGAAAAAAGAAGCCTTAGGCAAATTTACTTTTAGCTCCTTTAAAACCTTTCCGCGCTCATCTAAAAATTCAACCTTTTTTATTCCCTTATCCATAGCTTTTAAAAAATCAAAAGTTAGGGGAGATAGATAACCAAAACTCTTAGTGTATCCAATAATAATAGTCTTATTTTCTATCATCTGTTCAATTAATTTATTGGCAGCTCTTAGGGAAGAGGAGAATTGTTCCATCTTGCAAGGTCCGCTCCAAAGAGTCGACATCTGAGCGTCAAAATGGCCGCAATACCCATTATTAAAGAGAATCTTTATTGTAGAAACACAAACTAAACTCTCCTTTAAGGGCTTCAAATCTACCTTGGGTTTATGTTGGGATAACTGACGCTTAAAGTAATCCATCTTGCGAGCTGGAAAGTGCCCTAAGCCAGCTAATCTTAAAAAACCCTTTCTCTCCATACTCTGTTTGGGATCCTCATTAATAAGGGCTGAGAAACTAGCTAAAATAATCAATTGTTTCAATAGATCTTTACTTATCTTGGGAAAGCAACCTTTAAGCTCCTGGCTTAAATAATCAAATATATCTACCTGATAATCCAGGCAGCGCAGGAGGAATAACCCGCAGTGGGTAAGGCCTTTTGCCTTATAAATAAGTAAGGATTTCTTGCGTCCCTTTTTATCTTTTAAACCGGAAGAAATAAGGATTTTATTAATTGCACTCTTAGAAAGTATAACCTTATGCTTCTTCTTTAACAATTCTGATAGAGGCCTAACCCCTAAATGCGGGGTACGTCTTTTCTCTCGAAGGACTATTTTTCTTATAGCAGGCGTTACTATTTTCTTTGGCATATTTATTATTATATCAGAATCTCACACACTAAGAAAGCTCCTGTTCAGGATTCGCCTCAACCAGCCTTATGAAACCCTATTTGCCGTTTCGGTTCATCTGGAACAGATATGAGCTGTTGAATCGCCTCAAAAATAGCACGGATTTCTGCATCATGCTTCCCTATCTTCCCTTCAAGTTGATTTAATTTATAAGCAAGCTCTTTGTCGGTAAAAAGAATATGCCGTAATTTTACAAATATACGCATAATAGCAATATTCATTTGTATGGCGCGTTTGCTTCTTAAAATGCTCGAAAGCATTGCTACGCCTTGTTCAGTAAAAGCATATGGATTAGCTCGACGGATGCCACCCCAACTTGAAGTCACAATTCGTGACTTCAAGTTTTTAAATTCAAGTTCGTTAAGCTGAAACATAAAATCTTCAGGAAACCTATCAATATTTCGCTTTACAGCTTGAACTAATACTTTTGCCTCAACCCCATAAAGCTCAGCCAGATGCGTGCTAAGCATAACCCTGTGCCGCCTAATCAAAAAAATATTTTTTTCTATTGCCCCTGAAAAAATTGGTTTTTTCATTTTTAAAAACTCCTTTTCTTTTTGCTACCGGTCACAAACTGTTACCGGTTGAGGACAGTCCTCAACCGGTTAGAAAGTGATATTCTTATAATGGTTAATGCGACTGACTCGATAATTATTATCTAAAACAATACAAATCGCATCTATTCTATACTCTTTCTTCCATCTTTTCTTAGCTACGTAAGCTTTGGCATTACCGATAAGCTTAATTTTTTTGTTTCGGTTGAGCGACTCTTCAGGTATGCCGAATCTCTCGCCTCTTTTTGTCCTCACCTCTATAAATACTAATATGCCTTTATGTAAAGCAATTAAATCAATTTCAGCCCGCCTTGTCCGGTAATTTTGTTCAATTATAGCGTACCTATTAGACTGTAAGTATTTCTTTGCTATTTCTTCTCCTAACCGGCCGGCTTTAAGGTTCTTTGTCTTAAGAGAAAGGCTTTTCTCAATAATTTCTCGATTGTCTTCTTTAAAAATACTCATAAACCTTCTGCCCGAACTTTTGGCCTGTATTGTAAAGCTTCTGCCATATGAACTACACTTATCTCTGGTAAACTCTCTAAATCTGCTATAGTCCTTGCCACTTTTATCATTTTAAAATAAGAGCGTGCCGAAAGCTGAAAAGCAACACCAGCCCGGCGCAGTAATTGTTTTATCTCTTTTGAAAGCTTGCAATGTTTTTTTATATGCACGTTTTTCATCTCTGCGTTGGTATAAATACCCTCTTCTTTGAAACGAGCCTGTTGAATTTTTCTGGCTGAAACCACACGTTTTTGTATTTGTTCGGAGGTTTCTAAACCTGTCTTTATTTGCTCATCATCGGAAAGCTCCTTAACACTAACTGCCGGAACATCAACATGAAGGTCAATACGGTCTAACATCGGGCCGGAAACTCGTTTCCTGTATTTTTCTATTTCCCTTTGCGTACATAGGCAAGGCTTTTTAGGATGATGCAAGTAACCGCACGGACAAGGATTAGCTGAGGCTATTAGCATAAATTTACAAGGATACCTTACTCTTTCTCTGCTGCGGGAAATGGAAACCCGGCCATCCTCTATAGGTTGTCTTAATGCTTCTAAAACACTACGCGGAAATTCATTGAACTCATCCAAAAATAATATTCCGCGATGGGCCAAACTTATTTCTCCGGGCTGAGGCCTTGTGCCTCCGCCAATAAGGCCAACTTGGGAAATAGTATGGTGAGGTGACCTAAAAGGGCGTGTTTTAATAATTGAACCTTCTGGTGGAATACGGCCGGCAGCCGAATATATTTTTGTAACCTCCAACTGTTCTCCGCCGATTAACACCGGTAAAATGCCTTGAAGTGCCCGTGCCAACATGGTTTTACCTGACCCGGGGCTGCCGGACATAAAAAGATTATGTCCTCCGGCAGCTGAAATCTCCATTGCCCTTTTAGCTTGCTCCTGGCCTAAAATCTCTGCCATATCAAATTCAGCCCTAACAACACCCCTTTCTTCATCTACCTCCTTAAATTCAACCGGCTGGATTCCGATTTCGTTTAATAAATAAGCTGATAAATGACTTAGGTTTTCAATAGGGTAAACGTCTATTCCTTTGACAACAGCTGCTTCATTCGCGCATGATTTTGGCACAAATATATTTTTAATTCCCTTTTCTTTGGCAAACAATGCTAATAGCAATGCCCCTTTTGTATGGCGTAATGTTCCGTCAAGAGAAAGCTCACCAAAGAAAAGACTGCCTCTGGGAATTTTGAATTGAATAATTGATGCTAAAATACCTACCGCTATAGGCAAATCATAGAAAGAACCTTCCTTAGGGACATCGCCCGGTGCTAGATTAACAACAATTCTTCTTGAAGGAAATTCAATATTTGAATTTATGACTGCGGTTCTAACCCTCTCCTTGCTTTCATCCACTGCTTTACTAGGTAAACCAACGATTTCAAAAGCCGGCAAACCTCTATTTGCAACATTTACCTCTACATCTATACCAATGGCCTCAAGGCCTGAATTTGACGCTGACAAAACCTTAACTAACATATACTACCTCTCCTTTTGTTAAACCTGTTTAGCCTGGCCCTGCCGGCAAGGCAGGGATTCGCCTAAACAGACGATTACTCACGCTTTAGCGCTATTTATATAGTACTTTCCTCCCTCTTCCAATAATAAACCCCTTAGCTGCAGAAGAGAAAGTATGGTGCCTATCTCAGCAACTGGTTTTTTTATAAAACGAGACAGGCCATCTACATTCATAGGCTCGCGTTGTAATTCCTCTAATACGGCTTGCTCAAAACTATTTAAACTTGACGATCGCGATGAAACTTTTGGAAATTCGAATCGAATTATATCATAACTTGCCAATACATCTTCCGAGCTAGTTACAATATCAGCGCCTTCCTTAATAAGTTGTAAAATACCCTGTGAGTTTAAGCTAGTAAGGGGGCCGGGAACAACGATAAGCCTTCTTTTATAACTTTTAGCAAGGCCCGCTGTAATCAAAGAGCCACTTTTTTTGCCTGCTTCAACAACCATAGTTACCTTGGATAAACCGGCAACAATTCTGTTTCGCTTAGGGTAAGTCCATACTGCCGGCGGAAAATTCCCCTCAAACTCCGATATGACTAACCCGTTATTTTCTAATATTTCATTATATAAACTCTCTTGATGCTGAGGATGAATCATGTCAATTCCACATGGCATAACTGCAATGGTCCTGCCTCCGGCATCTAGCGCCGTTCTATGTGCGGTTGCATCAATCCCGTACATAAATCCGGAAACAATTGTTATTCCCGCATTTGATATTTCTGATACTAATTTAGTGGTGACTTGTTTACCATAAGCTGTCATCCTCCTTGAACCCACAACTGCCAGGCAGTTTTCAAAAATAGAAGCATCCCACTTACCTCTATAATAAATTTTCTCCGGTGGCGAAGGAATTCTCTTAAGCAATTCAGGATATTCTGGATTTTCAATCGCGACCACGCCCTTCATAAGCACACAAATATTCCCAAAGCGGTTGAGGACAGTCCTCAACCGCTTTCTTATTAATCGATAGCCAATTTATCTAATCTCTCTTTGAAATCCATAGAAGATATACAGCTTTCTGAAAACTTCTTATACTTTTCAGGAAACGGAAATATCTCTCCCAATATATCTTTATTTATAATCGGTGAGTTTCTTTCTCCGGCGTAATCCGCTAAACTGCAATATGGATATTTAATTGCCCATTGATAGGCATCATCAAAATTTTTTATAGCTGCTTCAAAACCTTTAGGATAAAGTTCGAAAGGATTTTTTACCTGAACATATACGCTTAAATACTTTAAATCATCATCGTGGTTTACTACTCTCGTTTTATAAGGGCTCTGAAATAACCGACCTGTCTCTTTATATTTAGTATTAAAATATGCGGCCATGCCAGTACCAAATTTTCTCATAAATAGCACAACCCCTCCTAATACGATTTCCTTAAGAAGAAAGTGAAAATGATTTTCCATTAAAGAAAAGGCAATTATTTCTACGATAGGTTTTCGAGGAGGCCAACCCTTTAGCCAAATCAATTTCTTATCAACTGCCAGGCCCATTTTCCTCTTTAGACTTCTAAAAGGATTTGCGATTGGTATTGAGCTATTAAAACAATACAGCATCTGCAAAAAATGCCACCTATCGCAAGTTTCGCGAACTATTGCCTGCTTCCGGTTACCCCTATTGTATACGTGTATATAATTTCCTATTGTAAATGCTTCTCTTCTCATGGAATCTGTTTACTGGTCGGTTGAAGACAGTCCTCAACCGGGGTTGTTAAAAATATTGGGGGTTATCCACAAAGGATACCCCCAATAAGGATTCAGAATTTAATCGCTGTTTCCGATGTAAGTAGAAATAACTGCTTCATTAAGTGCTTCCCGCGTCTGAGCGGTTATAGGGAAAGCGCTGTTATACCACTTCCCATCCTTACCAGACTCCTGCGGCACACCAACAAATAAGCCATTTTTACCTTCGATTATACGAAATCCTTTGACTACAAATTCATCGGCTATTGAAACATCGCATATAGCTTTTGTTGTTCCCTTGCCGTCAAATTTGTGAATCCTTGTAACTTTGAAATCCAAAGCCATTTCACCCACCTCCTTTTTGCCAAACACCTGCCCATACACACTACCTCACCTAAATTACACATGCTGCTTTATGTCCTCTTTACTTAATAGACGTAATAGACACAAAAATTCTTTCAAAAATTTTTATTTTTTAAACATAAGGATTTGAATTAACCGGGAAGTCGGTTTAGGCGAATCCTAAACCGAGCTAAAGGTGGGGGGATTTGAACCGGTCTTTTAGGCGATTGGAGATTTCGTCATCATCATCGTGAGAGTGGCGGCGCCAGGAATCAAGCACCATAATAAGGATCCGGCCATTTTCGCTTTCAAATGCCCAACGTATACCCAAAACAAGAGCGGCTACCAAACATTGCATAAAATACTTTGGCAGTAGAAATGAGATGATGAAAAATATAATTGCCCCGGCAAGAAATAGATTCTTTTTCATTCGATTCACCCCTCCCTTGCGAATAATATTTTTATCATTCTTAAGCAGTGCTTTTGCTTTATTTACAAGCTCAGAGGGAACTTTCCCTCCTAGATTACGAATATTTAATTTCTTAGCTTCGAAGGCTAAATTAAGCTGACTAAGGCAGAAATTACATTGAGAAAGATGTTCTTCAATGTCTTTACGTTCCCGGCCATCCAGCTTATGCCCAAGATAATCCAATAAGACATCCTCATCAAGACAGTGAGGAGTTATTTCAATATTGCTTAAATCTTTTTTAAGGTAGTTTTTAAGATACTCTTCTATTTTTCGCATTTTCCCCTCCTCTTTAATAGACGAAATATTCTTTCTTTTTCTTTCATAAATATTTTAGGCCTTTCCTAACCAGCTCTTTTTTTAGCTTTTCTTTGGTCCGGGCAATTATCGTAGATACAGTATTTATAGGTATGTCAACAATACCGGCGATTTCTCTATGTGTTCTGTTTTCAATAAGATTAAAAGAGATAACAATTTTTTCTTTGGAAGATAAGTTATTTATAAGATGTTCAAGAAGTTCTAATGAATCTCTTTGGTCTAATTCTTCTTTAAACCGGTCATCTTTTATCTCCGGCAGCTTTGAGATAAACCGCTTATTTTGCTTAATTTTGCGACGCATGAAATCAACTGTTTCATTAGAAGCTATCACTGCCAGCCAACTGGCAATCATTCTCACGTCTCTTATCTGAGCAAGCTTATTGCCGCAGGAAATCGACAAAAATACCTCCTGAAAAATACAATCGATGTCATCCTGCTTAAAATCAAAACTATTAAGTGCTAACCGTCTCCTTATGGCCCAATAAATTAATTTTGAATATTTTTGAACGAAAATATCCCAGGATTTCTTATCATTCTTCAGACAACCTTTGATTATTTGGCCCTCGTTCATGATTAATGTTTAATATTTATTTAATTCTTCTGTTTAGGCGAATTCTAAACAGTTTTAGTTATCGGAGAATATCTGTTCATCCAGAAGGCCTTGCCTTTGGAAATCTGAAAAGAATTGAGGATACATTCTCATGGCTGTCGAGAATTTGCCTTTAATTTTACCATCAGCGGTTTTACCGGTTCTTTTAAAAACAAATATATCTTGTATAGCGATTTCGCCACGCTCAACGCCTCTTATCTCGCTAATATGGGTGACTCTGCGGCTTCCGTCAGGAAATCTATCATGCTGAACCACTACTTGGATAGTATTGCTTATCATCTTTCTTATTTCCTCTAACGATAGTTTTATGCCTGAGGAGAGAACCATTGTCTCTAAGCGTCCGGTTACTTCTTGAGGAGAATTTCCGTGGATAACAGCTAAAGTTCCACGGTGGCCGGTAGACATAGCTTGAATCATATCCAAAGCCTCAGGTCCCCTTACCTCACCAACAATTATTCTATCCGGCCTCATACGAAGAGCATTCTTTATTAAGTCTTCTAAGGTAACTTCTCCCTTGCCATCTTCATCAGGACCTCTTGTTTCCATAGGAACAAGGTTATCCTGGTGAAGCTGCAATTCAGCCGTATCTTCAATGGTTACTATTCTTTCTTGCTCAGGGATATGATAAGAAAGCATCTCCATGGTGGTTGTTTTACCAGCTCCTGTTGGACCGGAAAAAAGAATATTTACTTTCCCTTTAATGCAAGCAATTAAGAATTGAGCCATTTTAGGAGTTAAGGTATCTAACTTTATTAAATCTTCTATATTTTTTAGTTCTTGGCTAAATTTTCTAATAGTAATTGCGGTGCCGCAACGGGCTAGGGGAGATGTAATTAAATTAATACGCGAACCATCGGGAAGACAAATATCACCATAAGGACTATAATAAGAAATTGGTTTTCCTTGCTTGTTGTAAAACTCTTCTGTTACATCTTCTATATCTTTATCGGAAAATGTAACATCTAATTTATGCTTAATACCGGCTTTTTCAATAAAGGTACCTTGGGAGCCATTTATCATTATTTCGGTGACAGCTTTATCGCTTAATAACTTATTTAATTTATCAACACCACTTGCCATAATTTACTCCTTTGGTACAAATATCTCTCTGGGTAAATCTATACCCCTGGCCCGTATTTCCTCATAAAAAGAAGGGATATAGCCTAAAGAAACAAATTCTCCTATGACTCCCCCCTCACTATCTACTCCGGTTTGATGGAAGCTAAAAATATCTTTAAGATTTATATGCATATCATCAAGCATACCAACAACTTCTGTAATCTGGACAACCTTACGTGAACCATCGGAGAGACGGGCAATATGCACTATTAAATCCAGAGCTGATGAAATCATCTCTCGGATAGAACGAATCGGAAGCTCTACTCCGCTCATTAAAATCATACTATCTAATCTTATTAAAACATCCTGGGTGGAATTAGCATGAATAGTAGACATGCTTCCATCATGGCCGGTATTCATTGCCTGAAGCATATCCAAGGCTTCCCGGCCCCGGGACTCACCAACAACTATCCTATCCGGACGCATCCGTAAGGTATTTCGGAATAAATCTTCTATACCAATTTCCCCTTTTCCTTCTATATTCGGCGGACGGGATTCAAGCCTTATCCAATGAGTCTGGTCTAGCTTCAACTCTGCCGAATCTTCAATAGTAACTATCCGCTCAGTGCCGGGAATAAATGAAGAAATAATATTAAGCAAAGTTGTCTTTCCCGATCCAGTACCACCGGAAACTAATATATTCTTTCGTGACTTTACTGCTGCATCTATAAACTTAGCCATATCCGGAGTTAAGCTATTAAACCTTTTTATTAAATCATCTATGGTAAAACGCTCACGGGAAAATTTTCTAATGGTTAAAGCAGGTCCGGTCAGAGAAAGCGGTGGGATTACAGCATTTACACGAGAACCATCAGGGAGACGGGCATCAACGTAAGGAACAGACTCGTCAATCCTGCGGCCTAAAGGAGCAAGAATTCTCTCGATTACTACCTTTACCTGATCATTAGTAGTAAACTTCTTGCTGGTTAGCTCTAACTTCCCCCTTTTTTCTATATAGACCTGATCCTTATTATTAACCATAATTTCAGTAACTGAAGAATCACCTAATAAGTCCTCTAGGGGGCCAAATCCTAAAGCCTCATCTAAAATCTCCTTGATTACCTTCTTTCTAATCTCTAAAGAAGAGATAAACCCTCCGGCCTCTTTGCTGATAATATTAGAGATTATTCTCTCAGCTTTTTTTCTTAACTCTTCAGCCTCAGCAGCATTAACCTTAAATGTTTCTACTGACATTCTCTTTAAGTCCAATTCATCAATAAGCCTCTGATGAACCTTTCTCTTAAATCTTACTACCTGATCTTCTTCTTCCTTCAGGCCGCTTCTCTTTGCCTTTTCAATAAGCCCCATCTTCTGCCAAAATGCTTCTCTAGAATCCTGAGCCCCCTCTTTAACAACCCTAATATCAGCAAGAGTCTTATGTTCTATGTATAGATCTTTTTTCTCGACAAGAAAATCAGCCAATGTATCGATTGCCAGGGCCGCCTTGGAGCTAGGACTATCTGCAACAACCGGAATACCCCTATTAACAGCTAAACCGACAGTCCTTCCATCTGAAGGCATCAAGGCCACAACCTCTGAAGGAAGAAGTACTTTTATCTCCTGCCAACTTATTGAACCTTTGCTCTCGGCACGGTTAAGAATTGTCTTAATCATTTTTAAAGGAAAACCTAGGCTCTGTAAGGTATCGAGAAGCCACTCGGTCTGATAGACTGATAAAATATCCGGGGTAAGAACTAAGAAAATAAGATTAGAAGAATCAAGAGTAGTAATTAAATCATCGCTCATATTACTGCCGGCATCTATAAGAACATAGTCAAACTCCTCACAAACAATAGAAAGAAAATCTTTTATCCCTTGAGGCGTTATGTGAGATCTTTGAGACATTTTAAATATTGCCGGAAGGAAATAAAGATTGCTCTTATAGCGGGCTAAATAATTGCGGATATTTCTCTTCTTACTTCTAAACTCTTCCAAATGATCAACGAAGTTAAATAAACAATACTTACTCTCAGTTCCTAAAAGTTTAGCAGTCGCCTGAGGAGCTCCTAAATCTAAATCAAGGTGAAATACTTTTTTTTTCTTTAAGGAAAGGCTAACGGCCAGGTTTAAAGAAATAAGGGTTTTGCCAACCCCCCCTTTGGTACTGAAAAAAGAAATTACCCTGGCTTCCATTAGGTTAATCTATTTCGTAAACTATGGGTATATCAATCCACAAGTCTTTTAACTCGATATAGGAAGGAAAAGGAGGGTATGGGCTTAAGGACTCAGCTATCTTTAATACATTATTATCAAAAGAAAGATAGCCTGAGGATTCGCTAATTTTAACATCAAGGAGTTCTCCTTCGCTATTAATATGTAGTTTTATCTTCACTGCTCCCTGCCAACCGGCTTCCTGCGCTAGACGTGGATAATCTAAAGACCGAAAGATAGTCTTTTGAACTTCTAAAATATAATGATTTAAAGCTGCTTCTTCCTCTGAGTATCTGGGTTCAACTTTTGACTTTTTCCAAGAAGGTGCTTCTCTCTTTGCTATTATAATGTTATCTTTCTTCTTTTCCCCTGCATTTATCAATTTAGGAACAAGAGAAATAACCAGCTCTGTCTGGTTATCTTGATAATCCTTTGACCTAAACAAAGCTCCTAAAATCGGGATATCTCCTAGGCCAGGAACTTTGCTAATATCATCTTTAGTAACCTTATCTTTAAACAAACCAGAGATAATGACTGCTTGGCCGGGTCTAAGACGTAAGACAGTAGAGGTATTTCTAGTAGCAAAAGCCTTAACAGTCGTACCATCAGCCCGTGTATATTGGCCTTCGGTACTTAACTCCTTTACCTCAGTAGTTAAATTTAACTTAATGTCATCACTCTCAAGAACAACCGGTTGTATATTTAACTTTACTCCATACTCTTTATACTCTACATCTTCAGCCACTGTATCGCCGCCAGCAGACGAGGTAACCTTAACCACTGGGATCTCTCCTCCTACCAAAAAACTAGCTTCCTCTCCGGATAAACACAAAAGTTTAGGCTTAGCAAGAATTTTACCTTTTCCCTCATCAACCGCAGCCATAAGCTGAACATCAAGAGCAGTTCTAGTAAAATCGATAATTCTAAAAACATCTCTAAATTTTCCGGTTGCTTCGGCAGAGGTAAGTTTAGTTAATTTTGTCGGAGAAGAACCAGAGGTGCCAGTCCAATTGAGACCAAAGACCTCAGAAAAGCTCTTGGTTAATTCTAAAATATGACAATCTACTTCTACCATTTGGCTAGCTTCTCCGACTACTAATAGATTATCAATACTTCTAATAAAAGGCTTGAGAACGGTCTCCACCCGAGTCTTCTCTGCAGCTGTTACTTCTCCGATAACCATTATCTTGCCATTAGCATCATTCTTCCTAAAATATACCTCTTTTATCCCTAACCTTTCATTAATTGTCTTTTCGAACCTCTTCTTTAAAGCGTCAGGATCCTGAGCATATACAGTGATGTTAAATGTCTTCTTCCCCTCCCCATCCCAAACTATCAGGGTAGTGCTTCCAGCCTTCTTGGCTACGAGAATTATTTCCCGGCTTGATGCTGAATCTACATCAGCTATCTCAGGATTCCTTACTGAAACTCTCTTAGGGGAATAAACTTCTAAAACCTTGACCTCTCCTATTACGAAAAATATCTCGTCGCTAATTTCTTCTAAGTCTAGAAACTGCGGGAAGGCTATACTTTGGGAAGTAATTAAGAATACACAAATTAATATTCTTAAGAATAGATTTTTTAGCATTAAATGCTCCTTCTGTATTACTTAGAAACAGCGACTTCTTCTTTTTGTATTCCTTTATAAATTTCTAAAGTTGACTTTTCCTCCGCCTGAGGAGGTTGTGCCCACATACCCAATCTCTTCATAAGAGTCTCAAAGGTAACTCCTGAATAACCAATTTCTTGGGAAGAATCTAAAGGAGCTCTTAGGACTAGCCGGATCTTACTTCCCGACTCTAAGACATAAGTAAGTAACTTTATATCTTCTGGCTTAAGAGCAACCGTAACTGTATCGGCTAAGCTATCTATTTTGTATGGAGAGATGTTTTTTCCTGTAGCCAAAATCTTTACCCCTTGGAAGAGAGTAACCACCAGGTTTTGGCCGGCTGAGATAACAAAGGTCCCAATAATATCTACGTAATCGCTAGGTTTTATAAGTCCTTCGATGGAAGAAATTTTATCTACCGGCAGGGTCATCGCCCGCATGCCTTTGGGAATTCTTTGAGAAAGAAACTTTGCCCCAGCTAAAGACCTTAACATATTACTATTTACATGTTGGCCCTTTAAAATATCTACTTTTGCAAACTTATTTATTACCGAATCTATAGATGTTAAATCTCCGGGTTGATAGGCGTTAGAGCGGATCCGACTTAAGGTAACCATATTTTGAGTAATAGCACTTTCTCTAGAGATATCCGTCCTAGCCACTACTACCTCTAATATCTCGCCTTTAGTAGCAAGCTGTTGGATAATCTTCTGGTCTTGTTGCATTTTGGTATGAATTAATAGTATAGCAATAACTGCTAGACCAATTCCGATTATCAAATTCAACATCCTCTTATCCATCTTTCCCCTTAATTTATTAAATTACTATTTATAACCAGATTTGTTTCAAATCTAGATTTTATTTTACTCATCAATTCACTAATAGAATTGATTGTTTTTTGCTGAATAAGGATGAGCTCTAACTGATTATATACTTTGTCTAAGGGCTCCATTTCTCCTTTTTTAATATCTTCAACTGTAATAAGATAGTACTCATTCTTTTCTGGATCTTTAAATATGTTGGAAACTTCCCCTTTATCTAAAGTAAGGGCTACTTCCCAAAATTTATTAAATTTTATATTGGGTTGACGGACTAAATACCCTAAGTCTCCGCCCTTACTTGCTGTTTCAGCCGCAGAATGTTGAGAAGCCAAGCTGGCGAAATTACTTCCAGTAAGAAGCTGTACTAAAATATCATTGGCCTTAGATTTTGAATTTACTACTATTTCTCTAATTTTTCTTTGCTCTATGCTTTCTAATGTATTCTTGTACCCATGATTATATAAATCTTCTACCTCTATCGGGCTTACTTTCACATCTTTAAGTATATCTTTAAGCAGGGAAAAACCTAAAATCTCTACTGTACTCTTTCTTATGCCTTTTATAACCTCTGGATTCTTATCTAATCTCCGTTGCCGGGCTTCTTGAGCTAATAACTCCTGGTTAATTAAAAAGTCTAAGTAGGCCATTTTGCCTTCAGGGGAGCTTAAATCAATCTTTGCAATTTGAGAAGGGATAAATGTACTGGCCAGAAGTCCTAAAGCTTCTATGGGAATATTAGCGTCTCCGTTATTTAACCTAACAAGCATATCTATCTGTTTATCGAACTCATCAACTGTTAATACCCAATCATTTATCCTGGCTAGAATAGGCTTAGTTAGTTTGGTTGTAATAGAAGCTTTTGAACTTGAACTTTTCTTAGGTAGGGGTAATAAGTCGCAACCGGAAAAAGTTAAAATGAAAAGAATACCTACAGCGATAGAACACGCTTTTCTCATCGGAAACCTCCTTTTTATTACTAGTGGCTCTTTATAATAAGTTTATCAATAGAGAGGCTTAAAATCAAGCTTTTTTTAGAGATTTCTGCATTCAGGGAGTGTTGCAAAATGCAACACTCCTTGATTACACGGATTATTTTTGCTTGGTTGTGGTTGAGATCAAATCTCAACCACGAATCTCAAGCAACTTTACTGTTGCCTTTATTATGATTATGGTTTAGAATATTAAACAAATGAAAAGACCTCTACAGATTATCTTAGACACGAGTATTTTTGTTAACCCTGATTCCCGCACCTACTTCGGTAACACCCCCAAAGAGGCTCTCTCTAACTTTTTAGACCAACTAAAGGATAAAAAGCAGATCAACTGCTATATTCCTCCCTCAGTATATGAAGAATTGGCTAAATTTATAGAAAAATTACCCTCAACAAAGAAAACTATTCTTATTAATAAAAAACCTCCTTCTTCTTACCAAACCCCGGTTCCAGCTATGCTAGTATATGAATTTATTGAAGAAACGCGCCTAAGAATCAACAAAGGCCTGCGAATAGCTGAAAAATACACTCGCAAAGGCCTAGCTGCCCCTATACCGGCTAAGAAAGAGAGAAATGAGGAATTAATAAGAAACCTCAGACAGGAATACCGAGTAGCTTTGCGCGAAGGGATTATTGATAGTAAAGAGGACTTTGACCTCGTTCTGCTAGCCAAAGAAATAAACGCTTACCTAGCTACTTCTGATTCGGGGCTGGTAAAGTGGGCCCAAAAATTAGGCATAACCTGCATAAACGCCCAAGAATTAAAGGAATTAATAAGTTAATCTTTAATAATAGAGGTGATAATTTCGCGGATAATATCCTGAATGGTAACTATTCCGTAAATCTTCTTACCTTTTAGCACCAGAGCAATACTTTCCTTTTTAGACTTTAATCTTGTAAAGATTTGATGGAGCTTTTGATTAAAACCGACCTTAGCTATCGGTCTTATAAATTGCTGCCAGCTTACTCCTCCCTGGTAAAATAAATCATAAATATTTACATAACCGACAATATCTTTATTTTTGAATACCGGATAACGGGTAAAACGATGTTTCTTGACTGTTGCTAAAATAGTCTTATAAGAATCTGTATAATCAAAAGCAACTATTTTTTTAGCCCTGACGCAAACATCTTTGATTCTATCGCTTCTAAATTCAAAAACTTCTTCTATTGCTTCCTTCTCACCCTTATCAATTCCGCCTTCTTTCTCGATCTCCTTAACCAATGATTTTATCTCCTCTTTAGTTACAAAGAATGAACGCCGTCTAGCTTTTTTTGCAAAGACCTTTATCAAGAATTTGCTAACCAATTCAATGCTTTTTACAACCGGCAGAAATAATTTCTCAAAGAAACTAATTAGGCCTACGGCTCCACAGCTAAAATCCTCCTTAAAAAATCGGCCGATATTCTTAGGTATCAGCTCAGCAAAAATTACTACTAGAGGTGTAAATATAAAGGTTATCCATAAGTTACTTGCCCTTACACCCAAGTTAATCAAAAAGAAAGTAATAAGACTGGAACTTAACACTACCGATATATTTGTTCCGACTAAAGTGGTAACTAAAAATCTCTCTGGGTTTAAGATAAAGTTATAGACCTTCTTGGCTTTTTTATCTCCCTTATCCTGACGATGACGCAACTTAATTGTAGGTGAGGAGATAAAACTTATCTCACTAGCAGCAAAAAAACCTTGTAAGATGACAAAAATTAAACAACCCAATAAGTATAAGTAAATCATATCTTTAACTAGTCTTTTTACCTTTTATCTCTAAAATTACACTTACAATTCTTCTGGCAGTAGCTCTCTCAATGGTAAATTCCACACTCTTTCCTCCTAAGGCGCCTGCCTGCCGGCAAGGCAGGGATCCGCCTTTGGCGGAAAATTTTAACTTATCACCGGGTTTAGGAATCTTCTCCATTTTAGAGAGTAGGAATCCGGCAATAGTATCTTCTTCCTCGGGCAGCTTTAACTCTAACTCTAAATTTACTGTCTTGACATTTGTCTTTCCGTAAACTCTGTGCTTTCTCTCATCAATCTTTTCCAAAGGCTCCTGAATACTTTCAAACTCATCGTAGATCTCACCAAATATCTCTTCAATAATATCCTCAGCAGTAATTAACCCTTCGGTTCCTCCATACTCATCTAAAACAATAGCTACCCTCTCACCCATCTCTAGGAATAATTTAAGGATATCATCTATTCCCTTACTCTCGGGAATAAGCATTGGTTTGTGCAGAAACTCATGATAATCTCTATCCGGCTCCAGAAAAACATCCTTAGCATAGAGAATGCCGACAATATTATCCAAAGAGCCTTCAAACACAGGGAATTTAGAGTGTTTTTTCTTGCGCAGGAGGGCTATTACATCCTTTTGGCTTAAATTAGTATCAATCCCCTGGATGTCAATGCGGGCAGTTAATATCTCACTGGCCTGGGTATCTTTAAACTCCAGAACATAACTAATCATCTCCTCTTCCTGTGCTGAGATTTGTCCATCCTTCTTACTCAGGAGAAGAGCGGCTTTAAACTCCTCATTGTTTAATACTTTCTTGGGTTTACGAATAATAAGGGAGGAAAAAACTTCCACTATTCTCTCGATGATAGTGATAAAAGGATAAAAAACTTTAGAAAAGATGCTTAGGATAGGAGAAAGAGATAAAGATAACCTCTCAGCTGTATATATTGCTATTGTTTTAGGAAGAATCTCTCCTAAGAAGAGAATAAGCGTGCCACTGACTAAGATTGCCACAAAAAAACCTTTATTACCCCAAATCTGAACACAAATAGCTGTAGCTAAGGAAGATAGACCGATATTAACTAGTGAGTTACCAAAAACAATAGCTGAAAGCAGGCGGGTTGGCCGACAGAGAAGATTCTTAACTACTCTTCCTTTAGGATACTTCTCAGCTATCCGGCGCAGTTTCAAGTTGCTTAGAGAAAATATAGCAGTTTCAGATCCGGAAAAGAATGCTGAGAGAATAATAAAAAATAGAAATAGAAAAATACTGGCTAACATTCCTTAATAAACTCCGTCAACAACCTTACCGCAAAAATGACATTTTCCTTCAACAATATTACTCTCAATAAGATCAAAGCAACTTCTTCTTATCAAAAGCTTCTGGCAATTATAACAATAGGTATCAGAATCTTCTAAAACATTACCTAAATAAACATAACGCAGACCTGCTTTCTTTCCCAAATCTTTGGCTCTCTTTAAAGTCTCTAGAGGAGTTGGTTTCTGGTTTAGAAACTCATAATCAGGACGAAAACGGCTTATATGCCAAGGGATATCCTTACCGACACCAGCAATAAAACCGGCTATATCCGATAACTCTGAGGAAGAATCATTCTGGCCAGGAATGATTAAAGTAGTTACCTCTATCCAAATACACAACTCCTTTG
>CAZPYY010000015.1:0-18700 GCA_964590995.1 uncultured Planctomycetia bacterium | reverse complement strand
TTTAATCCTGGCTCACCCACAGATACAATGTTTACTCCTTACCGTTCTTATGGTATCCTAGAGATAAACGGCAGGGAGATTAAAAGGAGGATTGTAAAAATTGGACAGACTTTGGGCTCCTTGGAGAATAAAGTACGTTAGCCGAAAGAAACAGAGGGGCTGCATATTTTGCAAAGCCCTTAAAGAAAAGAAAGACAATAAAAATTTTATTGTTTTACGTTCTAAATATTGTTTTGCAATTTTAAACACTTACCCCTACAACAACGGCCATGTAATGATCGTTCCTAAAAGACATGTTAAGTCGTTGGAGGATTTAAAGGAGGTCGAATTGCTAGACATGAACAAAGCGCTTATTAAAATTAAATCTACTTTAAAGAGAGTTCTTAATCCCGGCGGTTTTAACATTGGCATGAATATCGGTAAGGTTGCCGGAGCCGGGATAGCTAACCACATCCATACACATATTGTCCCCCGTTGGTTAGGAGATATTAATTGTATGCCGGTTATCGCTAACACTAAGGTAGTCTCACAGAGCTTGAAAGAACTGTACGCAAGAATAAAGAAAAATCTTTAATCTTGATTTGATATGGTAGCATGACTTATAAAACTATATTCTCATCATTCCATACTATTTATCGTCTTACTACTACCTCTGGTGATCTAGTTAGTTTTACTACCGGGGTATGCCGGCTATTTCGAAATCTCCTTAAGGCCAACAAGGTAGTCATGATCTGCACTAATGGCACACCTCAGGCCTTTCTTAAGATCCGCTTAGAAAATTAGAGACAATTTGTAAATAGGGGTGGTAAATCTATTCTTACTCGTATCGAGAAATAAATTCTCAAACAAGAGAAAGAGATGTCTTTTGGCCGTAGGCTTATATACCCTTTTATCTTTAATGAAACTTTGGGTGCGATTTATGTAAAGAGGGATTCGCGCCTAAAACTATACAGCGAAGCCGAGAAAAGGTGGTTTTCATCTCTTTGCGAGGAGGTAAGTGTTGGTTTAAAGGTAATCAACCTATATCGTGAACAACAAAAGATAATGCTAAACTATGTAAATTCTCTCACTAAATTCTTGAACCAATACGTGCCAACATCCTATTTGCACACAAAGACCACGCTCCGACTGATTAGAGCTATGGGGAAGGCAATGCATTTATCTGAGATTGAGACTAAAGCTCTGGTGCATGCCTCACTCCTGCATGATGCCGGCAAAATGCAGGTTCCTTCTAAGCTCCTCAAGAAACAAAAACCCCTTACTGATGAAGAATTTAAATTAATGACCAAGCACCCTCGAAAAGGGGTGGAATTGATTAAAAACTTAGAAATTCTAAAGCCAGCTATCCCAATAATCCTGCATCACCATGAGAGATATGATGGTCAAGGCTACCCTTCAAAGCTTAAAAAAGACAAAATACCCTTAGGTTCACGCATTCTCTCAGTTCTCGACTCTTTTGATGCTATGTTTTTCGGCCGGCCTTATCGAAAGGGAAGGTCCCTGGAAGAGATCGAGCATGAGCTCAAAAAGCAAAAAAGTAAGCAATTTGACCCTAAAATTGTCGATGTCTTTTTGAGAATATTAAAGAGAAAAGCTATCCGAGAACACCTAAAATCACCCCCTAAAAAGTAAGCCCGGTTAAAGAACTCCCTCTAACGGGGTAAAAATTTCACACCCCGGGACGCTTGATTTTTTCCAAAAATCCTTTATAATATATCTATGCGCGGGAAACAGCTTTATCTTTTCAGCCATCGTAAGGATAATGAAAAGGGCAGTAGCCGACCAAAGGTCATCCTGCCTCTAGACACCCTTATTTTACTAGGTATAATTGCAATTCTCCTCTTTACCATATCCTTTTCCATAGGGGTAGAGAGGGGTAAGAATATTGCCCGCGGGATAAGAGGGGTAAATGAAGGGATAGCAAGCCCTGCCCGAAGCCAGGATACCGCAACAATTGGAAATAAGAGTATAAATAAGGATGCTGAAGCTAATCAGCGGTCAAAAGAAGAGGTTGAGGAAGAGAGAGAACGCTATCACGTACAAGTAGCTAGTTTTAAGAAGAAAAATTCAGCCAGCAAAGAGGTCGAAAGACTGGAGAATAACGGCTATCCAGTAGTTGTAATGAAAAAAGGAGATTACGTAGTAATCTACGTTGGTGGCTTTGAAAGTGAAGGAGAAGCTAGAAGTAATTTTAAAGACTTGAAGAAAAGGTACAAGGATTGCATTTTTAAAAAAAGTCTATAAAGGGGGTTACAATGGGTTTGCATCCATCGCTGAAGAGAGCAGAAAAATTAGGTGGTTCCCGCTCAGTAATGAAACGCACTGAAAGAATAAAGTGGTTAAAAGAGAAGGGAAAGTGGAATGAAGATGACCCGGTATTGGGCTTACCAAAGATAAAAATCGTAAAGCTAAAAGCCTTAAAGAAGGAAAAAACTAAAGAAGCTGAAGAGGGCGCTGCTGAAGGAACAGAAGGAGCCCCAGAACAGGCTCAGAAACCTGCAGAAGACAAAACGAAGCCTACTAAATAAGGAGTAAAGCCTCAATTTGATCAAGGCAAATAATAATGCCGATTCTTATTCTGATCCTTTTTGTATCGATAACTTTCCATGAATATGCCCACGGATGGATGGCCTCTAGGTTAGGGGACCCTACCCCTAAGCAAGCCGGCCGGCTAAGTTTAAACCCTCTTGTGCACATTGACCCCTTTGGAACAATTATTCTTCCGATTGTTCTTTTAATCTTATCAACCCGGCTCATGGGCCAGCCTTTTGCTATCGGGTATGCCAAGCCAGTGCCGATAAATCCTTATCACTTTAAAAATCCCAAAAAAGACACTGCTTTAGTAGGGTTAGCCGGGCCATTAATGAATATCTTAATCGCCATATCCTTGTCTTTATTAATTAGGGTGGGATTTCCCTTATTTACTGAAGCAATCATCTTAGGGATAATGATAAATCTACTCTTGGCAGTATTTAACCTTATCCCAATACCACCTTTAGATGGCTCTAAGTTATTGATCTCCTTTCTGCCTAAGAAGGCTGCCTATAATTACCTTAAGCTAGAACCTTATGGTTTTTTTATTATAGCCCTGCTTCTTATGAGCGGTTTTTTTAAATGGTTTATCTTGCCCTTGGTGGCTATAATATTAATTAATTTATTGGGAATAAATATATAGAGAGGGAAGAGAGTGAAGACAATAAGTGTTAAATTAAAAAAGAATCCTTACAAGATACACATCGGCCATAACCTTCTAAAAGAAATTCCTAAGCATATAAAGAGCTTGAAGATTGGTAATTTTGGCTTAGTTATCACCTCTCCCAAGATTCTCTCCCTTCACCGAAAGGGAATTAAAAGGGCTTTTGGGGGCAAAAACTATAAGATAACTACGGTTATTGATGGGGAAAAGGCTAAATCCAAGAAGTGGCTAACCAAAGTAATACAGGAGGTGGTAAAAGCTGATATTCTAAATAGGAGAGTATTTATTATCTGCCTTGGTGGAGGTACTATCGGTGATTTAGGAGGCTTTGTAGCCTCAATTTATAAGCGCGGTATGCCCTATATTCAGATTCCAACCACACTCCTGGGGCAAATCGACTCTAGCATTGGCGGAAAGACTGCAATTGACCTAAAAGAGGCGAAGAATATCCTTGGTGCCTTTTATCAACCTAAGGCTGTATTTATTGATCCCGAATTCTTAAAAACCCTCTCAACAAGAGAGATAAAGCAGGGTTTAGCTGAAGCTATAAAGTATGGAGCGATAAAGGATAAGGAATTCTTTGATTTTCTCAAAAAACATCATAAGAAGATCTTAAAACTCAACTCAGCCTCTATCTTAAAGTTGATTTCAGTCTGTACAGGCATAAAGGCAAAGATAGTAGCTGCAGATGAGCGAGAAAAAAAGGGATTGCGGACAATTCTTAACTTTGGGCACACTCTTGCTCATGCCCTAGAGAGTTCTCTGCACTATAAGAAGCTCTCCCACGGAGAAGCAGTCTCCTTAGGGATGCTTTATGCAGCTTACCTTTCAAAGGTTCTTAAAAAATGTTCCGAAAAAGAAGTTCGCCAGATAGAAGAGATTATCAAGTTATTTTCTCTACCAACCAAGATAAAGTTTAACGCTCTAACCCTTTATAAAGCATTGACTTATGACAAAAAATTCACCTCAGGGAAGATCCGAATGGTAATTTTACGAAAAATCGGAAAAGTAGAGATAGTTGAAGGGATTTCTCCCCAAAACATCAAAAAAACCCTTAAAATTTTCACCTCGCGTTGACAAAGGTAGAAATATGTGTTATATTTTAATGTCGAGTTAGAGTGTAAACGTTTTAAAAATATGGACGAGAAGAGAAAATTTCCTAGAGTTGGTGTTTCATTTCCGGTTGAATGCAAACCGCTTCCAGCCAGAAATTATTTTTACACTGTTAGTAAAGATTTAAGTCTTGGCGGGGCAAAGATTGTAAGCAATAATTTTCTGCCTAAAAATGCTACCTTAAAGGTAAATATCAATCTTATTGATAGCATATTGGATCTGAAGGCAAAGGTAGCTTGGTGCAACAAGGAAAGGCTATCGGAAAGGTATTCTACCGGGCTGCAATTCATAGAAACTACTGAAAGCTCTAAGAAGAAATTATTTCAATTCTTAAACCGAATATTTAACGTCTAAGATGGCAAAAGCCGAAGAAAAAAGAAAGAATTGTCTCAGTTGCAATAAATCTTTAAGAAGGGTAAATTGGTATTACAGGAATAACGGCTATTACTGTAATAAGTCTTGCTTCAAGGCCCACCTAGCAAAGAAAGAATCTACGCAAAGTTAATGAAAGAGAAACGACAATACCCCCGCGTAGAAAAAATCCTGCCAATAAAGCTATCGGTTAGTGATTTCGACGTCCTTACTGAAACCAATAATATTAGTGCCAGCGGAGCCTATTTTACGGTCGGCAAGCCTCTGGAGTTAATGGCCAAGCTAAATGTTGTTCTCCTAATCCCGATCAAGAGAAATAGGAGTAAGACCATAGAGAAGATTAGCTGTACCGGAGTCATTGTCCGTTGTGAAATCGCTGAAGCGAACACAAAACACCCTTATCGGGCAGCGATGTATTTTAGCGATTTAAGTGACCGTGATCGAAAGATACTTCGTTCTTATATAAATCCTTTTTTGAAATCGTAATCGAGTCTTCTTTAATATGCTTGAGATCCACTTGCCCTTACCGGTAAAATTTATCTGCGGTTTTATCTACGCAACTGAAGAAGCCTATCAAAGAACAAAAAAAGATTTAGAGAGAAGGTTTGGGCCGATAGACTTTGAAAGCGAGCGGATTGATTTTACTTTTACTGAATACTATTATCCCGAGATGGGCAAGCCTCTTAGCAGAAGATTTGTATCTTTTAAAAAACTACGCAAACCAGAGCAATTTGTAAATATTAAACTCTATTGCGTAAAACTGGAAAAAAAGTTTGCCCTCAACTTGGATCGAAGAATAAATATCGATCCTGGTTATATCAATGACGCTAAGTTAATTTTAACTACTACTAAAGACTTTGCTCATCGAATATATCTTGGCAAAGGAATTTATGCTGAGGTAACTCTCTCATACCTTAAAGATCATTTTTCTGAGATTCCAACAACCTTTCCAGATTACCGAATCCCCCAATACAAAAGGATCTTCTTTAATATCAGAAAGCTCTACCGCCAACAGATACGAATAAACAAGTGATTAAATAACTTGGTGAGCTTTAGAGAAGAAGCCTTACATATGCAGCAGTTCTTTTATAGCCTTAACCACTTCTTCAATTTGAGCAGTTTTAGCAATAAAATTGTTACCGCCTATTTCCTTCACTGCTTTGACTCCCAGCTCTTTTTGGGTAACTACTGCCGTAAGAAATACTATTGGGATTCTCCTGGTATGAGGATCATTTAAGAGGACGCTGGCCACATCTGCGCCTGAAACCCTTGGTAAAACAATATCGAGAAGGATTAAATCTGGGTGCTCTTTTCTGGCTAGACTAATTCCCTCTTGGCCCCCGTGAGCAATTATTACCGAAAACTCACCAGTAGCCTCAAGATTACGCGACATGAAATAGCAGTAATCCTCTTCGTCGTCAACCAATAGAATTCGTTTCTTTTCAAGCATTCTTTTGCCCCATTTGAAACTCTCTTCGCATATATTATAATATGATATAATAGGTGCTGGCAACTAAAATAATTAATTTTTTATGACAGGAGATTTAGAAAAAAGAGCTAAATTAGCTAAAAGGTCTGCCAACCACCTAGGGAAGCGTTTAAGCAGCTGTAACATCTGTCCTCGAGACTGCAAGGTAAACCGCTTAAAAGGCGAAAAAGGTTACTGCGGAACTGATAAGGACATGGTGGTTTATAGCACTTTCTTACACCACGGAGAAGAGCCGGGGATAAGCGGACAAAGAGGAAGCGGTACTATATTCTTCTCTGGCTGTAATCTAAAGTGCATCTATTGCCAGAATTATAAATTCTCCCACACTGTAGCAGGCAAAAAAGTTTCGGGAGGTGATTTAGCTAAAATCATGCTCGGCCTTCAGAAAGAGGGAGCTCACAATATAAATCTAGTAACTCCTACGCACTTCGTACCACAAATTTTAAACACCTTGGCTTTAGCATTTAAAAATGGTCTTAATATTCCTATTATCTACAATACCTCAGGATATGAAAAGGAGAAGATCGTGAAATACCTAGAAGGAATAGTAGATGTCTACTTAACTGACCTTAAATATATGGATTCTTCGCTGGCAAAACAATATTCCAAGGCCTCAAAATACCCCAGGTTTGCCTCTAGAAGCCTCTTAGAAATGAATAGGCAGGTTGAGCCCCTAACTAGCGAAAATTTGCTAAAAAAAGGGGTGGTTATCAGACACCTTGTCCTTCCCAATCACATCAATGAATCAAAAGAGCTGCTATCCTGGATAAAGGAGAATACACCTAAAGTTTTAGTAAGCGTGATGTTTCAATACCGACCTTATTTTAGAGCTTACCTTCACCCTCAGATAAGCCGGTCAATAAATTACCAGGAGTACCTTGAAATTAAGAATTTTGTCGAGGAATTAGGGCTAGGGGGTTGGGTTCAAGACCATAACCCTAAAGAGGATTTAGCCGGACCTTATTTTGAGTCGAATATTTAAAATTGTGGTATAATAATTAATTAGCTAATAGTAGCTACTTAAATATAGGAAGTAAGATAAATTTATCTAATGCCTAGAGAAAGGATAACTAGGAGGCAGAAAAACATATCCCGACTATTAAGGGAAAAGAAACAGGCTCGTAAGAGTAAGTTAAAAGCTTTGAAGAAAAAGTAGGGGGCAGAGATGAGTTGGAAGATGTTTTTTCAAATCGTGCTATTGATAGTTATTGCTACGGTAGTGATGTTTGGATCAAAAATGGCTATGCGTAAATGCGGATTTAAATACCCTATGTACAAAATGCAGATGCAAAGGTAGGATAAATAGGGATTACCATTTCAAATAATCGGGTTCGGGACTAAACTAATGGCAAGATCGTTGGAGTCAGCGGTATTGATAGGGGGTTGCGATAATTCTGCTCTAGTGAGTCTTTTTGGTGAAGAATCCCACTTTCTTTTCTTTTTCCGGGCCTCTTATGATTATATGATGGATATTGCGAGTAGGGATAATGGCTAGATCATCTTCGCCTAAATTCACATCTATTATTATTAACGGTTCAAAATTGGCTACATTCGGTTCAATAATCTTATAAATTGAGTTAGTTTCGTAGGATTTACCATCGTTAAGGTAGATAACAGCTGTATTGCTCTTATTTTTCTTTAAAAATTCTTCAGTAGTCTTTATGGCAATAATATCCATGGTTTACCTCCTTGTATATATTTTAAAGGGAAATACTCAAGTGTCAATTTCATTCTTAATATAGCCCTTATTTTTTGTTAATATTTTTCTTGAAAAAGGGGTAAAAAACTGTAAATTAGTATAGTAAATTGAAAGGAGCAATGTGAAGGTTTACTTGGCTGGTTTTAATGTTGACACCGAAGTCTTACGACAATTAGAGGAAAAGGGAGGAAGACGTACCGACATAACCCCTGAGGTTCTCTCAGCTGCTTATGCCCGAATAAGCCGGGATTCTCGGCCAATCAATGAAATCCGAAAGACTGCCCGAGAAGAAGTAGATAAATCCCGTAAGTCTAACTCAACCATTATCTTTAAGATGGGGCACCACTCCGTAGCCGAACATGCTGTATTTAATCTAGATATTCTAGGGGTCTCGAGGTATGTAATGGAAGAGTTAGAGAAGTTTAGGCTCTGCGCCTATACTGAGAAGTCCCAGCGTTATATTACCCTTGATAAGGATCATGTTATTCCTGATGAGATAAAAGATACAAAGCATGAAAAAACTTTTGTTGATATGATTCGGGAGCAGAATGAAATGTATTTTTCCCTCTTTGAAAGGCTAAACGAGCATATCTTTAATAAAAATCCTGAGCTGGCAAAAGATTCTAAAAAGCACAATCTCTTAGAAGGCTGGGCCAAAGAAGATGCCCGCTATATTGTAGCTTTAGCTACAGAGGCCCAAGTTGGCCAAACTATTAATGCCCGCAATTTAGAGTTATTGCTGCGCAGATTTGCTTCCCACCCCTTATCCGAAGTTAAAAAGTTAGGCCGGGCAATATATGAACAGATTTCTACTATTGCTCCATCGATTGTGATTTTTCATGAAGCTAATGACCGAGATAGCAAGACTTATCCCGAGTTAAGGAAGCTTAGTGATAAAATTTTAGGTGATGCTTGTGATGCTGGAGCAGAAGAAGAGGTAGAGTTAGTTGAGTACACTCAAGATGCTGATGGCATTATTGCTGCCTCCCTGCTTCACGCCTCATCAAGCCTCGCCTTTAGGAGTTGCAAGGATAAAGTGAAGAAATTATCAGAAGAAGAAAAGAAGGAAATTTTTAAGACTGCTTGGCGAAATATGCAGCTTTATGATTCAATGCTAAGAGAATTTGAATATGTAAATTTAACCTTTAATCTCACTCTCTCAGCAGCCTGTTTTGGCCAACTTAAGAGGCACCGGATGTCAACAATCACCTCTCAAGCCTATGACCCTGGCCTCGGAGTTACTATTCCTGAATCAATTAAAGAAATTGGCATGGAAGGTGAGTTTAATAGGATTATTGATAAGACTAACCAGGTATATGATCAAATAAATAAAGAAATCCCTTTAGCAGCTCCCTATGTACTAACCAATGCCCATAGAAAGAGGGTATTAATACGACTAAATGCTAGAGAGCTCTACCATATTTCACGCCTAAGAGAAGATACTCACGCCCAATGGGATATTCAAAATATCTCAAGAGTTATGGCTAGCAAGGCAAGGGAAGTAATGCCTCTTACCTTTGCACTTATCGGTGGTAAAGATAAGTATAGCCGAATTTACCAGAAGCTTTACGGAGAACCTCCTAAGATAACCCAGGGGGTTTTACCGGGAACCAGAAAGATAAGATAGGAGAAGACATACCAATTAAAACCTAGCTTTAACCCAGGAGGTGGATATGAAAGATATAAAAGAAATTCTAAAAGAACATTCATTTTTTAAAGACTTAAAGCCAGAGTATCTTGATTTTATCGTTGGTTGCGCGTCTAATGTGGTATTTAAGGAGGATGAGATGATTCTTAGAGAAGGGGAGGAGGCGAATAAGTTTTGTCTTATACGACATGGCAAGATAGCAATTGATATCCCCTTAAGCAAACAAAGAGGAATTACCATCCAAACAATTAAAGACGGGGATATACTTGGCTGGTCCTGGCTTATCCCGCCACACAATTATCGCTTCAATGCCAGGGCAGTTGCTGAAACTCGAGCAATCTCCTTTGACGGAAAGTGCCTAAGAGAAAAATGCGAAGGCAAGAACGACTTAGGCTATGAGTTGCTTAAAAGACTGGCTGCAGTTTTTATTAGCCGGCTGGAGATGACCCGGATGCAGCTTATTAATAGCTACGGCAGAAGATAGACAGGGGGTCTTCAATGTTCAAAAATATTGAAGCAGAGAATAAAAATAGAGGAGGTGTTTTATGAAGAAGCCAAGCACAGAATTCATAATTGGTGCGATTGTATTCACCTTGATTGCCGCCGGGTATCTTACCAGCTATCAATTTTATGCCGAATGTACAAACAAAATCAACGGCCTTGAATACCAGAATCAATTCATCTTAGCAAAACACTTAGTTTTACATACCAATCTGACAAAACTTGGTAGTGCTCTTGAAGAGTTAAAGACCGCGAATCGCAGGAAGATCAAAAAGATAGTATCGAAAATTGACGGCATTACCGGAGAAATCCAAAACTGGAAAAAGGAGTATGATGCTTTTTTGAGCAACATAAATGAAAGCATAGACAATCTAACAAAAGTTGACTTGGGAAAGGTCGAGGTAGAGAAGAGAGACAAACAGTAAAAACAGCAATAGCCTGATCGCAAATCGTCAAAGAAGTAATAAAACCTGAGTATAATATTGGATATGAAATTATTTAGCAGATTTAAAAACTTATTTGTCCCCAGAGAAGAGGAGAAGTCCAGCCGTAAAGCTACAAAAAAGATTAAGAAGATTAAGAAGAAGAAGATTAAAATTAAACCTAATAAAAAGGCTTTGAAGAAGAAAAAAATGGTAATAAAGAAGAAGACAAAGAAAAGCATTAAGAAAAAGATTCGTAAAAAAGTTAAAAAGAAGATAGGTCCTAAGGTTAAGAAAGGGCCTTCTAAGAAACGCTTCCCAAAAAAGAAATTACCCAAGTCTTTAAAGAAGATTCCTGAAGAGAAAGAAATAGGCATCGTCACTCATTATTTTGGAAGGATATCAGTAGGAATCATTAAACTTAAATCTACCCTTAGGGTCAAAGAGAGAATCCACATAAAGGGTGCACACGATGATTTCACCCAGACAATTAAATCAATGCAAATTAATCATAAGGATGTTTCAATGGCCGGGAAGGGGAGTGAGATCGGCATCAAAGTTCCTCAACCGGTACATGAGAATGACCGGGTGTATAGGGTATAGAGCCGGCAAAAAAGGAGGCGAATATGGCATCAGTATTTCTGGCTAAACTTCTTGGGCCCTACTGCATAATCGTGGCAATAGGAGTTCTCGTTAACCGAAAAGTCTATCAGAGGGCTATGGAAGATTTTTTTAAGAACGCTGCTCTGCTTTACATCGGCGGAATACTTGCACTCCTCTTTGGTCTTCTCATCGTGCTGACTCACAATATATGGACAGCTAACTGGGCTGTGCTTATTACAATTTTTGGCTGGTCTGGGATCATCAAAGGCGTCTGGATAATTATTTTCCCGAATACATTGGTCAGGCTTATCGAGATATACCAAAAAAAACCAGCCCTATTAGCGGTTAATTTGCTCTTGGTTCTTGCTATTGGCGCAGTTTTAACCTTTTTTGGTTACTTTGCGTAGATCTCACTTGTACCCCTGCAAGTATTCAACCAGCTCCAATAAAGGCGGGTTTGGCGGAGGAGGGGAAGCCGGTTGAGATCAGATCTCAACCAAGCCAGTGATAATAAAATGAAATCTTTAATTGTTAATAAAGAGCTTCTAGTGTAATATGCTGATGGTGGAGAAACCGGGAGGCAGCAGATTGTGTTATGTAATATTATAACTTTAACAAATCTTTTTTGCGGAATTATATCAATTTCTTCTGCAATAAATGGTCAATATGCTCTTGCTGCCTGGATGATCTTGGTTGCTGTAGGGCTCGATATGTTAGATGGGAAAGTTGCGCGCGCATTTGGAATAGGTTCGATTTTAGGTAAAAATTTAGATTCTTTATCGGATTTGGTCTCTTTTGGTGTTGCTCCATTTGTCCTTGTTTACGTATTAAATCTCCAAATTCCCGGCTTGGCATTGGTCCTGCTATCTGCGTATCTTTTATGCGGGGCTTGGCGGCTTGCCAAATTTAATACTTTAGCCGAGAATCAACCTAAGACTTTCTTTGAAGGGCTGCCGATTACCGGCGCCGGAGGCATCACAGCTTCAACTGCTCTAGTTTCTCAGAAAATTAATCTTGGATTTGATGAAATCGCCTTATTAATCCTCGCAGCGATATTAGCAATCATGATGGTTTCAAAGATCAAATATCCTACCTTTAAGCAAATAAAAATATTTAAAAAAGGATACATACCCGGCTTTATCGTGATATTGATTTGTCTGGTTATTATGCCGGCTGTGATTATTTGGTTGGGTTTCATTATCTATGTATTTTTTAGCCCACTGTTAAGTGCGAGACAAACTTGAAAACGCCTGCCAGAAGGCGAATCTCAGGCGTTTTAGGCAAAATTTGGCATTTGTGGCTATATTTTTAGGTCATTGACAATATCGCAATAAAATGGTATATTGCTGCTGCTTAAAGGAAGTTGCAGGTTTACGATATCTTGAAGGCGCAAGCCCTAAAGAATCTAGGATTTGCGCTTTTTTGTATATAATATTATGTAAAGCCTTCACAAAGGTTAAAAAGGAGGGAAGAAGAAAGAATATAAAAGAGAAGGCTAAAAAGGGTAGGTTTTTAAGTAAAATTTGTTAAAAGGAGAAAGACGAAAATGGAAGAACAGAAGAAAATTTACATTGGTAACTTAGAATATGGTGTTACCGAGGGCGATCTCAGAAAATTACTTGAAGAAAAAGGAATAAGCGTAGGTGAAATAAAGCTTATAACAGATAAAAACACCGGAAGGCCTAAGGGTTTCGGTTTTGCAGAATTTGCAACTGA
The DNA here is from genome assembly GCA_964590995.1 of uncultured Planctomycetia bacterium. Lineage (GTDB taxonomy): Bacteria > Omnitrophota > Gorgyraeia > Duberdicusellales > 4484-171 > Susulua. The sequence continues at coordinate 5,941 of CAZPYY010000015.1, read as the reverse complement.
AGAAGCGGCACAACAAGCAATAGATGCCTTGAACGACTATGAGCTGAACGGAAGAAAATTAAAAGTTAACAAAGCCCAGAAGATGAAGCCTCGCAGAGATAATTTTGGCGGCGGCGGATACAACAAAGGTTCGCGCTACTAAAAAGCTAATTAAAGCACAAAAAAGAGGGTAAGAGGCAATTGTTTCTTACCCTCTTTTTTCGTATTTATCTGATAAGGCAGGGAACCAGGAATGGTTCCTCGCATCTACCTCAAAATAACTACCCAACCTTAACATCTTGATGTATAATTAATAAGTAGAAAGAATCGGGAGCACAATATTAATTAAAAATAAGTATTGTCCCCAGATTTTGGAGGGGGTTGATGGTTCTTTTAGGTAAAAGGAGGTGGGTATGGTAAATGTATCTAAAATGTTGACGGTTCTGGGGTTTCTTTTGATAGTGTTCGCAATTCTCTTAAAATTGGAAAATGTTCCTCTTGTAGTGGGAACGATGCACGTTAACCTTATTAGCCTATTGGTTGTAGCTAATACTTCTTTTATATTAGCTATACTATTGAAAAAATAATTCTCTAAAGGCGAATTTGGCTGAGGAGAGGATCCCGGTTGAGATCTGATCTCAACCGGGCCCACGGCGAAATGGCCGGCATTGTTTCCTTGGAAAAAGATAAATAGCGATGTCCGGAAAGAAAAAAAGAAAAATTATCGGCTACGAATTTGCTTCAGATTTACAACAGAAAGCAGAAAAAATTTGTCAAACATTATTTCCACATGTTAAGTTAGGATTTTTTAAGTGTTTTCGAAGCTCTGGTTCTGCTTCGAGGCGTACTCTCGCGCGGTGCCACGGATTAGCGAAAATAATGCAGAAAGCTATTGGCTGTTCGGCTCATTACGCGATTGAATTCATTTCCGAGAGATTTGACAAACTTTCTGAGGAAGAACAAATTAAAGTAATCATCCATGAGTTAATGCATATCCCTCAGAATTTCGGTGGAGGGTTTAAGCATCACAATTATGTTAATAACAAGAGTGTGGAAAAGATGTATAAAAACTATAAAAATAACGCCGGTTTAGGCGAATCCTCAACAGTGTGCTTAGGGAATTAAAAATAACGCCGGTTTAGGCGAATCCTCAACAGTGTGCTTAGGGAATTTAGACAATGAAACTTGCCTATAAAATCAACAAAAACAACCAGCTGACAATAATAAAGGATATAAGAGTTTTGTATCCCCGGGGCAATTTTGGGGTTGATAAGGATAATCAACTGGTATATGAAGTAAAGGAATCAATAGACTGGCGGCAGGAGTACGGCATATCTGAACGCATCACCCTAAAGGGGGAGTGGGGGATAGATGTAAATCATAATCTCATCTTTACCCTGCGCAAGACCCAAACCCAAACCGGAGGAGAAAGGCTTCTCCTAAAATCTAAAATTATTCAGGCAAAAGCCAATTCTTTGGTATTTTCCCTTGGCACACAGGGAAGAACCGGCACGCATAGGCTTAGGCTCCTGCAGTTAAAGGGAAAATGGCAGGCTGATAAATATAACCGCCTTCAGTTTCTGGTTAAGAAGATTAAAACATCTGATACGCTCACCTTTCAAGGATCCTGGCAAGTCAAGAATAACAGCCTTATATATACATATCAGAAGACTTTACTTACCACCAAGACCAAACGTACATATTTTCTGCGTTTCAAAGGCTATTGGCAGATAAATAAACCTAACAGGCTTACATACATTCTTGATACCAAGGGAGATTCTTCATTTGTATTTAAAGCCTATCTTGAAACCCCCAGCCTTATTGGGAAGAAAGGAACCATCAAATACAGGGTAGGAATAGGCCTTAAGGGAAGCAGGCTTTTTAAGAGTGAAACCATCACCCTTTACGGTGTCTGGAAGCTGCAGAGAAAGACTGGCCTGTCTTTTGATATGGATTATGGAGAGGGGAGAGTAAAGGCAATTAATTTTGGCGCCTTTGTAAGGATGAGCAAAAAGGACAAAATTACCTTTAAATTACGCAGCCGGGAAGGAAAAGACTTAGGAATAAGTGTAGAATTTAGCCGTAGTCTCTTAAAAAATAGCGCTGAATGGTTTTTAAGAGTGCTGGCAGAGGATAAATACCCGCGTTTTGAGTGGGGAGTAACCATCCCCTGGTAATCCATAACCCTGGTTGAGGATTCGCCTCAACCGAGGTAACTAAGAGGTAGTGTTTAGGCGAAACCGAAACCTCTAAAGCCACCCCAAAAGGACCCTCAAAAAGGCCCCTAGAAGGCTCTCTGAGGGGGTCTTTATTTAGAACCAAGGTCAAACCATATGCCTCCCAAAACAGCCAAAATTTGACCCCAAATTTAGCCTCAAAACTTGACTGGTTTTGGCACTTTACAAAGGGTAAGTTAGAGGGTTATAGAGGAGAGAGATCGAGGCCATTTTTATGCCTCTTTATAAACCCTTATAAGGGGTATGGCAAGACAATACTGTGTTGTGCCCAGATATAAGTTACCTACCTTATATTATAGTTAATATAATAATAAGTAAGAAGCGAGGGAGATATTCACAACTTATTAAGGAAACCCGATAACTCCTTATATCTCAATGAGAAACCCTCTATTTCTCATATATTAAAAAGTTAACATAATGTATATTATCGGAAGTTAGTACTCCAGACGTTTTTTAGGGTTTTTTAGTCTCTAATGGGTTACGAATGTCTTCTTTTGAGAGATAAATATACGCCTCTTCCTTGATAAAATTTTAAGTAAATTTTATAGAGGATTTTGATCAGAATTTGGGAGGAATTTGGCTCCTCCACCGGACCCGGCTATCGGGAGGATTTTGACTTTCCGTGGACTATTTCGTGCTCAATATTGAGAAAGTCTAGGAGCACCTTTCTGATATATACTGAGGGTTCTAGATTGGCTTTTTGAGCCCAATTTAACACCTGCACCCACTGGCTTTGAGTCAGCCTAACATTGATGGTCTTGGTGTATTTTACCGTCTTTTTTGGTCTACCCTTTTTGGTGGTTTTTTTCGCCATTTTTCTCCTTTTCTTTGGCTGTTACCCCTTCATTATTTTAGTTATCATCTCTTTATATAGGGTTATCGAACCTTCTTCCTATTCCTATAATTACTAACAACTTTTGAGCAACTGGATACAGTATACCACAATATAGAATATTTTCAAGTATACAAAAAAACACTAAAAAACACAAAAAAATAGGGTAGAAAAATGACAAAATAAGAGGTTAAAATGAGGGGTAAAAGGATCCTCTCCCCCACATTGGAAGAGGTATTTCTACAAGGATTTAAACGATTGGATTGTGATAACTCTACCCTGGTTGAGCATGTCTTTTATCTTTCGTTTAAGCCAGCGTTTAACCAAATTTCGGCTGAAAGGGATTAACCCTATAAAGCCAATTAGGTCAGTTATGAGGCCGGGAGTCAAAAGCAATATGCCGCTACATAGTATTAAAACACCGTCTATCAACCTGTCGGCAGGCATCCTGCCATTATTTACATCTTCTTGGATCTTACGCAGAGTGACAAAGCCCTGCCACCTAGCCAAATAGGCCCCTAAGATACCGGTAAAAATTACAAGCCCCAAGGTATAACCTACCCCTAATGATTGACCAATCTTTATCAAGATAGCCAGCTCTATAAGAGGAACCCCAATAAATAGTAAGATTAAATACCCTAACATATCTCCTCCGCTATAGGTTGAGGCCTGACCTCAGCATATCTAATCCCATGTTAAGCATCTTTTAATATAAAGAAAGATTTTCTCTTTATCATATTTATTTATCCGGATAAATTTTATACCGGCCTCTACCTTCCCCTTTGCTTTTCTCTTTACCCAGACAACTGTACCGTCGGCAGATATAGGGACTGAATCAGTAGGGATAGTGAATGATAGGTTTAGCTTCTCTCCTATCGTGGGCTTTTTGCCTAAGCACAACCGCATACCTCCTCCGCCAAAGTTTATGCTTGAACAGCTGCCTTTTACATTCGGATGTTTTAAAAAGTTATATTTTACGGGAGTTAACAATGGAAAACGTACATCTTCTCTTCTTTCCCTCATGCCACACCTCTTTTATCTTAACAAACTACTTGTTGAAGCCAGGCTTAAACACCCCCTGTTGAGGCTAGACCTCAACACATCTATTATACACTTGGAACCACTAATCTCTTAAGGTTGGTGGGCTTACTCTTGATGCCCATCCCCTTTCTCTTTAGGGCCTTTAACATCCGCTCGTAGGCCTGATAAGTCGTCCTGCCCTCAGTAAGGTTATTAAGGCATACGGCGGCATAGCCTTTACGGTTTTTGATCTTGAAGATCTTAATCTTCTTTACGCTTATTTTCTTCAAATTTACCTTTCCCATAACCTCCTCCTCTAAATCGCCTCTATAGTCGATGGCGGCTTAGTAGTTATATTGTAAGTAACGCTAACAACTTCTGGCACCTCGGTAGTAATCCTTGCACTTAGTTTCTCCAGAATATCAAAGGAAAGCCTTGTCGGCTTACCAATCAGTGCATCTTTGCTCTCCCAACAGCGCACCTCTATTTGTAGCCCAAAGTCTCTCTTGCCATCTCTTACCCCGGTAACTCTATCTTGGTGTAAAATTGCTAGATACTGAAAAGCCTCGGAAAATGCTAACTCCTCCTCTACGACTTTCGTAGCTTTACGTACAATCTTTACTCTTTCCAAAGTAACCTCTCCGATTATCCTAGTCGCAAGAGCCGGACCAGGAAACGGCGGCCGGTTGAATATTTGTTCCGGTAACCCTGAAGCTTTCGCAACTGCCCTTACCCCTGTTTTTCTTAGGGTTATCAAGGGTTCTATAACTTTATACCCATATTCTGCCTGAGTATCAATACCTAGCTGCTCTAAGATATTATGCTGCCTTTTAACTCCGGCAACGGTTTCCTCCACATCAGTATAATTTGTACCTTGAAGAAGATATTTTGCGCCACTCATCTTTACTAACCGGCCAAATACATCCTTATAAAAAGTATCTGTAATAGCCTGTCTTTTCTCCTCAGGATCTGTTAAGCCCGCCAAAGCATTAAAAAACTCAGCCTTTGCATCAATTAACTCTACTTCTACCCCTAAGTCTTTAAAAAGCTTAGCTATCCCCTGAGGTTCGCCCTCTCTCATTATGCCATTATCAATAAAATAGGTTTTAAGCCTAGGACCTAAGGCCTTATGAGCAATCATAGTAACGGCAGAAGAATCTACACCTCCGGATAAAGCATTAATAGCTATACCAGCACCAACAATAGCAGAAACCTCTTTTGCCTGCTGATCAATGAACTCTGCTGGCTTTAAATCTTCAAGCTTTACTTCTTTGACGTCAAACATCTTACCTCCTTCTATTTTAAAAATGCCTCTTTTTCCTTAAAACTATTAGTAAAGCATTCTATATACCCCTACCAGCTTAGTCAAGGCTTTTCACCTTTTTGCCTAGAGGCTAATTTGCCTCCGGCCCGAAAAATCGCTCCCCGGCCAAACTTATTCTTTATCTTATCAATAGCTTGATGCATTCTCTCCTGCTTCTCCTCATCTTTTTCTTCAAAGAGAGTAGCTTGAACTTCTCCAAAAGCAAAATTTGAGATCTTAACTCCGACTAACCGCACCTTCTTACCCTTGCGATCAAACTTATCTAAGAGCTCTTTTATGGTTTTATAGATTGTATCCATAAAATTAGTCGACTTACCCAAGGTCTTAGCCCGGGTATAAGTCAGAAAACTCTCTAATCGTATCTTTAAGGTAATTGTTTTTCCTTTAAAGCCTTCTTGACGCAGACGGCCGGATACCTTCTCACAAAGGCTAACCAAAGCTGCTTCGATTATCTTTTTATCACCTGTATCCTCGGTAAAAGTATGTTCATTACTTATTGATTTAGCCTCTTCTTCTGTCTCTACCTCTCGTTCGTCTATACCATTAGCC
>CAZPYY010000014.1:18811-19264 GCA_964590995.1 uncultured Planctomycetia bacterium | reverse complement strand
TAACAAATCATCCGCAGTGATCACGGCTATGGGTTCCTTATGTTCTATTGTGTAAGCTGTTTCAGTGTCCGGGTGAATCGACCCCGGGCCAACCACCTGAGAGCCGAAAGAGATAATTTCACCGTGATCCTGATTGTCTTTCTTGAGTTTAGTTTTCTTGGAAATGCCGGGGCAGATGAGGTAAAAATGCAATCCTTTTGCCGGTGTCTTTACAGTATATGTTCTCGGCAGGTGTTCTTTAGCGTAAGCGGCAATTTCCGGTGTGTCAGCATCCACAATGACCAAATCACCATAACCGCCCAGCACCCCGTAATTGTTTCCCTCATTGAACCATTGCTGAATATCGGCCAGAGAGTAAGGATGATTAGGCCAATCTTTTTCAAACGGCTTTTTCGACTTGGGGAGCAGTTTTGTAAAGCCGAAATTAGGATTGTGTAGTTGCTGAGGTATGGT
>CAZPYY010000014.1:17816-18801 GCA_964590995.1 uncultured Planctomycetia bacterium | reverse complement strand
ATAAGGGCCTTTATAGATAGAAGGTTTTAATACGGACTTGTATAAACGAAGCAGGCTTTCAGCTTTTGCGGTTGCCTCATCAAGGGACAGCTCCTCTCCGTATTCTATACGATAGATTTCCTGAAATTCTTCTATTGCTTTTTTTGATAGCATGCCTCTGCCCTAAGATTAACCGAGTTTGTTAAGCTCAATTAGAGTTTAGCACGGTTTGGCAGAGCTGTTGTAATTACGGGTATGAAAAGGTATATTTGGGTATGGTTGGGTCAAATTGGGTGAGAGAAGGGTGCTATTTGGCTATTTTTAGTGGAGGGAGACCCAATTTCTTGTAATCACCTTTAGTGATGGGATTTCTAAAAAAGATCGCAGACTTGGAAATTTTAAAGAAAGCTCTTTTAAGTGCGGAAGGAAAGCCGAAATTATCAACAATCTTATGAAAATCTTTGCCGATTTTGATCCCTGTATTTTCCTCAATTTCTTTTTTTGTTATTTTCTGGTTTGGATTCGCTGTCATACCGAGGTCTGCTTAGACATTTTTTCTCATTAAGCATGATTTTGCCTTGCATATCATTAAATGTTATACGATATAGAATTTCTTTGTTTGTCCGTGCGGCTTCGTCTTCCAGGTATTGTTTATACCATAGATCAAAGACAGGAAGGACTTCTAACGAAATAGGGGTTTTCGGATCAATTTTTACTGGCTTTTTATAGCTATCCCCCGTCCCGATGCCTATAGGTTTTGGTCGAATAACTTCATAGGGGTAGCTTGCGGGATCAACCTTGATAATATGTTTACCGTTCTCCAGCCAGCATAGAAGGGAAAGAATCTCATTGCGAGAACAAACAGCTAATCCGTTAGTTTTCGTCCGTTTTAATTGAATGTTTTTATTTTTGCTGCTGGAATGAAGCTTTACGATAGCCTTTACAATCAACCGTTCCGTTTCTTCGGGAGGAAGGCCGCTCCTTTTTTCAGTGTCGTATTCGGTTA
>CAZPYY010000014.1:16053-17806 GCA_964590995.1 uncultured Planctomycetia bacterium | reverse complement strand
TTTGGCATTTGTTGCTTTTATTTTAAAGAGTTGAATCTTATAGTCTTTAGTATTATAATCTTTTATAAGGTTTTTGTAAATAAGATCAAAATATGTTCTTTTTTACGATATGGTAAGTAACAAGCAAGGCGTAGGAGGTAAAATGAAAATACGAAATATTTTTACAATTTTCATCATAATTTCACTGATGTGGCCCTGTTCGTGGGGATTCGGTAAAGATGACAGGGAGATTGTAAAGAACTATAATCAAGATGGCACATTAAAGGATGGTCTGATTTATAAAAACGGCAAAGTCATCGGTGAGGTGTCAGAGTTTTATGATAATGGAATGCCGAAGAATACGACAGAGTATATAGACTTAAAAGATACGACTAAAGGTATATTTAAAGAATATTATGAGAATGGAAAAATTAAAAACGAAGTTAGTTTTGGGGATGGAAATCTTAATGGGTTTTATAAAATATATGACCAAAACGGGATCTTAAGAACCCAAGGCAATTATAAAAATGCCAAAGACCATGGCATAAAAAAACAATTTTATACAAATGGAAATGTAAAATTAATTGAAACTTTTAAGAATGGGGGGAAAAACGGCAGCACAAAAGGGTATTTAAAAGACGGGGCAATAAAAGTAGAAATGTCTTACAAAGACGACAAGCTAGATGGACCATGGAAAGAATATTATGAAAACGGAAATTTAAATACTGAAGGTACTTATAAAAATGGGAAGAAGGTCGGCACACAAAAAAATTATCATACATCGGGTAAAATATCAATGATGGGTAATTTTATTAATGGTAAACCAGAAGGTTTATTTACTTTCTACAATGAAGACGGGAGCGTATCTCAAAAAATCACTTATAAAAATGGAGAAACCGTTAAACATGAAATGATCAATGCGACTGTTGACCGGGATGAATTGGTTGACTATGTGATAAAAAGAGGAGAAGATGGTGATCTTAACGCTCAATTAGTATTATCAAGAATGTATAGTAAAGGGGAGGATGGCGTTGCAATAAATCCTCAGAAAGCTGCATATTGGGTTAGAAAAGCTGCGGAACAAAACCATCCCAAAGCACAGTTTTTCCTTGGTCACTACTACAAGGTAGGATATGGCGTAAATAAAGATATTAATGAAGCTATTTTTTGGCTAAAAAAAGCTGCGGATCAGGATGAGATTCTTGCTCTAATTGGGCTTGCATTGATTTATGAAGATGGTGATGAGGAAATAGCTAAAGATGAAAAAGAAGCTTTTAAGTGGAATTTAAAAGCGGCTCAGCAAGGACTATCAAATGCTCAAATGATAGTTGCAATTAGCTATGAAAATGGTATAGGTGTTGAGCAAAATAGTTATGAAGCAACGAAATGGCTTATCAAGGCGGCAGAGTCAGGTGATCCACAAGCACAACTCCGGTTAGCTGGGAGAAAAAGAAAAGGAACATTTGTCGAGAAAAATCTGAAAGAAGCTTTTGAATTGTTTCATAAATCAGCTAATCAAGGAGTAGCGGAAGCCCAGTTATGCTTATCTATCGTTTATTTTGATGGTGAAGGCGTTACTCAAAATTACATGGAATCTTACAAATGGGCAATATTAGCATTGTCTAATGGGTATAATCCAAATAACTTAGCAAAACTACATATGGAAGATTTGAGAAAATTAATGTCACCATCCCAAATTGCTGAGGCCCAAAGGCTCGCTTCAGATTTTAAGTCAAGAAAAGAACCCTCAAAAAACGACAGGTTACAAATAAAT
>CAZPYY010000014.1:0-16017 GCA_964590995.1 uncultured Planctomycetia bacterium | reverse complement strand
GCTAGTGGTACGGGATTCTTTATAACAGATGATGGGTACTTTTTAACTTGTTATCATGTAATTAAAGATGCCCGAAAGATTGAAATTAGAAATAAAGATGTTACATATATTGCCAAAGTAATAAAGGTTGATACGATTAATGATATTGCACTTTTGAAGATTGACGGCGCTTTCAATAGCTTGCGTTTCGCTTCACATAAGGACATCAATAAAGGCGAAGATGTTATAACTCTTGGATATCCGAATATTCTCATTCAGGGGCTTAATCCGAAGCTGACAAAGGGCATTATCAATAGTTTGAGTGGTATATTAGATGATCCTAGACACTATCAAACAAGTGTCCAGGTTCAACCGGGAAATTCCGGAGGGGCTTTAGTAGATAAAAATGGGCATATTATAGGTATGATAGATGCAGCAATAAGTGAAGAGGCCGTATTAAAAATGTCTGGATCGTTACCACAAAATATAAATTATGCATTAAAGGGCGCCTATATATTAGCTTTTCTGGATACCGTTGAAGGATTAAGAAGGAAGCTTGATTCGCAAAAAACCTATTCTTCAGAGAATATTGTACAGTATTTAGAAAATTCCACAGCATTAATATTTGCTTATTAAACAATATGGTAGTAATATAAATAGTCTATGATAACTAGTTGCTGTAAAATTAACTAGTATAGCGAGAGGGGGGTGGTATATTAGGATATCAAACAGGTTCTAACCTGGTTCAGCCAGCCACCCCAAATTAAAAAATCGATGTTCTTATACGGAAAAAATTCGGTTTTCGAGCGCTTAAAAGTTAACCCTCAGAGCATTAAAAAGATATTTCTGGAAGAAAACTTCTCTGCCCCTCACATTGAAGAGCTGATTAAGTCTAAAAAGATTATAGTCAAGCGCGTCTCTAAAAGAGAACTATCAAGGATAAAACATGCGGATTCTCTGCAGGGTATTGTAGCTTCGGTAGAGAGATTTGACTATGCTGATTTAGAAGATTTACTAAATAGACATAAGGACGAACAACTATCTCTTATTTTTCTCGATAGAGTGTTTGATCCTCAAAATTTAGGGGCAATAATTCGTACTACTGCTTGTTTTGGCGGATTTGCCGTAGTTATCCCCGGGCATAAGGCCTGTGAAGTAACCGAAACCGTCTTACATGTTGCTTCCGGAGGAGAGAATTTTACCCCGGTAGCCATGGTTTCTAACCTTACCAATGCTTTGCTTTCAGCAAAGAAAAAAGGTTGGTGGATTGTCGGTGCAGTAGCCAAAGGCGGTGAAGATATCAATAGCGTTAGCCTGCCTTTTCCCTTATGCTTTGTGCTGGGTTCTGAGGGTAAAGGGATACGCTACGGCATCGAGAAACATCTCGACATCAAGACCCATATCCCAATGCAAGGAGCGCCGCTTTCCTTTAATGTAGCCACAACTTGTGCTATTTTTTGTTATGAAATAAGTAAATCTGGTTAATTTTTTTAGTTTTTTAGAACAAGGGGGATTATGAAGATTATTTTTAAAACCGAGAGTTTTTCTTTTCCGGTGGAATTTAATAATTCTCAAACTGCTAAGGAAATTTCCCAGAAATTACCTTTAAGTTCAACTATCTCTACCTGGGGTGATGAAATTTACTTCTGTATCGGCTTTAAAGCTTCTGCGCAAGGTGCGTCAATGGAGGTTAAGGTAGGAGATGTAGGTTATTGGCCACAGGGAAAGTGTCTTTGTGTATTTTTTGGACCCACTCCAGCCAGTACCGGTAAAGACCCAGTACCAGCTAGTCCAGTAGTTATTGTCGGAAGGACAAGTGCTTCAAAAGAAGAATTGAAAAAAATAAAATTAGGCGAGAAGATATCAGTAGAGGCATAAGAAGAAGTTTAAAAATGGGGGTAAACAATGTTTGATGACAGGAGCAGAAAATACAAAAACCAATACGTTCCCCTAACGCCTATCAATGTCGATTTGTATGAGCCTTTCGTCGGAAAAGAGGCCCTCGATGAAATTAAATTCCTTGCCCACCCTTTAAAGAATAAAGTTTGGGCAAATGTAAACTCTACTTTTGTTGGCGGAGGAGTTGCTGAGATGCTGCAAAGCGTTCTCCCCTTTGCTCGGGGCTTAGGCATTGATGCTCGTTGGTTTGTTATTGAAGGTAGCGACGAGTTCTTTACTGTAACTAAAAAATTCCACAATCTCCTTCAGGGAGTTAGCCAGCCAATTACCCTAGAAGAGATTTTTCACGCTTATTTAGATACCATTGATAAAAATACCCGCAACATTAGAGTTGTTGGACACATGGTTACCGTGCATGATCCTCAACCAGCAGCAATGATTATGAATGGTAATGTCTATGGGCATATACTCTGGCGTTGTCATATTGATACTACTAATGCCAGCCGTCGGATCTGGCGTTTTCTCCTTCCTTATATTAATCAATTTGCCGGAGCAATATTCACAACGAAAGAGTTTGCTAAAGACAACCTTCAGATTCCTACTTATGAGATTAGTCCTTCGATTGACCCTTTACGTAGCAAGAATAAGCAACGTACTCGCAAAGAGGCTTTAGCAACCCTGAACGATGTGTTCAACGAGTATAATATTGATCCCCAGCGGCCGATTATTGCTTCTGTATCACGCTATGATATTCATAAGAACCAGAAGGGCATAATTGAATCGTTTAAGTTGATGAAGAAGAGCGTTTCCAAAGGGACTCATCCGATTCTGATTATTATGGGCAATAGTGCTACTGATGATCCTGAAGGAAGTAAGATCTATGAGGAGATTAAAGAGTTAGCCGGAGATGATAAGGATATCTATCTTCTTTTGAATGTAAAAAATAATGATGAGGTTGTTGGTTCGTTTATGTCCATTGCTGATTGTTTTGTCCACATCTCAACTAAAGAGGGGTTCGGGCTTGTGGTTACTGAGGCGATGTGGCAAGGAGTTCCGGTAATCGGAAGCGATGTCGGCGGAATCTCTAAGCAGGTAAAGAATGGTGTTAATGGTTTTTTAGTTAGGCCTTATGGATATAAAGATATTGCTCGGGCAATGCGGAGTTTTGTCGAAGATAAAAAATTAAGAAAGGAATTCGGAGAGAATGCTCGAGAACACGTGCGTGATAATTTTCTCCTTCCCCATATGATTCAGAAAGAGCTCATTCTTATGCGTTATTATCTAGAGATAGATAATAAGGTTCCTAGTTTTCGCATGAACAAACTGACCTATAAAGAAATCACTCAGGCTCTTTATGGCAGAACAATTTGGCCTTTTTCAACCATCGATTTAAAGACGCGAGTCGAGGCAATTTGGGAGGGTTTAGAACCCCAGGGAGTGGATTAATATCTAGGTCAGGTTTAAAATTGAAGCAGATAATGCTAAAGCTCATCATATATCTGGCTGTAACTTTAGGTTTAGTTTTTCTTTATGTTAAGTATCTTGAGGCCAAAAGCGTATTCTTCCCTTCGAAAGGGCTTCAAGCCTCACCTGCTGATATCGGCCTTACCTTCCAAGATATATATTTAAATACTAAAGATAGTGTCCAAATACATGGCTGGTTTATACCTGGCCAAGAGGCAAAATATACTTTATTATTTTGCCATGGCAATGGCGGTAATCTCAGTGACAGGTTAGATAAGATTCTAATTTTACGCCAGGCTAAGGTAAATATCTTTATAATTGACTATCGTGGTTATGGATTAAGTTCTGGTAAGCCGAAAGAGTTAGGCATATATCTTGATGCTAAAGCCGGATATGATTACTTAATCAGCAAAAAGAATATTAAACCTGATCAAATTATACTTTACGGCGAGTCTCTAGGCGCAGCAGTAATAATTGATCTTGCTTCTAGAGAGAAGGTAGGGGGTTTAATCGCTGAGGGAGCATTCTCTAGCGGCCGGGATATCGGAAAAGTATTGTATCCTTATGTTCCAAAATTCATCTTACCCAATATATTTGACTCCCTAGGAAAAATTAATAAAGTTAAGGTACCTAAATTATTTTTACATTCAGCAGGTGATGAAGTTGTTCCGATAAAGCTGGGGAAAAAATTATACCAGGCAGCACCAGAACCTAAGTATTTTCTCGAGGTATCCGGAGGCCACAATAGCATCTATTTTGACTCAAAAGATAAGTACCTTGTATCAATCATTGCTTTTCTGGATAAACTTTGAATATTGGACAGGTAAGTCTTGATTATCATCAGATTTTATTATATGATTAAAATAAGATGAGGTTTCAATTTCTGCTAATAAGTTGTTTGATCTCACTCACTATGTCCGGGTGTTTTTTCCTACCGAAAAGTTTAAAGACCCTAAAGAGTGTTGGCGATAGCCAAGATGAGATTTCAACATATCTAGCTAAGCAACTTGAGCTTTTTAATCAATTACTCGTTGATTTAGAGGATGAAGTCGTAGAGCCGGGTATTTCTAAAAAAAGATTCATACGCACCTATGGTGAGCCAATATTAGTTAAGGAAGTGAGCGAGCCTTCCGGGGGTATAGTGCTTCTCTACCGCCATCCCACAGAGTATTTTAAATCTGACCGAGTATATCTTTACTTTGACCAAGAAGAAAAGTTAGTTCGTTGGGAATATAAACCATATCGGGACGATTCTTAAGCCTCAAGGCGTTCTTTAAGTAGAGAACCGTCCCCTATTTATTACTTGATTTTACTATTTTTTAGGCGTATATTAAATTAATATAAAAAATGGGAGGTGTTAGATGGCAGAACAAACAAGCGAAAAGAAATCTTGTGTATGCTCAAAGCCAAGCATAAAAGTAATCATCGGCGTAGTGCTTATTATTATTGGGTTGGCAGCGGCAATCAAGTGGCGGTTCAGCCTTTTGGTATTGGTTCAAGGATGCATCGGCTTATTCTTGATTATGGCCGGAGCTATTGCAATTGCTATTGCGAAAGAATAAATAAAATACGTAAAATACGGGGGCGGTTCTTGGGCCTTAAGAGTGGCACACCGTAAGGTAGAGAACTGTCCCTTTTCTAGAAAATAACATGATAAAGAAAATATTTATTACCGGCTTGACTGCAGTTATCCCTTTAGTAATTACTATTTATGTTGTTTACGGCCTTTTTCTTTTCGCCGACGGAATTTTAGGCAAATCCATAAATGAGTTTTTCTACGAGTATATTGGCTATAAGGTTCCCGGTCTGGGGATTCTTATTGCTATTTTACTTATTTTCTTTCTCGGGCTGATTCTTCGCCTCTCCCGGATGAAAATTTTTAGATGGACTGAGAGGCTGTTTTTTAGAATCCCCCTGGTAAATAAAATCTACTTTCCGGTTAAAAGAATAGTTGATTTTCTCTTCTTTCCGCCTCAGAAGAATTTCCGCAATGCCGTATTAGTAGAATATCCTCGTAAAGGTATCTACTCTTTAGGTTTTCTTACTAATGAGAATACTATAGAGTTTAAGGCCAGAGGCACTAAGAAGCTTTGTAATGTCTATATGCCCTCATCACCTTCTCCGATAACCGGCTTTATTATCATTGTTGATGAGAAAGATTTGATCCCTTTAGATATAGGGGTGGAGGAAGCAATAAGATTAATCGTTTCCGGAGGATTGATTAACCCTTAAAAGATTTATATATATGAGTAAAAATTATTCGCTTAAAAGTGATGGCAGTTTTGTTATAAAAGACTATAATCTTACCTCACCATTCTCTAACTTTCTCCCTGGTATTGCCGGAGTCTGGGGTGTTCCTCTCTGGGTATTCTATGTAAACCGCGGTCAGGGTGTAGTAAGTTTTGGCATAAAAGATAAGGACCATGCGATTTCAGAGTTTTTTCCGGCTAACAAAGCCTACTCCTTTGCTTCCTCGTTGAGCTTTCGTACATTTCTAAAGATTAATAAAAATAAATTTATCGAGCCATTTAAACCAATCTCTTCTTCTAAGGGTAAGGAGTCAATGATAATAAGGAGTGATTCTTTAGAGATTGAGGAAATTTTGCCTCGGCAGGGTTTAAAAATAAGAGTTAAGTACTATACCCTGCCTAATACTTCTGTAGCCGGATTGGTGAGAAAGGTAACTATTGAAAATACTGCTAAGCTGCCTTTAGAGTTAGAAGTAATAGACGGACTTAGCCGGATTATTCCTTTCGGGGCGATTAATCCTTTCCTAAAAGATATGTCGCGTACTTTGGAGGCCTGGATGCAGGCAAAGGTCTGTGATAATTTAGCTATATTTCGTTTGAAAGTTGACCCTCGGGACGAGAGCCAGACAAAGTACATCGAAGGCGCGAACTTTAACTATTCTTTTTACGAGAGTAAGGGTAAAAAGAAACCGGCTTATATAATTGTTGATCCTCGGGCAGTATTTTCCCACGACACTTCTTTCTCCTCTCCGGTAAATTTTCTTAAAGATAGTTTCAAGGTTCCGTTACCTCAGATAACTTGTGGCCAGACTCCTTCGGCTTTCAGTTATTTTAAGTACAAGCTTACTAAGGGTCAAAGTCGTACTTTTTATAGTATTTTTGGTTCCGCATTTAAGCCCCGGTTAATTGAAGGCTTTACCAAAAGCGTAAATGGCGATTTCTTGAGGAACAAAGAGCAGGAGAATAAAGAAATCGTTGATACCGTAAAAGACAATTGCCTTTGTGTCTCAGGTTCAAAGAATTTTAGTCAATATGTAAAGAGCACTTATCTAGATAATGTTTTAAGAGGCGGCTACCCTTATCGGGCAAATAATTCTAACAATGCAGGGAATAACCAAAAGAGTATTTACTATATATATTCCCGTAAGCACGGAGACCTGGAGAGGGACTACAACCAATTTCAACTGCTACCGTCCTATTTTTCCGAAGGCCAAACAAACTACCGCGATATAAATCAGAACCGGCGCATGGATTTATTCTTTGAGCCGGCATTAGGAAGTAAAAATATTACCTACTTTCTTAATTTCCTTAAAATCGATGGTTACAATCCCTTAGTAATAAAAGGAGAAAAATTATATTTTACTAAAACCAAAGCTTCTACAATCTTAAAAGAATTTGGCATAAAGGATCAGAGGCTGTTTCACCTTATGGTTAAAGGCTTTTATTTGGGAGAATTCTTCAAATTATTAGATGAGGAGAAGATAAGAGTAAATCGAAGAGATGAGCTAGCCTTGCGCTTATTAAGAAAAAGTGGGCGAGAACCGCAGGCTATTCATAGCGAAGGGTATTGGATAGACCATTGGCACTACAATTTGGATTTAATCGAGAGCTTTTTGTATTTTTATCCTGATAAATTAGAGGAACTCTTCTTAAAAGAGAAGTTTTTATTTTGGGATGATGAGCATTGTGTGAAACCAAGGAGTTTACGCTATTGCTTAAAGGCAGGAAAAATCTATCAAGCTGAGAGCTTAGAGATAGATAGAGAGAAGAGAGCGAGTTTAAAGAAGAGAGAACGGCCTAAGAATTTTTTAAGAACAAAGAAAGATAAGGTCTATGAGACTAATCTTATCTGCAAACTCTTGACCTTAATTCTGAATAAGGCTGCTACCTTAGATCCTGCCGGGATTGGTATTGAAATGGAGGCTGATAAACCGGGTTGGTGTGATTCCTTAAATGGCCTGCCAGCTCTTTTTGGCTCATCTCTCGGTGAGACTTTAGCCCTAAAGAGGGCTTCTCTTATGCTTATTAGTGCTTTAAAGCAGCTTCGCCCTAAGGCCGCAAGCATATCAGTTCCTGTTGAGATATTTTCATTCTTTGAGGCCTTAAGCTCGCTCTTAAACAGCTCTCTATCTTCTGGGGCTAAAGATCAGGATTACTTATGGTGGGATAAGTCTAATTCTCTAAAAGAGAATTTTAGAGAAAAAACTCGCATCTGCCTTAGCGGAAGAGAGAAAAAGATTTCTTTGCGAAAATTAGAGAAGTTTTTGAAGAAGTTACTTATTAAATTAAATAAAGGAATAGATAAAGCTAAAGACAAGAAGACTGGATTGCCTCTTAATTACTTCACTTATAGCGTTAAGAAATATGACGCCAAAAATAAACATATTATTCCCCGGTTGTTTGTAAAGAAATCTCTGCCTTTATATTTAGAAGGTGTTATGCACGCCTTAAGGGTTGAAGGTAAGAAGAGCCTCCATCAAAGGTTAAAAAAATCTGCTCTCTTTGATAAAAAATTAAAAATGTATAAGCTCAATGCCCCGCTTAAGGATGAGTCCTTAGAGATTGGTAGAAGTCGCATCTTTACTCCCGGATGGCTTGAGAATGAGTCAATCTGGTTGCATATGGAGTATAAGTATCTCCTGGAGCTATTAAAGAATGGTTTTTATGAGGAGTTCTATGATTCCTTTCGTAAGTGTGGGGTCTGCTTCTTTGACCCTAAGGATTATGGGAGAAGCCCGATGGAGAACTCTTCTTTTATTGTTAGCAGCGTCTATCCTGATAAGAGCCTCTGGGGCAGGGGTTTTGTGGCCCGCTTAAGCGGAGCTACAGCTGAGCTGCTTAATATCTGGATTATCCTTTGCTTGGGAAGAGAGCCGTTTTATATTGATAAGAATAAGCAGCTCTGTTTACGTTTCTCCCCGATTCTAAAGAAAGAGTTTTTTACCACCACCAAGGAAACCATTGATTTTAAGGGCAAAAAAGTTGTTCTTCCTCCAAATACCTTTGCTTTTAAGCTATTCTCAAAGACCCTGGTCTGTTACCATAATCCCAAGAGAAAAGATACCTTCAGTAAGGGTTGCCGGGTTGAGAAAGTGGCGGTTACCAGCAACGGCGGAAAAGTCTCTTATTTTTCAAGCATTATTAAGTCTTCACTCAATTTCAGCTTAAGAGGACAAAAGGTCGAGAGGATAGATGTTTATTGGCGATAGCCGCTTCCTAACCCCTTAAATTACAAGAGATTAGCTTCAAAATAATTCTTAAGAAAAACCCTTGACAATATGGCCATTTTTTGTTAAAAAGTCTATAGGTTCTTTGTAAACGTTTTCAGGTGAAGTTATACATTCACGGATAGTCTTAGACTCGGCAAAAAGGGAGGTGATGCCAAAGATTAGCGCCGGAGATTATCAAAAAGATGGATGATATAACTATAGATGTGTAATAAACAAGGGATGAGAACCTTGTGGTATAGATCCTTTAAATTAATTATTTTAGAAAGGAGGATTTAAATGAGTAGAAAATTAATTATAGCTATGGCAGTTTTGTCCTTCGCTTTTGCCGGGGCAACTTTTGCTGCCGTAGAAAATGTAAAAGTTAGCGGAGATATAGCTGCTACCGGTTTGATAAGAGACCTGGCTTTGGGCAATGGTACCTCGATTAGTCCTGAGGACCATGAAGCTTTTATTTCCCAGGTAAGCTTGAGATTCGATGCTGATTTAACTGAGGGCGTGAGTGCAACCTTAGGTCTTATTTCCCAACAGACTTGGGGTGAAGATAGCGCTGCCGGTGGCGATGATGTAGAGTTGGAATTAGCTTGTATAGAAATGAAAGAGTTTCTATATGATCCTTTAACTCTTATCGTCGGTAAGCAAAACTTAAGATATGGGAATGGATTAATCGTTGGTGATCCTGATACAAACCAGGGTTCTGCCAATGATGTTACTATTGGCCTTCCAGGAATTGCTACCGACTTATCTGTAAGAAAATCTTTTGATGCTGTAAGAGGTATTCTTGATTTTGCACCTTGGACAATTGATCTTGTATTTGCTCAGATAGATGAAACTGATACCGGCGGAGGAACAAACAATCAGTTTGATGATGAGAAGCTTTGGGGTGTCAATGCAGCTTATGATTGGAGTTCATACAATGGTGTAACTGAGCTTTACCTCTTCCGTGCAGACCAAAGGCCTCAAACTTCTAATTTAAACGTAAAAGATGACAATGTAAATGTTGTTGGTTTAAGAGCTGCTTTTGATCCTACTGATAAGATCAGCTTATCTGGAGAAGTAGCTTATCAGTATGGTGAAAGAATAGCTACCAATAAAGATGGTAGCCTTCGTGCCTATGCTCTTCAGTTAGGCGGTGAGTACAAGTTCTTAAATGATTACAATGCTAAAGTAGGTGTTAACTACACTTATTTAACTGGCGATAAGGAGAATGACGAGGATTACAACCAAGCTTGGGTTCCAATGTGGGAAGACCAAACTCCTGGTGAACTTATCAACATCTTAATGGATAACTCCAATGCTAACATCATTTCAGTCTCCGGTTCAATGATGCCCAGAGAAGACCTGACCTTAGGTTTGACATATGCCTTGGCACATCAGGCTGAGAAGGTAGGTGGAAGTGCTGGAAACGTAAACAATGTAAGCTATAATCCTACAAGTGGACCTGCTTCAAATACTACTTTGGGCTCTGCCTATCGGACAATAGCTGGTAAGACTCACTTTGGTGATGAGTGGGATATTTATGCCCTCTATGACTACACCGAAGATGTACAAATAAAACTTACTGGTGCTTGGTTTATGCCAGGTTCTATGTTCAGCGAGGATAATGACGGCGTAGCTTATTCTTTAAAAGCTGGCCTATCTGTTGGCTTCTAAGGTTCGTTTAAGATTAGCTTAAACAAACAGTAGTCAACTTAGTTTAGCAAATTAACCCCGTACCTTAATTGGTACGGGGTTTTTTTATTGCCTTTACCCCAAACTTGAGTATAATACTTATACAAAGTCGGTTGAGGCTTAGCCTCAACCGGAGAAAAAGGAGGATAAATGGGAAAAAGAGTTACCCTCAAGAGCAAGCCTTTCACAAATAAGCAGTTAAAAACAACCTTTAAGGATGATTTTATCACTACTGATACCTGGCGCATTTTTCGAATTATGAGTGAGTTTGTTGAGGGCTTTGAAGGCTTATCTCAGGTTAAGCATGGGGTGTCTTTTTTTGGCTCAAAAACCACCCCCAAGACCCACCCCTACTATAAATTAGCCTCTAAAACTGCCTATACCCTGGCTAAAAAGGGTTATACTGTAATTACAGGCGCCGGAGGCGGAATAATGGAGGCAGCTAATAAAGGAGCAAAGAAGGCTGGAGGAGTTTCAGTAGGGTTGAATATCCTTATTCCCCAGAAACAGATGCCCAATCCTTATATAAACTATTTGATGGAATTCAGGTATTTTTTCGTAAGGAAGGTAATGTTTACCAAGCACTCCTATGCTTTTGTGGTCTTTCCTGGCGGTTTTGGCACCCTTGATGAGTTGTTTGAAACTCTTTCTTTAATTCAGACTCATAGGATTGAGCCGGTTCCAATTATTTTAGTAAATAGAGCCTATTGGATTGGACTCTTGGATTGGTTTCAGGCTCGGTTAATAAAAGAGGGGGCTATAGATAAGAAAGACTTAAAGTTATTTACAGTTGTAGAGACTCCTGAGCAAGTGCATGCGGCTATAAAGAACTTTTACGCTGGCAAAAAGGGTCGGAAAAAATGAAAAGCTTTGTGAGGGTGTGGGAAGAGCTTGATTTAGCCGACGTAGAAAAGCACCTTATAGTAGTCGGCGATTTATCGGCAGAGTGTTTTTGTTGCCATAAAGTAGGAATAGATTCAAAGGCCAGGGCTTGCCCTGATTGTTCAGCAATCTTTAAATATATTGGTTTTAGAAGAAAGGTCCAAATTCCATACTTACAGAAGGTGAAAGAGAAACGGCCACGAATCGTTATCATTGATTTTGATGATTTTAAGAGGTCTTTGGGCAAGAGAGATGCTCGAAAGTTACTGGATTTATAGTTTTAATAGGTGGATGAGTTTATAGGTGAATGGGTATAAGGGTTGTGGCCCAAAAACTCAGCGACACATTTGCTAATTATTATTTATTAATTTTTGGAGAGGTCGCATAGCCCGGTTGAGTGCGCGTGTTTGGAGTACACGTGATCCGAAAGGATCCGGGAGTTCGAATCTCCCCCTCTCCGTAGTCCTTTTATTGTTTGTAAGGTAGACCAAGTATCATTATATATATACGAAAAGAAAATAAATGGGAAGGGATGAGACCTATATGGGCAAAGCTCTGCAGCAAGCAGAGATAGCCTATGCAAAAGATGAGGTTCCGGTAGGGGCTGTTATTGTTTATAAGGATAAGATTATTGCCAAAGCCCATAACCAGATAGAGTGTTTGAGTGACCCTACTGCCCATGCTGAGATGATTGCCATTACTCAAGCTGCAAGCTACTTGAGATCAAAATGGCTTAAAGGCTGCAAACTTTATGTTACAATAGAGCCGTGCTCGATGTGTGCCGGAGCCTTGGTTCTTAGCCGTCTTGAAAGAGTAGTTTTTGGCGCCTCTGATCCCAAGACCGGAGCTTTTGGGTCAAAGATAGATATTAATACTTTAAAGCTTAATCATAAGATAAAGATTAAAAGAAAAGTTCTGGAAAAAGAGTGTGCTCAAATTTTAAGAGCGTTCTTTAAAGAGAAGAGAAGAAAGACCTCTCACCCCATAAAGCGGGGTTCGAGGTCCGATGATTTTATTCTATAAAATTCTCGGAGAGGTCGCATAGCCCGGTTTAGTGCGGCGGTTTGCTAAACCGCTGTACGGGTGAAAGCCCGTACCCAGGGTTCAAATCCCTGCCTCTCCGTAGTTTTATCTGTTTGGCTTTCCTTCAAACTTCTATAAGGCGAGAAGAGGAGTATTGTAAGAGATGGGAATAACCTACAGCGTGTTACTGTTTATCATTGGCCTTATCCTTTTGGTTATAAGTTCAAATTGGTTAATTCAAGCTTCAGTAAAGTTATCCCTTCTATTTAAGTTAACCCCTTTATTTATTGGTGCAGTATTAGTTGCTATTGGTACCAGTGCTCCTGAGGCTGGAATAGGTATAATGGCAGCTTTGCGGGACCAAAAAGGCCTAGCCTTAGGTAATATCCTTGGCAGCAATATTGCCAATATTGGTTTGATTCTGGGGTTATGTGCAATCTTTCGGCCTCTAAAGGTAGATAAGAGTATTTTTAAAAGAGAAGTGCCGTTTTTATTGCTTTCGGTATTTTTATTTTACTTCTTAAGTTTAGACCTTCTTCTTAGCCGCCTTGACGGTTTAATCTTTATTTCAGCGTTTGTAATTTTTTGTTTTATCTCCTATTTTGGTGCTAAGAAGGCATTTGACCATAATGAGATTAAGAGTTTTAAGATAAAGAAGTCGCTTGATAAATTTACTACTCACCGGCCGGTTTTTTTAGTTGTTTTGCTCTCTTTAGTTGGTGTGGTCTACGGAGCAGATATAATGGTAAGGGGTGGGGTAGGCTTGGCAAAAATATTCGGCCTAAGCCCTTGGATTATAGGAATTACTGTATTTGCTCTCGGTACGTCCTTGCCGGAGCTAGCCACCTCCCTGACCGCTTCAATTAAACGGGTCCCGAGCATCAGCGTTGGCAATATTGTCGGAAGTAATATCTGCAATATCTTCTTTGTCTTAGGGTTGGTTGCAATAATCAGGCCGATTAATTTAGACCCTTTAATATTAAACTTTGAAATGCCGGCTTTGATTGTTTTTACCTTACTTCTCTTTACACTTATGCGCACCGGGTATAAAATAAGCCGCAGTGAAGGTTTAATTATGTTCTTAGGATATTTAGGATTTTTAGTTACCTTAATAATTAAGAGAATATGAGTTACTTGGCTTTTGCTTTAAAGTATCGGCCGCAAAATTTTAGCGAGGTAGTAGGTCAAGAGCATGTGGTAGCATCCCTAGAAAATGCTATTCGCAGCGGGAGAGTCCATCATGCTTATCTTTTCAGCGGCCCTCGAGGGGTTGGTAAGACCTCTTTAGCAAGAATCTTAGCTAAATCTCTTAATTGCTTTCAGGGGCCTACACCTACTCCTTGCGGAAAGTGTCCCATTTGCATCGAAATCACCAAGGGCCAATCCTTAGATATTATTGAGATAGACGGTGCTTCCAACAGAGGAATTGATGATATAAGAACACTAAGAGAGAATGTAAAACTATCGGCGGCCAACTCTCGCTATAAGATTTACATCGTTGATGAAGTGCATATGTTGACTCAAGAGGCTTTTAATGCTCTACTGAAGACACTTGAGGAGCCGCCGGCCCATGTAAAGTTTATCTTTGCTACTACTCACCCTCATAAAGTGTTGCCAACTATTCTCTCCCGTTGTCAGAAATTTCAATTTAATCTGATCTCTTTAGAGAAGATTGTCGGTAAGCTTAAAAAAATAGCCGCCGCAGAGAAGGTAAAGATAAAAGAGAACCTGCTCTATACTATTGGCCGGGCTGCTGGCGGCAGTATCCGTGATGCTGAATCTTTGCTTGATCAACTTACCCCGATTATCTTAGAGAAGGGTTCTTTAGAGGATATTTTTTCCTTCCTGGGGATAATTGATGAGGAAAGCTTAAACCAAGCTCTTAAGGCCTTGATTAAGAAGGACTTATCAGCCTGTTTGAGCTTCGTTGATAAGACTATAAAGGATGGAAAGGATTTAGGGATATTCTTAAATGCTTTTATTGAGCACTTAAGGAATCTTCTCCTAGCAAAGATTAGTTTAAAGCACTTTAAAGAGCTTAGCGATGTCTCACCTCAGAGTAAGGAATTTATTTCTGGGCTCTGCGGAGAGGTTTCAACCTCGGATATTTTAAAGGTAATTGACTTACTTATTGAGGCTAAGGAGTTATCTGGGCGTCTAAATAGTGTTAGGATTCCTCTAGAGTTAGCCTTGATAAAGTATGTTCAACCCATAAGCGTAGATACCCTTGAGAAGAATTATCCAGCTAATAATCCTAAACCAGTAGAGAAGGAAAGAATAGAAGCCAATATAGATGTCGATGATTTTGATCTTGAAATAGAGGATATTATTCCCCAGGAGGAGGATAAGGGTAAACCGAGTGAAGATATTGAAGAAGGCGCTCCTTGCGATAATGCTATATTGGGCCAGCTAAAGAGTAGATGGAAGGAGGTAGTCTCTTCTCTGCAGAGAAAGAGAGCTGCTCTTGCCTCACATCTTTCCTTTGCCCAGCCGGTATCTTCGCGAGGCTCCTTAGTTACTATTGCTTTTTCTCCCCAGGATTACTTTCATAAGGAGAGTGTAGAGAGTAGTAAGAATTTAAAGTTTGTCGAGGAGATTGTATCTAAACTTATTAATAAAACAATTGGGATAAAGTTTGTTCTTCAGGATTTACCGGAGGAATCCTCTTCGGTTACTTTTCAGGATTCCGAAGGTGCTAACGAGAGGGAAGTGGAGGCTAAGCCTAAGGAGGAAAAGAGCAAAAAAAAAGAGACTGGAGATGATGCTTTTCTTAATGAGCTCCTAGACACCTTTGGCGGTAAATTCCATAGTGACGATGAGTAGTTTTTCTAAGATTTTTAATGAATTAGTAAGGGGCCTTTCGCGTTTTCCGGGAGTAGGCCGAAGAAGCGCAGAGAGAATGGTATTTCATATATTGAAGATGGATCATGAGCAGGTAAGGGAATTAGCCGGGAAGATGGAGGAGATCCATAACCATATAAAGCCTTGTAAGACTTGCAATAACTTCTCTACCAAAGATATTTGCTCTATCTGCTCAAGCCATAAGAGAGAGAAGGATATTGTTTGTGTAGTAGAGGAGCCTAAGGATATTATGGCTATTGAAAAGACTTCCCGCTACAATGGTCTTTATTATTGTTTATTGGGGTCAATTTCACCTATGGAAGGGATAGGCGGTGAAGATTTAAACTTGAAAAAACTAATTAATCGTATAGAGGGGGGAGAAATAAAAGAGATTATAATCTCTACTGACCCTGATAATGACGGTGAGTTAACTGCTCAATTTCTGATTCAGAGATTATCCCGATACAAGATAAAAATCTATAGAATTGCTATTGGTATACCTTTAGGTACTCAGATAGAATATATTGATTCAGCGACCCTGGGTAAGGCCCTCTTAGAGCGTAAAGCTGTTGGATGACGATAGTCCGCAGGTTGAGGTTTATCCTCAACCGTTGAATATAAAAAAACCCGCCCATTTCTGGGCGGGATTTTTTCAAATTAATCTTTATTATTATTTCTTCGCAATGCGCACATTGATAGCGCTTGGCCCTTTGGGAGATTTTTCAATTTCAAACTCAAGCTCATCATTTTCATTCAAAGCGTCAAACTCAACGTCCACAAGG
>CAZPYY010000013.1:0-19996 GCA_964590995.1 uncultured Planctomycetia bacterium | reverse complement strand
TCTCCCCGCTCTATCCGGGCAAAACTATCATTTAAGGTACAGCCTTTTGTCCGTAATGACTTTACCTCATTACCTTTAAGCTCTATACCCACCTCGTAGGTTTCGAGAATTTGATAGTCACGCCTGGCCTTTCTGTTTGTGGCTGCTACTTTACTCATCTTAAAAAGTAAATCCTGATACTTTTAAATATAAACCTAACCATAAAGGAATAGTAAATATACTCAAGATATGGGTAAAAAATACCCCTTGGGAGACAAATTCGCTATCAGCGCCATTTAAATTAGCCACAATTGGTAGTGAAACTGCTGAAGGCATAGCAGCCTGCAGGATTATAAATAATCCCAACAATGAGGAAATCTTAAAACTTAACATACCTATAAAGAAAAACAAAGGTAAAATTATTAACTTTAAACCCGCAGCCTCGCCTATAAGGAACGATCTCCCCAGAAGCCCTTTTAGCCTTATCTTAGCTAACCAACAACCTAAAATTATTGCTGAAAGCACAAAGCTGGTCTCACCAACCATCTTCAAAGGTGAAATTACCAAAGATGGAATAAGCTTAACAAGCCCGGTATAAATTAATATCAAACTTATAATCGTGCTAGTTATCGGAGGAATAAAAAGGCTCTTTAATCTAAACTTCCTCATCTTACCCTTAAAGATAAAGGAACTTCCTATTGACCACATTATAACATTAAAACCAAGAAGGTAGAGAAAGGTGTAAACAAGGAATTTTTCCCGTATACCCGGGGGAAAGAGGAAAAAAGCGATGTTTATCGGAAGATACCCTCCATTCTGAAAACTTACTACACTAATAAACTCCCTTTTAAACTCATGGCTTCTCTTAAAAGAAACAATAAATCCCAAGATGTAACCGGATAGAAAAATACTTATACTTATTGCAACAAACCTCCCCAGAGAATGCGTTAGTACTATCTGAGAGTTTTCAATAAGATTGGAGAATATCAGAAGGGGAAAGGCAAAATTTATTACAAAAAAAGTCAAAAACTTTAGGCTCCCCTCTTTGATGAAATTCTTCCGGTAAAGATAGACTCCCAGCAAAGCAACCAAAGAAAGTTTTATAACCGCTAATAATACTGCTCCCATAAAACACCTTAATGATAATAAGGAGAGAGCGGGATTCGAACCCGCGTTCCGCCTAAACGGAAACCGGTTTTCGAGACCGGCGCCTTAAACCGAGCTCGGCCACCTCTCCTACTATGCCGAAAGAGAGATTTGTATCCAATCTCCGCCGAAGGCGGAGCTTGCCCCGTACTAATTGACTGCCCTCGAGAGGATTTGAACCTCCACTTCCTTGCGGAAACTAGCTCCTGAAGCTAGCGCGTCTGCCAATTCCGCCACGAGGGCAAATTAGTACGGGGTGAATCTGCCAATTTCACCACTCCGGCTTATGAAAGTTAATTATACCAAAATTTATTGTTAATTGATATAGTCATCGATGTCTAGGGGGAGCTGCAAAGCTTCTTTAATATGTCTTATTCTCTGGGCAGGATAAGGATGGGTTCTAAAATAAGATAAGGGACGTATTGTTTTTTTGTTTTCTTTATAGAGTTTTTCCAAAACTTCTATCCCGGCAGTAGGATTAAACGCGGCGAGTTTACAATACTTAACTGCTAGTTTATCGGCATTAAATTCATCCTCCCGGGAATACCCAGCTAAAATCTGAATAAGAGCAAAAGAAAGACCTCTTCGAAACTCCGAAGAAGTTCCCGAAGCAGAAGAAACTACAGTTAAAAGATTGTACCCCATAGCTGCTTGAAGGCGCTTCATATGGTGTCGGCTCACAATATGGCCTACTTCATGAGCAAGAATAAAAGCAAGTTGGTCATCATTATCTAAAATGTCCAATAACCCCCTATATATATATGAGTAACCGCCAGGAAGACTAAAAGCATTGACCTGCGGCTTACCATCTTGGTCTTCTTCGATTATATAGAAGTAATAAGTTAATTCCTTACGATCTAGGACCTCTACTATTTTCTTTGCTATCCGATTAACTCTCTGGATATCATCAGGATTGTTAGAAATCTTAAATTCTTTAGAGATCTTTTTAGCGATATTTCGGCCCATGATAACTTCGCTCTCAGCGGAATAAAAATAGACATCTTGCTTACCAGTACCAACATTATATTCTGTAGTGACACATCCAGAGAAGAGTAGACCATAGACTATAGACCATAGACTATAGACTAAAAATTTCCGTAGGAAATTTTTCATAGGAAGTCGGATTTAGCAAAAAGAGAGATGAGGGGGCACTTGTAACGAGCGAGAGCCTCTCTTGCGCCCTCCTCTCTATCAACAACACTTACTGCTACTACTACTCTTATTTTTCCTTTTTTCAAAACCTTTATGGCTTTAATCAAAGAATATCCGCTGGTAGCCACATCATCAACTATAACTACTCTTTCTCCGGAAGCTAAAGCCGGTCCCTCAATCAACTTCTGACGGCCGTGTTTCTTAGGCGACTTTCGAATAAGAAAACCCTTTAGCTTTCTCTTGTTTTTGTGGGCTAGGTAGCAGACCCCGCTGACAATAGGATCTGCTCCTAAGGTAGGGCCGCCAATAGCATTTATCTTCTTATTTTTTAAGAGGTTAAAAATAAGGTGGGAGATTAAATATACGCCTCTAGGGCTTAAGCTTACTTTCCTTACATCAATGTAAAAATTGCTAATTCTTCCTGAAGACAGCTTGACTTTTTTCCTCAAAAAAGCTTTCTTTTTAAGAAGATTAAGTAGTTCTTTCTTCTTATTCATAATTAATTAAGATCCTTCGTCATTTCATTCCTCAGGATTAATTCAGCTATGTACTTTTATTTGCTTCGCTCTAAAAGTACAGGCTTCATTAAATTATACTTTAAAAATAAATTTCTTGCAATGATTCCTTTTTCTGTATATAATTTCTTGACTTATAAATTCGTACTTAGTCTTCAACACCCTTCTTTATATTATGCATAACGAAAAAATCAAAGCCTTATTTAAAATAATTCTAGTCCTTACCTTTGTCTATCTCTTTCTAGTAAGCATTGGCCTTATGGGGGTTGCTTTCAAGGGTTTTGGCAAGGAATTTGCTGAGAATCTAATTAAAACTACTTCTAACCCTTGTGTCGGCTTATTCATCGGAATTCTAGCCACAAGTATTGTCCAAAGCTCATCAACCACCACTTCTATCGTAGTCGGAATGGTAGGCTCGGGAGTAATTACTGTTTCAAACGCTATCCCGATTGTAATGGGAGCAAATATCGGGACTACTGTAACCGGTATACTAATATCGGTAGGACATATCGGGCGCCGAGAGGAATTCAAAAGAGCTGTAAGCGGAGGCACCCTCGATGGCTTCTTTAAAATGATGTGTGTTGCTATAATTTTCCCCCTTGAACTGGCTACCGGCATATTAAGTAAAATAGGTAGATGGATGAGTGGTGCTTTCGCCAATATTGGTGGAGTCAAACTTACTAGCCCAATTAAAACAGCTACAAAACCAATAGTGCACTCTATAGAAAGTGTGGTTATGAAATTAAAAGTTCCATCGGGCACAACCTATACCCTGATGTTAATTATCTCACTAATACTCTTATTCACTACCCTGTATTATATTGTAAAACTGATGCGAACTATGGTAGCAAAGAGAGCGGAAATTGTTCTTAATAATGTAATTGGCAAGCACGGAATACTAGCTATTTTCGCTGCCGCCTTCTTTACTGCCGTAATCCAGAGCAGCTCAATAACCATTGCTTTGATGATTCCTCTTATTGCTGCCGGTATCTTAACGCTTGGAACAATGTATCCTCTGGTAATGGGAGCCAATATTGGAACAACTGTCACCGCCATTTTAGCATCATTTGCTACCGGAAACATTGCTGCTATTACTGTAGCTTTTGTCCACTTTCTCTTTAATCTGATCGGGCTTCTCTGTATCTATCCAGTAAAGATATTGAGAGATATCCCTATAATTCTATCAAAGAAACTCGGCGACTTAGCTTACAAGCGGCGCCGTTATGCCCTAATATACACTTTAATCACATTTTTCATAATACCGGCATTATTGATTTTTATTTTTAAGGTATTAAAATAAAGGGAGGTAAGTTATGTTTAAAAATCTATTGCAATTCTGGAAGGGAAAAGATTTTCTGCATCAAGTATTAGAAGAATTCAAAAACATGCTCGATGATGCCCAAATAATGTTTGACTCTGTCTGCAGAAGGTTAATCGACAACAAAGAAGAACCAGGGTTAAAAGATAAGGTCTACAGTATAGATAAACAAGTAAATGATCTGCAGAGAGATATCCGAAAACGAGTAATTGAACACCTATCCCTTCAACCTTCAGTAGATGTGCCAACTTGTTTGCTTCTTATGAGTGTAGTAAAAGATGCTGAAAGATTAGGAGATTATGCCAAAAACCTTTATGAGGTAAGCGCCTTAATGAAAGGCCCTCTAAATAAAGAAAAGTACCTTGAGCTTTTTGATAGCGTTGAGGCCGAGATATCTGAACTTTTCAAGGAAACTAAGAAAGCTTTTATGGAGTCTGACGAAACTAAAGCAGCTAAAGCTTGGGATTACAAGACCAAAATTGCTAAGCGCTGCGATCAGATTATCGGAAAACTAGCTAGTAGCAATCTCTCGGTGAATGAATCAGTCTGTTTTACCCTTATGGCCCGATACTTTAAACGCATCACTGCCCACTTAACAAATATTGCTACCTCAGTAATATTGCCCTTGACAGATTTAGACTACTTTGATGAGAAAAGAAGGGAAACTTAGGCGCTGTTACATAATAGCACCAGCGCCTGATCAGGGATTGTGGCATTGTGCAACAGTCCCACTTAAGAGTTTATCTGGACAAGAGTTCTTTATCAAAAATATTATCTAAACCTAAAAGGCACGAAGGGTCAAGGTATTTCTTCAGAGCAGCCATCTCCTTAATCTCAGACTCCTTATACATAATCTTTAAATAAGGTTTTTTTATCTTGCCGATGCCATGTTCAGCAGAGACTGTTCCTCCTAGGGACACTGCTTTCTGACAAAGCCTCTTAAGACATTCTTTAGCTCTCCTGCCCTCTTCATCATTTAAGGGCAAAAAATTAAAGTGAAGGTGCGACTCTCCGATATGGCCAAAATTTACATATCTGGCCTTAGCTTCTCTAACGGTTTTTTTATAAAAATCATACATTTGATTAAATTTATCATCAGGTACTGCAATATCGCTGGCGGTCTTCACCTGGTTATTCCCTCTTAAAAATTCATTAATCATCTGAGGCAGTTTATGCCGAAAATCAAATACGCGCCTTCTCTCCCCAGGGGTATCAGCAAGAATACTCTCATCCAAATAAGCTTTATTCTTTTCAATTAGCTCCTGCCACTTAAGGAGGAGCGGTTCAAAGCTCGCTTCATCCTCAACTTCTTGCTCAAAGTAAACTGCTGCCTCAGAGTCTGGTATAAAAGAATACTCATCCTTTAATAGCTCTAAAGAATTTTTGTCAAAGAACTCTAAAGAAGCTGGTTTCAGCTCCCCCCTCCTCTTTGGGCTTTTTATCTCTTCTATAAATTTAAGAGCATTAGCTTCTTGGAAAAAGAATATTAACCCATCAAAGATGTTAAAAGGGATTTTTTGTAGTTTTAGCTCACAAGAGACAATAACTCCTAGGGTTCCCTCGCTGCCAATGAATAAATCGATTAAATCCATATTATCCTTAACATAATAACCAGCCTGTGACTTAATCTCTGGCAGCT
Source organism: uncultured Planctomycetia bacterium (assembly GCA_964590995.1). Classification (GTDB taxonomy): domain Bacteria; phylum Omnitrophota; class Gorgyraeia; order Duberdicusellales; family 4484-171; genus Susulua. The sequence goes on along the minus strand of CAZPYY010000013.1, from coordinate 14,247 downwards.
GATAAGAGGGAATGGTAAATTTAAAACTTCTTTCCCCATACCCAAATTCAAAATACCTCCCTTTAGAGGTGATTTCGCCTCTCTTTATATTAATTACCTCTCCGGTAGTTAAAATAACCTCTAGCCTCCTTACATATTGTCTTATTGAACCATAACCAAACCCTCTTACTCCCGAAGCAGAGGTTGCGATTGCTCCGCCGGCAAAAGCCAAGCTCTCAGTAGGAGATGCCCGCAAAGTTAAGTTAAACTTATTAGCTTCTTTCTCTAAGTTTTCTAGAGTTACACCACTCTGCAGATGAACAATTTGTTTTTCTTGGTTGATATTAATAATTTTATTCAAATTTTCCAAGGAGATAACTGCTCCTTCTAAAGGAACACAGCCCCCGGTTGTACCAGTGTGGCCGGAAGATAGAGTAAAAGGAATTTTCTTCCTAAAGCAATCCCTTACACTTTCTAAAACTTCCCTGTTGTTTTGGGGAAGGTAAAGCAAAGAGGCTTTACCCTTGAGATTAGAGGTGTCCTCTAAATAATTAAGTAAATCCTGAGCGTTATCTCGTGTAATCATTAAGGGTAGGGTTATTAAAACTTAAAGTTAAAACTGCATGCTAGAGCTTGACCGTCAATAAATTGGCCCTCTAAATTAAGCCATGTCTTTTCGGTAAGATTTATATCAAAGCCACAGACAAGTCCCAATGATTTAGTTAAGTCGGACATTCTCCTTTCTCTATCCTCCTCTATCCAGTGGATATAATCAACCCTTGAAAGCTTAGCCCCTAAGTAAGGGGTGAGTTTGGAAAAATCATAGGAGGCTAGAAGTGATACTTGCCAATCATCTAAGACTCCCCTTTGCTTCAAGCTCCCTAAGCGAACAGTTTTAGGATGTACACTTATGTGCTGAAAGCCAAAGACCATCTTTATCCTCTCCCAGCCGCAAAACTTCATCCGAATTCCATAACCGCCGGCAAAAGAAGAGGTATAGTCAACCTCATCGCTACCTAGGGGGTGTTGTTTTATATTTCCGGCACCACCTTTTAAATCCAAAGATAACCAATCCCAAATTCCATAGGAGAATTGAAAAAAATGCTGGGTTGATCTCAATTTCCCGTAATCAGCCTCTAGATTCCGCTTAAAGATAGTGTGGGTTTCGAATCCCCAGAAAAATCTGCCTTCTTCAGGCATCTTTGTGCCGTAGCAAGGAGCAGCTAGAGGGGTTAAATGAAAGCAAAAAGATAAAGTAACCAATAAGATAATTCTTCGTATGGAGCTTTCCATTAAAAAATTATATCAAAAAATATAATCTTTGCAAATTTCCTTTAATTTAAAATAAAATATTAATTCCAGGAGTGGCTAAGAGAGTAGAAATATACTGTGGGACTACCTCCAGCATCTATGGTAGTCACCTCAGGATTAGAGTGGGGGTCAACAGCAGAGCCGGGCTCTAACCTCAAAGCAAGATTTGTTATCTCAACTCCTCCGTTTGCTTCAGGATCAAGGCCTGCTTTGAAGCTAAAATTCTTTTCAGGAAGCTGAACAAACTTATCGGTAAGAGCTTCCCCCTCAAAGGTAATCTTATTATTGGCTATATCAAAGATATAAGTCACCGTGCCGGCAGCCTGTGTAATTTGTAACTGATTTTCCGATTTTACTAAACCCGGGTTGTTAATAGTTCCTGTAGCTGTTAAGATATTCTTATGGAGATGCTGCAGTATAAAAGTTAACTCATTTAATACCTGGATCTTTCTTTCTGAAGAACTTAAGAATCTTTCACTGGAAAGATGAAAAGCAGCGGAGCCTAAAACAATTATCCCTAATAATGCTATGGAAATAAGAAGTTCAACTAAAGTAACTGATTTTTTCATCTTGCTGTTGAGTCTCTTATATTTCAAGGATAATTTATGGTCACGCTTACCCGGCGGTAATCGCCAACAGTGGTTACACTATATTGATTAGCTGGAGTACCTTGATAAGACTGACCATCTATTGTATAAGAACCTATATTTGAAGAACCTGGTTGCAAAGCCCCTGAATCCCAAGTATCATTTCTAACTGCCCGATATAAATCATTCAGTGTCTGAGATGCCAAATCAGTAGCAATAAGCCGCTTATTAGCTCGCTTGACATATTTTCTTACGGTCACGAAAGTGGCTAATAACCCGGCAAAGGTAATGGCTAATATTATTGCTCCAACAATCACTTCAGTTAAGGTAACTCCTTTGCGCATTTTATTAACCCTCTTTAAGGCACATAAACACAACCGGCTGAATTTGGTTTCGCCAAATCCTTAGTTATAGTATAAGTACAACCGCCCTTTGCCGCAGTAGCTGTAAAATCATTACCACAACCACCGAGACAAACAACACTATATGTCCAAGTATCATCAGGTAAATCAAGGTCTAAGGCAGTATTACAAGCAGCAAATCCATTACAAGCCGCATATAGATCATTCTCTAAAAACTCGACCTTCTCGGCAGTATGGATTAGACTTAACTGTGTTGAAGCTTGCCGTCCTTCTGCCCTCTGCCTAACCCCTAAATAGCCGGGAATAGCAAAAGTAGCAATTATGCCTGCAATTACCACTACCAGTATCACCTCTAATAAGGTAAAACTCTTCTTAAACTTATACCTCACTGATAACACCCAGGAATATCCCAAACACCAGTAACTAAATTAAGGGAAATCGTAGTATTTGCTGCACAGGCACCGATAGGTGCCGGATTATCTGCTCGGATAAGACCGGCAGCGGTTACAGAATAATTAAAATCACTGTCGTTATCTACGGCAGCAAGATTAATGCCAGTTACATCAGTGCCTACTGTAGCATCAACAGTATCGGCAGCAACAGCAACATAACTTCCGTTATCTACCCGGTATATTTTCTCAGCATCAGCAATTAAACTTACAGCATGTCGAGCTTTACCGGCTTTAGCTTTAACTACAACCTTACGGTAATTAGTTACCCCCAGACCCCCTAGTATGCCAATTATGACTACTACAATCAGAAGTTCAACAAGAGTAAAAGACTTATACCTATTTTGTTTTTTTAGCCTCAGTTTCACTAAACTTCTTACGCTCTTCTCTCTCTTATCTCTACCAATTTGTTTCTCCGGTAGCAAGATTCATGGTGAATGTCGTTAAACCGGTGGTCAGCGGAGTAGCAGTCACAAGATCACCGACCAGCGTATAGCTGTACTCAACATCTGTAAATGCTACCTGCACATCAACACCGGTGGTATGATCATTATCGCTATCGAGATTATCAACATCGACTTGCAAACGACAGGCACTTCCGCTTAGACAATTCATAGTTAGCCACGACCCTGTTAACGATTCATATGCTAGCTGTACTTTTCTAACATGCCCTAAATTAGATTTCGCCGCACCTTCTTTTGCTTTTCCTGCAGCTTTAAAGAACTGCGGGAGGCCTATGGCTGCCAAAATAGCTATGATAACCACTACGACTATCAACTCCATAAGCGTAAACCCCTTTCTCTTCCTCATAAAACACCTCCCTTTACCTTTTTTTCTCCTTACTTTTAAAATACATCCTCTGCCTCTTCTATCCTTTTATACCACACTCTCTGCCGCTGTGTCAACCGAAATGAAAAATCTTTACCCTTATTTATCCCAAGGTAGAAAGTTTGAATAAAGGCAAGAATAAAGCAATAACAATACCTCCAATTATTATTCCGATAAGAACAATCATGATTGGTTCAAAAGCAGCGATAAGACGTTCCATGCGTGAAGAAAGAATCTTTTGGTAGTGGATAGATATCTTATTAAAAACCTGAGGCATAGTTCCAGTCTCTTCGCCAATTTTGGCCATCTCTGAAATTAAAAGAGGAAAAATCTCTAATTTCCTAAACTCCTCAGACAAAGAGGCTCCGTCTCTTACCCTTTCGGTTACTTGAAGAAGACTTTTCGCTAAAACAGAATTATCTATTCCGCGGGCAACAACTTCTAAGGTATATGCCAAAGGCAACCCGCTGTCTAAAAGAATGAAAATCGTAGAAGCGAAACGCTCCAGAGCAGCAAGAAATGATAAGTCACCGATAATCGGCAATCTCAATTTTATTCTATCCCAAATCTTCTTAGTCTCCACCCGTTTTGTAAAAAATGAAAAGGCAAGTCCTATAGCCACCATGCTGCCCAAAATTAAAAGAAAATTTGTCTCGAAAAATTTGCTTATGTTAAAAATAACCCTGGTAGGTAAGGGAAGCTCTATATCAAACTGTTCAAATAAACCAGTAAATTGAGGAAGAATGAATCTGAAGAATACAATAACTGCTGCAATTGCTATAAGGAAAAGAACAGTCGGATAAATAAGCGCTCCCTTAATCTTTCTTTCAAGATTTATCCTTACCTCTAAATACTCAGCTAATTTTTCTAAAATAAAGGGAAGATTGCCAGACGCTTCCCCCACCTCCACAAGCCCTCTCCAAAGAGGAGAAAAAACCGTAGGGTATTTAACAATCGCCTCACTCAAAGACAACCCTTCCTTTATATATTCACTACACTGTTTTAATACCTCCTCAAGTTTAATACTCTCAGCCTGCGTAGAAAGTATCTCGAGACTTCTTAAGAGAGTAACTCCGCTAGAAAGTGTAGTGGAAAGGTTACGGGCGAGAAATGCTAAATCCTGAGGTTTAATCTTAGCCCGTTTGCCCTTTTGGGTAGAAAACGAGGAAAGAGAAAGGGGGGCCCATCCTTTTCCTCTCACTTCTTCTACAGATATTATGAATAAGCCTTTTGCCTTCAGCTTAGCGATGACATCATCTTTTGTGGAAAGATCTAAAACTTCTTTTACAGTTTTGCCATCTTTTGTTTTTGCTGTATACTTAAACTTCGCCATACCTCTCCTTTTTTGATATAGAAGCGGATACACGCAGAAACCTACGCGGATTTACGCTAAACATTCTTGGCATCTATCCGCTTTGTAATCCGCGTCATTCCGTTTCTATTCTTACACTACGGACACAGAAAGAATTTCTTCTAGGGAAGTAATGCCCTCCTCGACTCTTTTTAGCCCACTCTCTAGCAAAGTCAGGGTTCCTTTCTTTCTAGCTGCTTCCATAATTTGTGAAGAAGGTAAACCCTTGTGTACCGCTGTCCTAATCTCATCATCAATCAAGACAACCTCATTAATTACTGACCTTCCTTTATAGCCGATAAAGTTACACTTCTCGCAACCTTTCGATTTGTAAATAACTGGTGAATTCAAGGTAATGCTCTGTGGAATATCTTCAGGTCTGACTTCGTAAGGCTCCTTACAATCAGGGCAAAGTTTTCTTATTAAACGTTGAGCGATAATTAATCGCAGCGCTGCCACAATTAGGTAATTAGGAACACCGATATCTACTAATCTATTAATTGTAGAAATAGCGTCATTGGTATGAAGGGTAGAAAATACTAAGTGTCCAGTAAGAGCTGCTCTTATGGTTATCTCAGCAGTCTCTAAATCTCTTACCTCACCTATTAAAATTATATCGGGGTCTTGCCTTAAAAAGCACCTCAAGGCGTTAGCAAAAGTTAAACCGATTTCCGGCTTGACCTGAATCTGATTTATCTCTTCGATTCTATATTCTACTGGATCTTCAGCAGTGAGAATATTTTTAGCTGTTGACTTTATCTCATTTAAAGCAGCATAAAGTGTGGTTGATTTACCTGACCCTGTGGGCCCGGTGAGGAAAACAAGGCCATAAGAGGAATCAATTCCGCGCCGTATAATCTCTAGCTCCTGAGGTAGAAATCCTAACCTTGCTAGATCTAAAGGTACGCGGCTCTTATCGAGAATTCTTAAAACTATTTTTTCTCCATAAATAGTAGGCATAGACGAAACTCGTAAATCTATAAACCCCTTACCCATCTTTACCATAAACCCTCCATCCTGAGGAAGACGCTTCTCAGCAATATCCATCTTGGAAAGAATCTTTATTCGAGAAATAATAGGTAAGTAAAGCGAGGTTGAGGGGGAAGGCATATCATATAAAACTCCATCAATCCTATATCTTAAACTTAATTTATCATAATGGGGTTCTATATGGATATCAGAAGCATTCTCTTCAATTGCCTGCCTTATCAAGAGATCTACCAGCTTTACTACTGGCGCCTCCTCAGCCTGGGCGATTAATTTATCTAAACTTAAATCAGTCTCCTCTGCGGATATTTCTTTTATCTCTCCCACGCCGCTATCCTCACCAGCGGCCAGAATGGCTTCCCGGAAAATCTTCTCCTTCCCATAAAAGGTCTTAATAGCTTTTAGAATACTGGATCTAGTAGAAACGACAGGGTTTATATCACAACCAGTAATTTTTTTAAGATTATCGATAAGCATTAAATCTAGAGGGTCGAACATTACCACAGTTACGGAATTAAGGTTGCGGGAAAGAGGCAAGACGATATTTCTTATCGCAAAATCGTGAGGAATCAATGTCTCTAAATTCTGATCAGCTGTAGGGGTAAGTTTACCAGAGGTTAAAGAAATATAGGGAATGGCTAGCTGTTTACTTAAGGCAATAACTATCTGCTCGTCACTTACATAGCCTAACCTGATTAAAACCTCTCCTAATTTACCGCCTTCCTTTGCTTGTAGAGCAATAGACTCCTTAAGCTGCTTCTCGGTAATAATACCTTCAGAAACCAATATATCCCCTAATCTTTTATATCTTGCCATCTTCTTTTTAAGGATAAAGGTAAAAGGGAGAAGGAAAAAGTTAAAGATTACATTTTAACAATTTACCCTTTATCCTTCATCCTTTTTCCTTATCAATTTACCTATTGTAGCGATCTAAAGCAACCTTTACCGAACTCTCCTTTGAAGAATTTTGCTGTTCCCGAGGAAGAACCTTTACCTTCTCAATCAAGCTTTCTCTACCCTTTAAAATACGCGGTGTTAAGAAAACGAGAAGTTCCCGATTTGTATTATCGGTTAGCGGCTGATTTTTGTAACGGAAGAATCTTCCAATAACAGGAAGATCTCCAAGAAAAGGTATCTTTGTGATAGTTTCCTGCTCTTCTTTCTTCAATAACCCTCCGATAAAGAGTGTCTCTCCAGCCTTAAGCCTAACTATGGACTTAGTGCCTCTCTCCTCAACATTCTTTACAAAGCCACTAGTCATCCCCGTTACTGCGATATTACTGTTCACAGATTCCTTATTAAACATATCGACAACTAAGGTAATTTCGTTAGTAGCTAGATTTACTTGAGGAGTAACTCGCAGCCTTGTTCCTGTGTCATCTCTTTCTATATTCTGAGTAGTACTTCCGTCTTCATTTGTAGTAGTACTAAGACCAATTACTTCATTCAAGGTAAGGTTAACCTCTGCAGTTTCATTAGCAAGAGTAAGTATTTTAGGCCGAGCAAGAAACTTTGAGGTACTATCTTGTGATAAGAATTGCATTACTGTTGTAAAGCTAGCTAGACTTAATGTTGAAAGAGTAGGGTCAGCGCCACCAGTACCCGGACCAAAAAGTCTATTGTCCCAAGGGAAGCGAGTCTGCCTTGTACCAGGGGTAAAGGAAGCATATAAACCATTGGCAAAGTTAAACCCTATCTGATCAAGGCGAGACTTAGAAACATCCATCATCTCTACCTCAATCATAATTTTAGTAGGAGGAATATCTAATTTGCTTATCACTTCATCAATAACTGGAAATTGCACTGGTACATCAACTACAATCAAAGAATTCGTTATCGGATCTTCTGTTACCTTTCCAAACTCAGTCAGTACCAACTCTACAGCACCTCTAATTCCTACCCCCTCTCCTCCACTTTGCTCTTCTCCTCCAGCTCCTTCCTCACCTTTTAGCATATCCACGACTTCTGTTTCCATCTTGGAAGACTCTATCCTCGCATATTTTAATTGATAAATTTTAGTCTTCAACTCTAGGGTTGGCTTGCCTATTTCTTTAACTACAAATATATTAGAATCAAGGTAATAATCATAAGCAAGATTATTTGCCTTAAAGATTACATCCATTGCCTCCCTTAAAGGCACCTCTTCCAGGTATAGAGTTAACACCCTTTCCCCTACTGCCTCAGTAGAGATAAAATTAAGGTTGATTTGCTGAGAAAGCATCTTTAAAGCGTCGACTAAATGTACCTTCTCTAAATCTAAAGATACTTTCTTATCAAGGCTGCTGAGCAAATAGTCTCCGTAGATATTATTCTGAGAAAAACCCCCGCTTGATGAAAGCATAAGAAACAGAAGACCCATTAAAAAAGTTTTTTTCATAGCTCCCCCTTTTTTCCAATTTTCACTCTATATATTTTTTCTTCATAAGCAATGAATACTACGTCTTTCTCAATCCTAAAAACCTGAGCATCTATATTTTTAAGCCTATCGCCAACTCTATAAACTTCCCCATCAATTATCACTTGCCCGGAATCGCCCCCCCAAAGAATACCTTGTATAACCATAGGAGGAAGGGAAACCTCTATCTCGCTAATTATCTCTTCGTGACTCTCCTCCTCCGCCTCTTCCTCCTTTACCTCTTGCGGTAACAAAGACTCAAAAGGATCCTTATATTTGCTCTGAGAGTAGGAAAAACTTAAAAAAACTAAAGATAGTAAAATAGAAATGAATATTTTTTTCACCATTATTTAAGGATAAACCCTTTTAGCGTTAAATCGATTTTTTCATCTCTGACATTTTGGCCGCTAGTTATCCTAATTTTTTCTGCTACTACACTTTTTTCTTCAATGGCCCTAATAAAATCTGTAAAGTTTTTATAAGAACCGGCCACACCTAATTCTATTGTTGTCTCCCAGTAAAGGTCTTTTTCTACATTAGAAGTCTTTAAAGAGATTATCTTTATTCCAGAGCTATTAGCTTTCCCCTCTACAAACTTTTTAAAAAATAAGGTATCTTTAGTTAAAAAGGACATAGCTAATTCTTCGGCCTCCGATCTTAGATTCTCCCACCTCATTATTGTTTGCCACCCCTCCTCTAATTCTTGCATCTTTGAAGCTATCTCTTCTTCCTCTAAAGAGTAACGAGAGAATATATCCTGAGCAATTATGGCAATAATAATAATAATAGCGAATCCAATAAACGGATTTTTATATTGTGAAAGGACTCTTATATCCATAAACTTTATTTCTTCAAAGTGACAGAAAAACCAGTAACTTCAAAGCCTCCTACTTCATAACGGTCAGAAGAATCAAGTTCTACCTTACTAAAGATTGATCCCACTGTTTTATCGCCCCTTAAGTTAGAAATAAACTGATCTACGCCTAATCTCTCTTCATAATCATTGTCGCGAAATACATAGCCGGTTAAAACCGCTCTATATTTTCCGCTTTGCCCAGAAATGCTTAATTCGTAAAGCCATAACCTACGTGGAAGCATATCTTCGGTAGCCATCCTCTTAAAGAAGGAAGAGAAACGGGAAAGGGAGGCGAATAGATTCTTTAAAGATCTTATCTTCTCCTCCTCTTTATTCACCATCACTGCTCTTTCCTGCCAAGTAAATTCACCTAGAGCAGCTGGCACAGCAATATTCTCCTCTGTCTTCTTTAAGGCAAATTTCTTGTCGGTCAGGTCATTTTCCAATATTAAAGAAAGAAGTATAATTCCGATTAACCCGATACCTACTAATGAACTTAATAACCCTGTCCTTAAAGCAATTCTTGTTAGGGGCCTTTCGGAAGGAAGCAAATGTTCTTCGGTCTTTCTTAAATAAGGTCTAAATTTGTAAAGAGAATGCTCTAGGCCTGCTACGCCCAAAGCCTTAACATTTTCCACTTGGGCATTATTGCGATTAGTCAAGTCATAGGATGAGACAGATTCTATCTCAACCTGCAACCCTTCTTTCAAAGGCGGAACTAAACTATCTACATTAGAATCCCCTACTATGATAAACTTATCTAATTTGTAATTCTTAAATTCTCTTTTAAAATACAGGAAAGAAAAGTTTATTGCTTCAATAAAGTTATCTAAATCGAGAGTATCTTCCTTCTTAGGAACAACAAGATAACGGTTAAATACTGGTAAATCTTGTTGAAAAAAAGTGAGATAAGCTTCGGCCTGAGTAAAATCTAGAAGGGCAAAATTCTTGAATTGAGCAAATTTTTTTACCGACTTTATAACTCTAGCTAAAGACACACAAGAAGGCTCAATTATCACTGCCTTAAGCTCTAGACGAGACAATACAGCTTTAATCCTTTCAAAATTACTTTCTTTTATTCCAATAAAAGAAAGCCCAATCTTCCTTTCCTTGGGAAAATTAGCATAATCATAATCCCAAACTAACTCCTCTATCTTAAAAGGAATATATTTTTCTATCTCATAAACTAACGATGACTCTATTTCTTTTTTCTTCATCAAAGGCATTTCAAGGGGCCTGAAAATGAAATCTCTGTCGGCAAGAGAGACATAGATATTCTTGGCATCACTGCTGACCTCTCTCAAAGTCTTATTTATTAAAGCCTCCCATCTTATGTCCTCATTCCTAACCTCACTTCCTGCTTCCTCTAAAGAAGAAAACTCAAACCTCCCTAAAGAAAGGATATCCTTGCCATGGATCACTGCTGCGCCTACAGAATTGACTCCTAAATACAAGCCAACTTTTTTCTCTTTTGTCATTCCTAACCCCTACTGCACTTCCTCAACCAATCATCAATATACTTCCGGTCAAAGCGCCATACTTTGCCGATCTTTATTCCTGATATCCTCTTGCTATGTAGCCAATTATAGATAGTCTGCTTCTGCAAGCCTAAATACTCGGCTAATTCATCAACACTCATTAATCGCGGTATTCTTTTTTTCCTCATTTTATATAATTGTGTTATATTTCTATTAAAATCCTTTTGTTTGTTTATGTCAAGAATAATTTGTTATAATTTATTATAATTTTCTATATCTTGTATATATTTAGCAATACTACTATATATTGTATACTGTTTACTTAATTATTGGCTTAAAAAAGGTAATACTGGCTTTATATTTATGTGGCGATTTTTTAAAGTCAAAAAGTGCCTTATGCGCAATTGGGGCAATAATTTGGCCCTAAAAGGGAGAGAGCTAAGTATGAAGACCGAACATAGGGCGCACTCTTTACGCCTTTAAACCCTATTTTTTGGGCATATTTTTGAAAATAGGCAAATTTATCAGGTGAAACATAGCCTTTTAAGGGATAGTGTTTTAAAGAAGGGGGTAAGTATTGGCCTAAAGTCAAAAGGTCACAGCCGACAATTCTCAAATCTAATAAGGCCTGAATCACCTCTTCTTCCTCTTCTCCTAGGCCTAAAATAAGACCGGATTTGGTAAGTGCCTTTTTATTCATCTCTTTTATTAATCTCAATACTTCCAATGACCTCTTATAATCAGCACCCTTCCTTACCTCTGTATATAAGCGGGGAACGGTTTCTAAGTTATGACTAATTACCTTAGCCCTAGATCTTGCGACCCTCTCAATTAAATTTACTTTTCCCTTAAAATCAGGAATTAGAATTTCCACTGTTTTATTAGAACCTAGGCTCATAATCGCTTCTACTGTTTGGCAAAAGAGGCCTGCTCCCCCATCATCAAGATCATCTCGAGTCGGTGAAGTAATCACTACATAATTTAGATTTAATCTTTTAACTGCCTCTTTTATCCGTCTAGGTTCATCAAAATCGACCAAAGAAGGTTCACCCTTATTAATTCCGCAAAAAGTGCATTCCCTAGTGCAGGCATCACCTAAAATCATAAAAGTAGCAACCCCACTTTGAAAACACTCTGAAATATTAGGGCAGGACGATTCTTCGCAGACGCTATGTAAAGACAAATCCCTTAATATACTCTTTACTTTATGGCAAGAGCCAAGAGCTATTCTTTTATTCAGCCAGGAAGGTTTAGAGACAACTGTAGACATTTTCAAATGTTTTATAATTATTCCACTCTTTTGTTTTATACTTCTCTTTAAGGAGAAAAACGACCTTTTCTTTCTCTGGTGGTAAAAGCTTCTCTTGGCTAAATTCTACCCCAAAAGTAAGTTTAAAACTTGAATATAAAAGCAGGCTCAGCGAATTAAAGTTTAAGGATTTACCAAGGACTTCCTCTAAAGAAGTTGTCCGTTCTTTAAGATCTCCTGAATCTTTTATTGTTCTTCTGATATAAGCCGGGTCTATTTCTTGGGGAATACTGCCATGCTGGAAGATAATATTTTTTCTGCGCCGCTGGGCATTGCCGCCGATTTTTTTCCCCGCGACTAAGAGGTCAAAGTGTTGCCAGTTTGAAAAACAAAAATTCTTATATTTACCTAGGTTCTTCTTAATTTCTTGGCTCTTGAGGTTTAAATCATTAGCAAAAGACGCTTTCAGTCCTACTTGGCTATAGAAGTTTCTGAGGAAAGAACAAATTATCCTGTAGGAAGCCTTGACTGCCTTAGGTAGGTTTAAATCTTCCAAAGAACAGACTAAACTATAGGTAAGCTCTTTATGGTGAAGAATTGCTGAGCCGCCAGTTATCCTTCTAACAAAAGGAACTTCCCCTTTAAGATTTAAGATATCTTTAGGATTCTGATTATATCCTAAAGAAATAAAAGGCTTATCCCACCCATAGACCCTTAAGGTGGGAGTTTTAAAAGAATTGTAGCCTAGCAACATGGCTTCATCAACAGCCATATTGTAATAACCGTCACATTTTTGGTCTAAAATCAGACGCCAGGTTTTTCCCATTTTAAATTCGGAAATCTTGCTGCTCTTACCTCATCAACTCTCTTTACCGGCGCCAGATGCGGAGAAGTCTTAACCTTCTCGCAATCCAGGCTGATTTCCTTGTCGATGTCAATCATGGTTTGGATAAAATAATCTAAAGTCTGTTTACTTTCACTCTCTGTAGGCTCTACCAGCAAGGCTTCTTTAACGATTAAAGGAAAGTACATTGTCGGGGGGTGAATGCCAAAATCGATTAACCTTTTGGCAATATCTAAAGCTGAGGCCCCTCTTTCTTTCTGGCTTTGGCAGGTAAAAACTACCTCATGCATACACTTCTTAGGGAAAGCTACTTGATAGTAATTCTTCAACTTCTCCTTTATGTAATTAGCAGAGAGGGTGGAATTGCAAGCTACCCGTAAGAGCCCGTCTCTACCTAAACGTAAAATATAAGCATAAGCTCTTACTAAAACTCTAAAGTTGCCATAGAAACTTCTCAGCCGGCCAATAGAGTGTTTTACCTCATAGTCAAGATAGAACTTATCATTATCTTTTTTAACTAAAGGAATAGGGAGAAAATCTTCTAATGTCCCACTAACTCCTACTGCACCAGCACCCGGGCCACCACAACCATGGGGTGTAGAAAAAGTCTTATGAAAATTAAGATGAACTACATCGAATCCCATAAGAGATGGCTTTGTTATGCCTAAGAGGGGGTTAAAATTTGCCCCATCATAATAAAGAAGCCCTCCTTTTCTATGGATAATGTCACTTATGGTAAGAATATCCTCTTCAAATAAACCTAAGGTGTTGGGATTGGTAAGCATAATAGCAGCTACGCTCTCATCAACCATCTCCTCTAGCCTACTAACATCTATCAACCCATTTGAATTGCTCTCTATAACTTGAGTCTGGTATCCGCACATCGAAGCAGTAGCCGGGTTTGTTCCATGAGCTGAATCGGGAATAATTACTTTAGTCTTTTTATTACCCTTGGTCTCGTGGAATTTACGAATCATCAACATTCCGGCTAACTCTCCGTGAGCACCGCTAGAAGGTTGAAAGGTGAACCGCTTCATACCGGTTATCTTAGAGAGCAACTGTTCTAAATTATACATTAGCTCTAAAGCACCCTTGGTATCTTTTGATTCTTGGTAGGGGTGAATATTAGTAAATCCCTCTAGTTGTGCTAAATCTTCATTGATCTTTGGATTATACTTCATGGTACAAGAACCAAGAGGGTAAAAGTTAGTATCAACAGAGAAATTTAGTTCTGCCAGACGTAAATAGTGACGAATGACATCTAGCTCTCCAAGATTAGGCAGAGGTAAATAAGACCTAAGTGAACTTTTAGGAAAAATGTCCCCTAACTTCTTTAAGGGGACTTTAGGTTTTTCTAAGTAAGAAGACTTCTGAAAATCTTTATCTTTATCAAATATAAGTCTTTTATCCATGAAGTATCTCAGCTAAAGTATCAACAAAATTATCTATCTCTTCTTTGCTCTTTTTTTCTGTACAACAACTCAAAATACTATTTCTATATCGGTCAAACTTATCTCCTAGATAGTAACCAGCAATTATATTCTTCTTATATAGCTCTTCGATTATTCGCG
>CAZPYY010000012.1:0-21332 GCA_964590995.1 uncultured Planctomycetia bacterium | reverse complement strand
CGGGGCCGATGGGATTCGAACCCACGATCACTTGATCGACAGTCAAGGGACTTAAGCCAGGCTAATCGACGGCCCCACGCCTATATTTTGAGCTCTGATTATAAGTAAAAAAACTATCGCTGTCAAATTAAAAATATGGGCGATACAGGATTTGTATGCAATCTCGCCGAAAGCGAGCCGGTTGAGGCTTAGCCTCAACCGCATGTTATTGCATCCAAAAGCCACCCTCTAACATAATTTAGTTATGTCAGCTAATCTATTTAAACAAAGAACAAAAAACTATGGGCGATACAGGACTTGAACCTGTGACCCCCACGATGTCAACGTGGTGCTCTAGCCAACTGAGCTAATCGCCCGCTTTAAATAAAAAGTATGCCGGGGACGGGACTTGTATCCAATCTCCGCCAACGGCGGAGCCGGTTTAGGCGAATCCTAAACCGCTATATTGGATCCAAGGTTACTTACCGCATAACCTCGGCGAATTTTTCACCTCAGAAGTTTTGTCAAAAAAATAAAGTATGCCGGGGGCGGGACTTGAACCCGCACGCTCCTTACGGAACATTGGATTTTAAGTCCAAGGTGTCTGCGATTCCACCACCCCGGCGTTAATTAACATTCGCGAATACTGTTTTGCTCTTCCGCCAACCCGCATAAGAATGAACACATCGCTGAGCTAATTTATTTTGTCTAAGCCCAATGGACAAAAGAAAATCATAAAAATTTCTATTTGCAATTTGAATACGAAAAGCTTTTTGTTTCTTATTATTGCCATATTTGATACCAATTTTGTTTTTAATCCCGGTTAGCTCCTTTATCCCTAAAAGAAATTCATAATCACTGGAAGTTATATCTATATGTCTTCCATCGGAAGATAAATTCCCGTCGCTGGTAATCAGCCCTACTAAATACCAAAGATTCGCTCCTTCAATATTAAGTTGTTTGAGTTTGTGAGGCATTTCTATTTTTATGGAGGCGGCGAGCGGATTTGAACCGCTGAATAGAAGTTTTGCAGACTTCCCCCTTAGACCACTTGGGCACGCCGCCTTTCCGTCTGCTTATATCTAGTTTTTTTAATTTGCTGAAGGCTAAAACTACTTCTTCGCTTTTACTTTTATCTTTCCGTTTCTAATTTCCTTCAAAGCATTATCCAAAACCTTCTCGCTGGGTTTATCAATCAAAGACTTCTCTCCGTCGGTTAAAGCAATTGCTCGTTTTGCAGCCAAAATAGTTATCTTGTAAATAGAGCCATCACTTGCTTCTAAGAGTTTCTCTAAGGGGATGTTAATTTCACTCATTTCTGCCTCCGAAGATTCAGCGTGTTAAATATAATCTAATTGCCCGGGTTGAGAATAATCCCTTCTAATTCCTTTAGGGTGTCTTTTATGTTTCGGTTTGTTACTAAATAATCATAATGTTTGGAAAATTGCAACTCTTTTTTTGCAAGTCTCACTCTTCTTTGGATTATCCCTTTCTTCTCGTCCCTCTTTTTCATCCGCCGATAAAGCTCTTTTTCTGATGGGGCGACAAGAAAAATGGTGGTTACCTTCTTAACCTTTGAGTCTTTCTTAAGGCACATCCCCCCCCTAACATCAATACACAAAACAAGGCTCTTCCCTTCCCTTTTGGCCAGGGCATAAAGGATCTTTGGTGTCCCGTAGTAGTTTTCTAATACCTTCTGGCTTTCGAGAAAAAATTTCCTCTTCTTTAATCTTAAAAACTCCTCCTCCTCAACAAAGAAATAATCCTTACCTTCTTTTTCCTGAGGGCGTTTCTTGCGAGTGGTAATAGTTATTCCTTTTATAAATTCTTTTTTTATCTTCTCGGGTAAGAATAGTTGTTCAACAATGGTAGTCTTACCTGCTCCTCCCGGCCCTGAGATAACAAAAACTTTTGGATTTTTCATTCTATATTCTGCACCTGCTCTCTTATTCTTTCCAAGTAATTCTTTCCCTCAACTATTAATAGGGCCGGGTTCTTCTTTTTGGTTTTGCTAGAAGCAGCATTCAACTCCCTTAAGATCTCTTGAGTTAAAAAATCTATCGGCTTGCCCTGAGGTATCCATTTTTTAGAGTTAATCTTGCTCTCTAGTTTACTTATATAAAATGATATCAGGGAAAGTTCTTCGTCGATATCCTCTTTCCCATTTTCGATCTTACTAGCCTTAGGTTTTTGTTTTTTAATCTTCTCTAGGTTGCTCTTTAGCTTGCTAAGGTTATCCTTTATCTCTTTCTTTATAGCCCGGCCCTCTTTCTCTTTAAACCTTGAGAACCTATCCAAGGCTTCCTTTATAACTGAAAGCATCAGGCCTTCGTCACTCTTGCCTCTGTACCCCCAAGATATTGCTTGAGGCAAGCTTAAAATATCACTTATGTTTATATTCGCCTTTAGATTATGCTTTTTGCCGAAAGCTTTTATCTGGGTAATGTAACCGGAAACAACCCCTTCATCAACATATATTTTCTTAGCCTGTGGTTTAGCTGAAAAGATAAAAACCTCGATCTTGCCGCGATGGATCTTCTTTTTGATCTCTCGTTTGATCTTCTCCTCGAGCAGGATATCCTCAGCCGGTAAGTTGTGAATGCAGACATCTAGGTATTTAAAATTTAGAGAGCGCAGGATTACTTGGATAGCCTGAGCCCCTCTGTTTCTCTGAACAGAAGCATAAGCAGTCATTGATCTCATGCCCAGATCTCCTTCTTAGTTCTATCTTCGGCTACTTCTTTTGAGGGGTAAAGTTTATAAACGATTTCGTCGGGTTCAAACCAAAGCTTTATCTCCCTCTCAGCCTCCTCGATGCCACTTGAGGCATGAACCACATTCTCAAATAAACCAGTTGTTAGAATTCTTCCATAAGCGCCCCTTATACTTACTGGGTCAGCTTGCTCAGGGTTGGTCGCCCCAGCTATAGCCCTGACCTTTTTAATGGCATCCTCTCCCCAATAGATAAGGGCCATAACCCGATTCTCTCCATGGATTTGGCCGGTAATGTATTTGGTTAATTCCGGATAAAACGGTTCTTCTTGAAGATGATGGTAGTGCTTATTAGCTAACTCGATGTCTACTCTTAATACTTTGGCTCCGATTATTTTCAGTTTAGTCTCAGAAAGCCTACTCAAGATATCCCCGGTAAGGGATTTTTTCAGCCCATCGGGCTTAATAATAACTAAGGTAGCTTCGTTCTCCATCCCCTTATAAACCTCCCTGCCTGCCAGCAGGCAGGCTTCTAAAACCTTACGAGGCCCTATCTCAGCTTCTTAATAATTCTCTCTAAGTCCTCCAAGCTATAATACTCGACAACAATTCTACCACGATTATTCCTTTTGTTGAAGACCTTAACTTTAGTGCCCAGTAATTTTTGAAGCCTCTCCTCTACCTCAACTATAAAAGGATCAGTCTTCTTTCTCTTCTTTGAGACTAACCGGGCTTTCTTTTCTATCTCTCTAACTGAGAGGCCCTCTTTTAAGATCTGGTGAAACAGCTTCTCTTGAGCTTGGAGTTTCTCCACCCCTAAAATTGTCCGGGCCTGAGTCCGAGTGATTATACCCTTCTGCAAAGCTTCTTTTATCTTATCAGGTAGCTTAAGCAATCGCAAGGTATTAACTACTGTGGTCTTATCCTTACCGACAAATTGAGCAATGTCCTCTAAAGAAAACTCAAACTCCTCAATCAAACGCTTAAAGGCCCGGGCTTCTTCTATTGGGTTTAAATCCTGGCGCTGAAGATTCTCAACGATTGCCAAAATAAAGGCATCCTTATCGCCTAACTCTTTGATAATCGTTGGTATCTCTTTGAGCCCCAATGACTTAGCAGCTTGATACCTTCTCTCTCCGGCCACAACCTCATAGGTTCCGCCATCCACTTCCCTTACTACGATCGGCTGAATAAACCCCCTCTCTTTAATTGACCGGGTCAACTCTCTCAATTCCTTCTCGCTTACTTCTTGTCGGGGTTGGTGCTTAGCAGGCCCTACCCTACTCAAAGGCAAATGAGTAAACTCCCGCGGCAACATCGCCGCTGTCTTCTTAGGGATAAGCGCATCTAGCCCTCTGCCTAAAACCTTTCTTTCCATTTTTCCTCCTGCTTTGCTGACCCATTCGACACACTCAAGGTCAACCCTGAGTATTACCGAAGGGCTGATTACACAGATTTCATCCATCTCTGTAATCTGCTACTTAATCACTGCAATCTCTCTTCTAATTTCTATTTTTTCCTTCAATACTTCTTGAGCTAAATTTAAGTAGGCCTTGTTACCTATACAAGCTGGGTCATAAAAGCATATTGGTTTGCCAAAGCTAGGCGCCTCAGCAAGCTTTATGTTCCGAGGTACAATAATATTAAACGTCTTTCTCTGGAAGAAGTTTCGTACCTCCTCTATTACCTGCAAGGTGAGACGAGTACGGAAATCACCCATAGTAAGAAGTACTCCTTCTATATCTAAAGAAGGGTTCAGCCTCTCACGAACTAATTCTATAGTATTAACTAATTTAGAAACCCCCTCCAAAGCATAGTACTCGCATTGGATCGGGATAATCAGGCTATCAGAAGCTGCCAGAGCATTTACTGTAAGCAGACCTAAGGATGGTGGCGCATCGATTATAATATAGGAAAAGTCATCCTTTATGGCTTCTATCTTATCTCTTAGCCGTAGCTCTCTATCTTCAATATTTACTAGCTCAACCTCTCCGCCAGTAAGGGAAATGTCTGAAGGGATAATATGCAAATTAGGCCATTCAGTGGGGTAAATACTCTCGGACAAGTTAGCCTTGTCCATAATTACATCATAAATTGAGTTTTTCTCTTGGCTGTTAAATCCAACCCCTGAGGTAGCATTGCCTTGAGGATCCATATCTATAAGCAGGGTCTTTTTTCCGGCTAGGCCCAAAAATGAGCTTAGATTAACGGCTGTGGTGGTCTTGCCTGTGCCGCCTTTTTGGTTACAAATACCAATTGCCTTACCCATATTGTTCATTGTAATAAGAAAGGGCGACATTGTCAAGCTTTTTCACGTTTCCACGTGAAAACCGAGGCTATTTTCACGTGGAAACACTGCCTGCGAAGCAGGTTTATCCAAATAATCCACAGTGTTCCCCCATTGTGGATGTCAAAGAAAAAGTCTTGTATGCACGAATAGTTACAAAGATTTAAAAGAGCTTTTGTCGTTTTCACGTGGAAACACTACTATATAATCTGCTGGGTTTTCACGTGAAAACAGGTTAGTGAGTCTAAAGGGATATCTTAGGCTTGGATCCGAGATAGGCGTGTTTGATAGCTTAAGGTAAATATATTCTGGATAAGCCAATAAAGGGTCAGGGCTGCTGGGAAGCCATAAAAAATAACTCCGATGAATACAGCAAAAAATAGACCCATGGATTTCTGTTGGGAAGGGGCCGCAGAGGAGGGGGCGGTGATTTTTTGCTGAAGAATTCCTAAAATTATTAGAAAAATAGGAATAAGATTTATGTGATTTAGAGGGGGCCCGAAAGGAAGAGGAAAGCGATCCGGCCTAGATAAGTCTTTAATCCATAAGAAACCAGCCCCTCTAAGCTCTATAAAACGGTAAACAACCTGATAAAAAGCCATAATTACTGGTATCTGGAACAATAAGGGCAAACATCCACCTAAAGGGTTTACCTTATATTTGCGATATAATTCAATGGTCCCTTTCTGGAGCTTCTGAGGATTATCCTTGTACTTTGCCTTTAGCTCCTCAACTTCAGGTTGAATCTGCTGCATCTTCCGCATTGCCTTACCACTCTTAGAGGTAAACGGGAAGAGGATTAAAGAGACTGAGGCTGAGAAGAAAACAATACTCCAGCCCCAGTTCTTAAGCACTCCGTAAAAAAGATAAAGAAGCTTTGTCATCCCCACAGCTATGCCATGGAAGAAACCATAGTATATAATCCCTTGCAGCCCAAAAGGTTCTAGTTCTTTTTGAACTTGCGGCCCTATATAAAGAAAGGTCTGCTCACCAGGGGAAGGCAGATATAGGTGAGCTTTCTCCTTATCTTCCTTTACCCACTTTAAGTTATAAGCTCCTTTGAGCAGAGAGAGGCAATAGTACCTATCTCTGGCTCCGGCAAACTCTATATTATTATAGGTATCGTCTTTTATCTTTCTTGGCGAGACTCTCGTCAAATTCCTGTTTTGGGAGTAGAAAATCTCTTGGTATCTTTGGTCTAAGACATTGGAACTCAAGTAGTTGGAGAATAAAACTAAAGGCGTCTTAGGAGGAGGGTTAAGCCTTATCTCCAAGGTGTAATCCTTAAAGATAAATTCCTTTTTCTGATCCCCTGGCCCTTTGAATTCAATACCCCGGTCTCTAAGGTTAGGAGTAAATTGTTTCTCACGATCTTCAGGTAAAAAACCTATATTTTGAAAGGGAAGTTCATATTCTTCATCGCCTATAGAGATTTTTTCTATGTAACCTCCTACGGGAGAGTATGTTATAACAAAATTACCTATAGAAGCTTGCGGTAGATCTGGAAATCCTTCCTTATCTTCCGGAGCTAGAGGAGAGGTGCTTTGAGAGATTTCCGCGGGGAGACCCCCCGATCCTGTCTGCTCGACCTGTTCTTTGCTATCTCCTTGAACCGGGAGAGGTCGTGGAACAAACTTAGCAACCAGGTGTGAATAAACAATAAAGAAGACAAGGGTTATAGAAAATGCTAAAAAAAGTCGTTTTTCCATATTATCTTACTGGGTCAAACCCCCCTTTTGTAAAAGGATTGCACCGGAGGATGCGGCAGAGGGTAAGCTTTAAGGCCTTAAAAAAAGAGTGTTTTGAAAAAGCTTCTTGGGCGTATTCTGAACAAGTTGGGGTGTAAACGCAGTGACGCGGGAAAACTCTTGAAACAGAGCGATATACCCCTATAAGGAAAAGAACTAATCTCCTCATATGGCAAGCCTTTTCCGGCCCTTTTTCCTTCTCCGCTTTAAGATTCTTCTGCCGCCGGCAGTAGCCTTACGAGCCCGGAAACCTCTCTTTTTTTTGGCTTTTATTTTGGTTGGTGTTTTTAGACTCTTTTTCACCTTTTAGCCTCATTGCTTTTATTTGCTTATCTACTAATTCCTTATGCAAAAACCATATTGCCATTATTAAGCAACGGTGGATACAATATTGACTTTTTGCTATCTAAGCTGCTCTGCCTTCGGCAGAGATTGTATACATCTCTTACCTATAATACGGAAATTATATATATTGGCAGATTTTAGCATATATTGACCTTGTGTCAACTATAAAAATGTTGCAAAGAAAATTTATTGCGGTATAATTATTTTCGCCTCGCTGGTTAGGTGTGAATAAGTTGTGAATTTTGTGAACTCAATCTGCGAAGCAGCATATCAAAATATACTTATTGAGTCCATCATTGCTTATTAAAAACCTCCTGGTTTACGCAAAGGGGAGAACTAAATTGGCATAAAAGCTATTGTAAAACAGGGGATGAACTCAGCATTAAAATGGCAGAACAAATTTGGCAAACCTGTAAAGAAAAACTTAAAAATATCCTAGGTGAAACCTCCTTCGACACCTGGATCGCACCCTTAAATTTAAAGAAGATAAGCCACTCGTCTTTGGTCCTAGAAGCACCGGATAGTTTTTTTAAAAACTGGGTTGAAAGCCGCCACCTTCCTCAAATAAAGCAAGCCTTAAAAGAAGTTGCCCAGAGAGACTTCGAAGTTGTTTTTGATGTAAACCCCAGCCTCTTAAAAAGAAAGGCTAATAAGATTTTTAAAACAATCCAAAAGAGTTTCCGCGAAGAGCCTCAAGACTCTCTGCGCCTAAACCCTCGCTTTACCTTTGATAATTTTATTGAGGGCGCTTCTAACCGGATGGCTCATGCTGCTTCTTTAGCTGTTGTTAATGCCCCTGGGAAGTCTTACAACCCTCTTTTTATTTATGGAGGAGTGGGCCTAGGCAAGACTCATCTTATGCAGGCAATCGCCCAACAGATTCTCTCTCGCGGTCAGCAAGTAAAAGTAAAGTATACTTCATCAGAAAAGTTTACTAACGAACTCATCTTTTCTATTCGTAACCGCTCCGCTGAAAAATTCCGCCAGAAGTATAGAGATATTGATGTGCTCTTAATTGACGATATTCAATTTCTTGCTGGTAAAGAAGCCTCCCAAGAGGAGTTCTTCCATACCTTTAATGTCTTATATGACCACCATAAACAAATTATCGTCTCTTCGGATAAACCACCAAAAGAGATTGCCAAGCTTGAAGAAAGACTGGTTTCCCGGTTCAATTGGGGCCTAGTGGTAGATATTCAGCTTCCGGACTTTGAAACTAGAGTGGCGATCTTGCAGAAGAAGCTGGAAAAGGACCCGATCAAGATAGACTCTGATGTTATTCGTTTTATCGCCGAAAACATTACTACTAATATCCGGGAACTAGAGGGAGCCCTGGTTAGGATTATTGCTTACTCCTTAATAGAGAATAAGCCAATTAGCTTAGAGCTAGCAAAGGACATCTTAAAAGATATGGTAAAAGAAATCTACAAGCGGATAACTCCCGATACTATTCTTTCTAAGGTTGGAGACCACTTTGGCATACCTAAAGAGGATTTAAAGAAGAAGAGAAGAAACAAAACCTTAGTTATGCCGCGCCAGATAGCAATGTATTTAATCCGGGAGTTGACCGACCTGTCTTTACCAGAAATTGGCAGCTTCTTTGGGGCTAAACATCATACAACTATTCTTTATGCTTGCAAGAAGGTTCGGCAGGATTTAAAGAAGATTGTTAAGTTAAGATTAGCAGTCAACACCCTTACACAGGAAATTAAGAACTTATAAAGAGTTTCTGTGAATAAACTGTTTGTTTTTATCTTTAGTTTTGGTAAAATAATCACCTCTTAACAGAATTCACAAAATATACTACTATTACTACTATGAAGTTTATTATTAATAAAGATATATTAGTAGAGAACCTACAGAAAGTTTTAGGGCCAACAACAACTAAACAAAACTTTCCTATGCTAAGTAGTGTTCTCTTAACCGCTACAAAAAATAATTTAAAATTTACCACCACCGATTTAGACATAACCACAATATCCTTACAAGGGCTTAAGGAAATAGAGGCCGGAGAGGCAGCCATCCCAATGAAGAAATTTTTCTCTATTATTCGAGAGCTGCCACCAGAGAAAATAACCATCGAAAAAAGTAAAAACAACCTCTTAATAAGGTGTGAAAAAATTGAGTTTAAAGTGAGCACACTAAATGCTGAGGAATTTCCTCAGGTCCAGGAGAAGGGAGGAGTGTCTTTAATAAAAGTAGACCCTCAAGAATTAGAGGAGATGATTAAACTAACCTCTTTCTGTGTCGGCCACGAAGATTCCAACTATATTTTAGGAGGTATTCTCTTTGAGGTAGACCAGGGCAAGATAAAGCTAATCTCTACTGATGGTAAGCGACTATCGTTTATTGAGAAGAAGCTACCCCCTAAACAACCAGAGCTAACTTCAAAAATATCCTTTATCCTTCCAATAAAAGCTGTAAATGAACTGCAAAAACTAACAAAGGATAAGGTAGGGGAGGTGTACTTATCTGTGGAAGGCAATAGGATTGGCTTCGACTTCAAAGACACCCACTTTATTGCCCGGCCAATAGAAGGGGAGTTCCCTAATTACTCACAATATATCCCCAAGGAAGGTAAAGATAAACTCGTGGTTGACCGAAAAAAACTACTCTTTGCTTTAAAGAGGGCCAGTTTGCTCTCAACAACTGATTACCAAGGAGTAAGACTAGAGCTAAAGAAAGACCACCTGAATATTTACAAAAACACACCTCAGCTGGGAGAGGTAAGAGAAATGGTAGATGTTCGTTACAGCGGGGCCCATCTTGAGATAGGGTTTAACCCCAACTACTTAACAGATGTCCTAAAGAATCTGGCCGACGAAGAAGTCTGTATTGATTTTTTTGGTGCTGATAAGCCGGCTGTATTGAGAAAAGAGGGGTATATATATCTTATCCTTCCAATGAAACCGTAATCGGCCATGGCTACACACATAAAAGATTTAGTTGATAAGTTTTTAGCCAAAAAGAAAGAGGAGCATAAAGAGCAAGAGAGGATTCAACAAATAGTAAATAGGTTTCTAGATCCAGAGGCTCAAGAAGGTATTTGCTTTAAGGGGGTTTTTAAGAAGGAGATCATATTTAAATCGAGCTCATCAAGTCTTAGCTACGATTTTGGGTTAAAAAAGGATAAAATACTTGAGGGGATTAAAGAAGAATTTCCGCAAATCAAAGGCATAAAAATAGAGATAGGGTAGAGATGGCCAAGAACCAAAAATACGATGCTACGACAATTCAGGTCTTAGGCGGTATTGAAGCCGTGAGAAAGCGCCCGGCAATGTATATCGGAGACACCTCAGTAAGGGGTCTGCACCACCTAGTTTATGAGGTGGTTGATAACTCTATCGATGAGGCCTCAGGAGGATACTGCGATAAGATAAAGGTCACAATCCATAGTGACAATAGTGTCTCCGTAGAGGATAGTGGCCGGGGTATTCCGGTAGGAATCCACAAGAAGTTAAAGAAACCAGCCCTTGAGGTTGTTCTTACTACTCTACATGCTGGAGGTAAGTTCGACCATCGAGTTTATAAGGTTAGTGGTGGCTTGCATGGAGTCGGGGTTAGCTGTGTTAACGCTTTAAGCGAGTGGTTAGAGGCAGAGGTAAGAAGAGAGGGTAAGGTTTACCATCAGAGCTTTGAGCGCGGCAAGACCAAGACTAAGATGAAGGTAATTGGAAAGGCAAAGACTACTGGAACCAAGATTACCTTTAAGCCTGACGAGGATATTTTTTCGGTTCATGAGTTTTCTTTTGATATTCTTTCTCAAAGATTAAGAGAACTGGCTTTTTTAAATAAGACTATAGAGATAACCCTTAACAATGAGAAGAAGGATAAACAAGTTGTCTTTAAGTTCAAGGGAGGGATTGTCTCCTTTGCCGAGTATCTTAACCGCAACAAAGATCCTTTACATAAAAAGATAATCTACTTTCAGAAAGAAAAAGATGGCATCACGGTTGAAGGAGCGATTCAATATAACAATGCCTACAAAGAGACTATTTACTCTTTCGCTAATAATATTAATACTATCGAAGGGGGAACTCACCTGAGCGGTTTCAAGACCGCTCTTACCCGGGCCCTTAATCAATATGCTAAAGGCAGAAACCTTCTGAAGAATTTAAATAGCATCTCTGGAGATGATGCCCGAGAAGGAGTTTGCGCAGTGATAAGCGTGAAAATACCCAACCCTCAATTTGAAGGGCAGACCAAAACCAAGCTTGGCAACTCTGAGGTAGACGGCCTGGTCAACTCTATCGCTTTCGAAGCGTTAAGTTCGTTTTTTGAAGAGACTCCTTCAGTAGCTAACAAGATAGTTCAAAAGTCGGTCTTAGCGGCTCAGGCTCGAGAAGCTGCTCGAAAAGCCCGAGAGTTGACCCGCAGGAAAGGAGCTTTAGATGCTGCTAACTTACCAGGAAAGCTTGCTGACTGCTCAGAGAAGAATCCTGAGTTTTGTGAGGTCTATATAGTCGAGGGTGAATCTGCCGGAGGTTCAGCAAAGCAGGCACGAGATAGAACCTTCCAGGCAATTCTACCAATAAAAGGGAAGATACTTAATGTTGAAAAAGCCCGCTTAGATAAAATTTTAAGTAGCGAAGAAGTCCGAACAATCATCTCAGCCTTAGGAACCGGAGTCGGTGACGAGTTTGATTCTTCCAAGCTTCGCTATAATAAGGTAATTATTATGGCTGACGCTGACGTAGATGGTTCTCACATCAGAACTCTTATCCTGACTCTCTTTTATCGGCATATGCTTCCTTTAGTAGAGGGAGGACATATTTATATTGCTCAGCCACCACTTTATCGAATCAAGAAGAAGGGTTGGGAAGAGTATATGCATACCGAAAAAGAGATGAATGACATTATTCTTTCTTTGGGAACTAAATCAGCAAAGCTTCAAAAAGCCAAAAAAGACGGCAAGGCCTTTACACAAAAAGAATTAGAGAAGATCATTCAGAATGTTATTGCTATTGAACAGCTGGAATTGTCCCTAGAGAGAAAAGGTGTTCCTTTTAAGCAGTATATAAAAGCGATTGACCAGAAGAAGAAGAAATACCCGGCGCACAAGATATCTGTGCATCAAAGACCAGTCTTTCTCTTTAAAGAAGGCCAGCTAGCCTCTTATGGAGAGATAGAGGAGCTAGACCATATAGAGATTTATGAATCCCACCAGATACGCAAGATTGACGAGGACTTTGCTAAGGCCGGTACATCCTTAGAGGATTACCTGCCTCAAGAGAAAGACTCATTTATTCTTAGCAGTGAAGATAATGGCGAGGAAATAAGGTGCAATAACTTAAGGGCAGTATTAGTCCAGGTGCGTAAACTAGCTACCAAGGGAATGAATATCCAACGCTACAAAGGCCTAGGAGAGATGAACCCTGAACAGCTATGGGAAAGCACCATGGATCCTCAAAAACGAACTTTAGTAAGAGTGACCTTGGAAGACACTGTAGAGGCGGATAGTATTTTTACTATTTTAATGGGTGGGCAGGCTGAACCGAGAAGAGAGTTTATCCAAGCTAATGCTCATGAAGTAAAGAACCTAGACGTTTAATCAGAAAGATATAGATAATGGCTGAAAGAGTTAAAGAAAAAATCGTCGATAGGTATTTAGAAGAGGAGATGAAAGAGTCTTACCTCTCTTATGCGATGAGTGTAATCGTCGGCAGGGCCCTACCAGATATTAGAGACGGGCTAAAGCCAGTACAGAGAAGAATTCTTTATGCTATGCAGGATCTGCATCTGCGTTACAACCAGCCCCATAAAAAGTGCGCCCGAATCGTTGGTGAAACTCTGGGTAAATATCATCCCCATGGCGACATCGCAGTATACGATGCCTTAGTGAGAATAGCTCAGGATTTTTCTCTGCGCTATCCCTTAATAAATGGCCAAGGCAACTTTGGATCTATCGACGGAGACCCGCCGGCAGCCATGCGTTATTCTGAGGCCCGGATGTCTCGGATAACCGAGTATATCCTCCAAGATATTGATAAGAAGACGGTTAATTTCTTCCCCAATTTTGACAACTCTTTAACTGAACCGGAAGTTCTCCCTTCAGTCCTGCCGAATATGTTGCTGAATGGTGCAAGCGGTATTGCTGTTGGTATGGCAACCAACATCCCGCCGCATAATTTAGGAGAAGTTTGCGATGCCTTAACTTATTTAATAGACAACCCTAAGGCCTCAGTAAAAGATCTCTACAAATATGTTAGGGGGCCGGATTTTCCTACTGGCGGGATAATCTGCGGAAGAACTAATATCCTAGATATGTATAAAGAGGGTAGGGGCAAGCTCACAGTTAGAGCCAAGACAGTAATTGAACGCGAAAAGAATAAGAGTCAAATTATTATTACTGAAATTCCTTACCAGTTAAACAAAACTACTCTTATGGAGCAGGTAGCAAAGCTTATTACTGATAAGAGGGTAGAAGGAATTTCTGATCTTCGTGATGAGTCAGACAAAGAGGGCATAAGAATTGTTTTAGAACTTAAGCGCGATGCACAAGCTGATATAATTTTAAATCGTCTTCATAAGCATACTAGTATGGAGACGACTTTCGGAGCAATCTTCTTATGCTTAGTAAATCGTAAGCCTCAGACTTTGGATTTAAAGGAGATGCTTTTTCACCATATTCATTTTCGCAAAGAGGTTATCATACGAAGGACTAAATTTGAACTTGATAAGGCCGAAAGAAGAGCGCACATCTTAGAAGGTCTAAAGATCGCCTTAAAGTTTCTCGATAAAGTAATCGAGACAATTAAAAAATCTAAGAATCCCCAAGATGCCAAGCTAGCCTTGATGAAAAAGTTTAAGCTCACTGATGTTCAGGCTCAAGCAATTTTAGAGATGCAACTGCAGAGGCTCTGCGCCTTGGAGAGAAAAAGAATAGATCAGGAGTATTTAGAGCTTTTGAAACGAATAGAGAGCTTAAAAGCTATACTGGCTTCAGAGAAGAAGCAAGAAGCTTTGATAAAGGAAGAGTTAAAGGAGATAAAAGAGAAGTTTGCTGATCCTCGGCGTACAGAAATCGTAGCTCAAAAAGAGGAGATAGAAGTTGAGGATTTGATTGTTGAAGAGGATATGGTTATTAGCATAACCGGTTCAGGCTATATTAAGAGAATGCCTCTGGCTACCTACCGTCAACAAAAAAGAGGCGGCAGAGGGGTTACTGCTATGTCTACCGCTGAAGAGGACTTTGTTGAACATCTATTTGTTGCCTCAAGCAAAGACACCCTTTTATTTTTTACCAACCAAGGTAAGATCTATCCTTTAAAGACCTATGAAGTTTCCACTGGTTCTCGAACTTCTAAAGGTAGAGCCATTGTTAATCTCTTAAATCTCTCCGGCAAAGAGAGGATTACTACAGTCTTATCTATATCGGAATTCGACCCCGAGAAATTTATCTTTATGGCCACCCAAAAGGGTATGGTTAAGAGGACCTCCTTAGGATTATTTTCGAATATGCGCAAGAGCGGAATATTTGCTATTACTTTAGGTAAAGATGATAACCTTGTTGGCGTTGGGGTCTGTGGCCGAGGAGAAGAAGTTATCTTAGCTACCCAAGGTGGTCTCTCGATAAGATTTAAGAGTAGCGAAATAAGACCTACTGGCAGGCAGTCACAAGGTGTCAGAGGCATAAAACTATCTAAAAAAGATATCGCCTTAGAGATGGTTCTAGTCAGGGGGGCGTTGAAGAAAGATGATTTTTATCTTCTTACAGCTACTGAGAATGGTTTTGCTAAAAGAACCCCGGTTGGAGAGTACCGTTTACAATCTAGGGGCGGCAAGGGTGTAATTAATATAAAACTCTCTCCTAAAATAGGAGAGGTGAGGGCTTTGGTCTTGGTTAGGCCGGATGATGAAGTAATGTGTATTACCCAGAAGGGAATTCTTATCCGGACAAAAGTCCGGGATATTCGAGTTTCTAGCCGTTCCACCCAAGGGGTCAGGATAATCAACCTAGAAAAAGCTGATAAACTTTCAACTATCGCCCGGATTGTTCCCGAAGAGTAAGAAAGTTTATTGACAAATTAACTTTATAATCTAAAATAGAAACGCTTTCGACCCCATCGTCTAGCCCGGTCCAGGACATCGCCCTTTCACGGCGACGGCGCCGGTTCAAATCCGGCTGGGGTCGCTTTTTATTTTTATAGGGAGCTAAGAGATGCAAGAGACACAAGAGAAGAGGAAACCTTTAGGTATATTAATTTTAGGAGGATTTAACTTTGTTGTGGGAGTATTCTCCTTAGGCTTCTTCTTTCTTGTCTACAAGGACCCTTCTTCTGAGACCACCAAGGCTCTTTTAGCTGAGTTGAGCAAGTATATACAGGGTCAAACCTTAACCCGGGAGCAGTTTAAACTAGTTATCTTATCGCAAATAGTTTTAGCCGGGATATTCCTGGTCTCAGGGTGGGGGGTTCTTCGCCGAAGAGAGTGGGGCCGCCGCCTTACTCTTTACTTTTCTTTCTTTATGGTTATCTTAGTTGCTGTAGCAGTTTTATTTCAATCTTCATTCATTAATAGTGCCCTTTTGCAAATAATATATCCAGGCATACTCATTCTTTATTTTACTAACAAAGACGTTGAGAAAGCGTTTGTTCTTCCTCAAAAAAAGAAAGAGGTAGAGGAGAAAGAATAATGTGCGGGATTTTTGGATACGTAGGTAAAGGACTCCCGTTTTCTTCACTGGTTGGAGGATTATCACGGCTAGAGTATAGAGGGTATGATTCTTGCGGAGTTGCTGCGATAGATAAGCAGAAACTTTTTTTAAGAAAACGATCCGGCAAGATTCAAAAACTAAAAGAGGAGCTAAGAGACAGACTAAACACAAAGACACCTCTTTGTGTCTTGCATACTCGTTGGGCAACTCATGGCAGGCCCAATAAGATTAATGCTCACCCGCACTTAGATCCTCAAAAAAGAATTGCTCTTGTCCATAATGGAATTATTGAAAACTTTCTTCCCTTAAAGAGGCAGCTAATTAAAGAAGGGTATAAGTTCTTAAGCGAGACCGATACTGAGGTTATAATTCATCTCATTGCGAAGTTTTATAAAAAGTCTCTTGAGGATGCTGTTCTTAAAGCAGTAAGTAAACTAGAAGGGTCATTTGCCTTAGGAGTAATTTCTGTTGATGAACCCGGAAAACTTGTTGCTGTTAGAAAAGCCAGCCCTTTAATCGTTGGCTTAAGCAAAAAAGGTAATTTCTTGGCTTCAGATATTCCAGCCCTACTTCCCTTTACCAAGAAGGCTATTTATTTAAAAGACCAAGAAGTAGCAGTATTAGAAAGGGGGAGGGTGAGGGTATTTGATTTTCAGAAGAAAGCATTAAGGCCAAAAGTAGAAGACGTTAAGGTCAGAGCTGAAGAGGCAGAGAAAAAGGGCTATGAGCACTTTATGCTCAAAGAGATTCTTGAACAGCCAGCGGTTTTGCGAAAGATCCTCTCTCTGTATTGCAAGGGTGCTAGAATTCACTTTCCCGGCTTTAAGCTTGCCGATAACTACTTAAAGAAAATAAAGAAGATTTTCATAACTGCCTGTGGTACTGCTTATCATGCTGGCTATGTAGCTAAGTACTTCCTTGAGAAGCATTGCGATATCGATGTTGAAATAGATACTTCTTCAGAGTTTCGCTATCGAAGGCTTAAGTTAGGAAGAGGGGATTTGTTTTTAGCTATCTCTCAATCCGGGGAGACTGCTGATACCTTAGCGGCAGTAAGAGAAGCAAAGAAGTGCGGGGCAAAGATTTTAAGCGTCTGTAATGTTCTGGGCTCAAGCTTAGTTAAGGAGAGCGATAGTGTTATCTCGACTTTAGCTGGTCCTGAGATTGGCGTTGCCTCAACCAAGGCTTACACTGCCCAGGTTTTCTGTCTTTATCTATTTTCACTCTACTTAGCTAAGCTAAATAAGGCGATGAAGGATAGCGAGATACAAGAGACCTTAAGCGACCTGAAGGGAATTCCTCATTGCCTTCAGGAGGTTTTAAATACTAGCCTAAAGATTAAGAGGATCGCCAATAAGTTCTCGAGATTCGGTTCATTTTTATTCTTAGGCCGGGGCATAAATTATCCTTCAGCCCTAGAAGGAGCTTTAAAGTTAAAAGAGATTTCCTATATTCCTGCTGAAGGCTATCCGGCTGGCGAGATGAAGCATGGGCCGATTGCTTTAATTGATGAGTATCGGGCGATTGTCTGCATTGCTCCTAGGGACTCACTCTATGAGAAGATGGTTGCTAACATGCAAGAAGTAAAGGCAAGAAAGGGCAAGATCCTAACAATACTAAACGCCGGGGATAAGGAAGCAAGCACTTTAAGCCGCCAAATAATCTACATCCCTCAAATTACAAATCAAGATCTAAGCCCTTTTTTAGTAGCGGTGAGTCTACAATTATTCGCTTACTTTGTAGCGAAAAATAGAGGATGTGAAATAGACCAACCACGGAATCTTGCCAAATCAGTTACTGTAGAGTAATCAATAAAAATAAGATGTTATATATAGTTGCTACCCCAATTGGGAATTTAGAAGATATTACTTTAAGGGCTTCGCGCATCTTAGGAGAGGTTGAGCTTGTTTTAGCTGAAGATACAAGAAAGACTGGACTACTCCTAAAGCGCCTAAATATAAAAAAAGATTTAGTTAGTTTCTACGAGCACAATGAGATAAGAAAAATACCTCTGGTTATTGAGGAGTTAAAGAAAGGTAGAGATATTGCCCTGGTCTCAAATGCTGGCACGCCAACTATATCAGATCCCGGATATAAATTAATAAAGACCTGTAGAGAAAAAGGGATACCAGTTACTTCTTTGCCCGGCCCAAGTAGTATTATTAATTGTTTAGCTCTGTCTTCAATACCACACGATAAGTTCGCTTTCTTAGGATATATGCCGCGAAAAAGAAGTGCTCAGAAGAAATTACTAGAGAAGACAAAAGAATGGGGTCTTGCCTTAGTCTTTTTTGAATCTCCTTATCGGATCTTAAAGTCATTGGAATTAATAAAAGAGGCCTTAGGAGAAGTTCAAGTAGTTATCGCTCGCGAGATGACCAAGAAGTTCGAAGAGGTTCTTGAAGTTGGGGTAGGCCAGGCTATAGAGCATTTTAGCAAAAAAGAGCCGAAAGGTGAGCTTGTTGTAGCTATAGATAACCGCAAGAGCAAAGGCTGAATAAGCCCGTAAGATCCTTCTCCCCTTCGGGGATCAGGATCAAGGAAAATCTACTTTCGTAGATTTCCCTTGACAAAATATCTCAGATAGGGTATATATTACGTAGCCTTTAAGTCGGTCCGGTGAGGCCGACAAGGACATATTATGAGAAACCTTAAAGAATCTCAAAAAGTGGGCCGTTTTAGCATGAAGCTGGAACGGTTTTTTTATTTTTATGGGTAGCCAGAAGGAAAAGAAGAAAATACTCTCTCAAGACGACATTAAGAGGACGCTCTATCGTCTTGCCCACCAAATTTTAGAGAAGAGCTCTCTCTCCGAAGAGCTAGCTCTTGTTGGCATCCAGACTCGGGGAGTACACCTAGCCAAAAGAATCCAGTCGATAATAAAAGAGATAGAAGGCAAAGACGTTCCCTTGGGAGTCTTAGACATTACTCTTTACAGAGATGACTTAACTGCTATTGGCCCTAAGCCAATAGTAAAAGAGACTAGCCTTACCTTTGACTTAAGCGATAAGGTGGTAATCCTTATTGATGATGTTCTTTACACTGGCAGAACTGTTCGGGCAGCCTTAAATGAAATTATGGATTTCGGAAGACCTAAGCGAGTAGAATTCTTAGTCTTGGTAGATAGAGGATATAGAGAGTTACCAATACGAGCTGATTATGTAGGCAAGAATATTCCCACCTCACGCCAGGAAGTTGTCGAGGTGAAGCTAAAAGAAAGCGACGACACTGATGAGGTAGTGGTAATAAAGGATAGTGACTAATATGGAAGAGTGGCAGAAAAAACACATTTTAGGCATTAAGGATTTTAGCCGCCAAGAGCTTGAGATTGTGTTTTCTCTGGCCGATTCTTTTAAAGAGATATCTGAAAGAGAGGTTAAAAAAGTCCCGGCTCTGCGCGGAAAAACAATTGTTAATCTTTTCTTTGAGCATTCGACCCGGACCAGGACTTCTTTTGAGCTAGCTGCAAAGCGTTTAAGCGCTGATGTAGTAAATTTTTCATCTTCTACTAGCAGTTTAACTAAGGGTGAGACTGTAATCGATACCATAAAGAATTTAGAGTCTTACCACCCTGACATTATGATAATGCGAATAGGCGTAGGAGTTTGTCTGAATTCTTTTACAAGGTATACCCAGGCTTCTCTTATAAATGCTGGTGACGGGCGCAACGAACACCCGACCCAGGCTCTCTTAGATATGTTTACTGTAAAAGAAGTTAAAGGAGCTTTAGAGAATTTAAATGTTTTAATAGTTGGTGACATAGCTCACTCTCGGGTAGCTCGTTCGAATATTTTTGGTTTTCAAAAATTCTCTTCTAAGGTAACTGTTTGTGGGCCAACCACGCTTATTCCTTATGAATTTGAGAAATTAGGAGTTAAGGTGTCCAATAATTTAGATAAGGAAATACCCTCAGCTGATATTATTATGATGCTTCGAATCCAAAAGGAGAGGCAAGGCACTGCTTTCTTTTCTACTTTAAGAGAATATATAGATAGGTTTAGTCTAACGCCTCAGAGGTTAAGAAAAGCAAAGAAAGACTGTTTGGTTATGCATCCTGGGCCAGTAAATTGGGATATTGAAATAAGCTCCTCCCTAAAAGAAAGAGTGCATCCTTTAATCCTAAAACAGGCTGAGAATGGCCTAGCCATAAGAATGGCTGTGTTATATCTAGTAGGAACAAAGAAGAGAGAGATATGAGGCTTTTAATAAAAAATGCTCACTTAGTAAATGCCGATGAAATTATCGAGGCTAATTTGCTCATCGAGAATGGGAAGATTGCTGGCGTTGGCAAAGGCATTAAAGGAGCTGATAAAGAAATAGACGCTAAGGGTAAGTATGTTTTTCCGGGATTCATTGACTTGCATACTCATTTGCGTAGCCCGGGAAGAGAAGATGAGGAAGATCTTTTAAGTGGCTCTACAGCTGCTGCCAAAGGAGGCTTTACTACAATTTTCTGCATGCCTAATACTAATCCGGCAATAGATAATGAAGGCCTAGCCAAGTGGATAAGTGAGGAGAGCCAAAGCATTGGCCTTATAGATATCTATCCGGTAGGAGCTATAACTATAAATAGGGCTGGTAAAGAATTAACTGAATTCGGAGCCTTGAGGAGAGCCGGTTGTCTTGCTTTAAGCGATGATGGCTTCCCAGTAGAGGATACTTTGATTTTGCGACGAGCCTATGAATATGCCAAGATGTTCGGCCTTCTGATCATTTCTCACTGTGAAGATAACCAATTATCTCGCGGAGGCAATATGCGCGAGAGCTTTATCTCATCTAAATACGGAATTGCCGGTATTCCTGATATTGCTGAAAGCTTAATTGTTGCTCGCGATATTGAACTGGCCAAATATTTAGATGCTAGAATTCACCTTGCCCATATAAGTAGCGCCAGAAGTTTAGAGATAATAAGAAGAGCTAAAAAGGAAGGAGTTAAGGTTACTGCTGAGACCTGCCCGCACTACTTTACCTTAACTATGGATGATATAGAGAGAAAAGGTTTCCCGGGAAACTTAAAAGTTAACCCTCCTTTGGGAGATAAAAAAGATCTTTCGGCCATAAAGAAGGCCTTAGGAGACGGAACAATTGATTGTATTGCTACTGACCATGCTCCGCACTCCCTAGCTGAGAAGGAACTACCATTTGAAGTCGCACCTTTTGGTTTTATCGGGCTAGAATTGGCTTTTTCTCTAACCAATCTCTTGGTCAAGGAGAAGGCTCTTGATTTAAAAGACATAGCTAATAAACTTTCAACTCAACCAGCAGCTATTGCCGGCTTAGATAAGCGCGGTAAGATTGCCCGGGGCTATGCAGCTGATCTAGTTATTGCTGACTTAGATCGAAAGTGGAAGGCAGAGGAAGAAAATATAGCTTCTAAATCCAAGAATACTCCATTTTTAGGCCAGGAGCTAGAAGGAGTAGTCGAATACACCATCAAAAAAGGCAAAGTTATCTACTCCCACCACAAAGACTAATCCCAATATTATCTTTTGACACTTTTGGTTATCCGAGCGATAATTTAGAAACACTAATAGTTAAGGCCCTAAGGAACAGTCGAGCATATGGAGTTTGTAGCTGATTTTCATATCCACTCAAAATACTCCCG
>CAZPYY010000011.1:0-24868 GCA_964590995.1 uncultured Planctomycetia bacterium | reverse complement strand
CAGGGTCTATATTTAAATTGCGCCATTGAATCATATCAATGCCGGTATTTTTTATAAACTTAGTTAAACGCTCTATTTGCTGGGATGAATCAGAAAATCCCGGAAAGACAAATAAATTTATTGAAACAAACTTCTTATACTTCTTAGCTATTATTATTGATTTTACAAGATCCGAGAATTTATAGCCTTTAGGCCGAAAGTAGAGGTTGTAGAATTTCTCATCGGGACTGTTTAAGCTAACCCGGAAAGAATCCATACCAGCCCGGCAAAGCATCTCTATTTTTTTGGGAACACTGGCATTGGTGTTTATATTTATTGTACCTCTCCTAACACTCTCTCTTACCTTTATTATACTCTTGGCAATTAAGTCGCTCTCAAGCAAGGGTTCTCCTTCACACCCCTGGCCAAAACTAACTATTGCTTCTCTTGCTACTTTCAAATGATTAAGCATAATCTCGGTTATCTCATCTACCCTAGGTCTAAAATCTATCCTCTGGTGGGATGAAGCACAATCTGACTCTTGATGGCTAAGGCAACCAATGCAGCGGGCATTACAAGACCTTGCTGTAGGCAGAGGTGCCTCCCATCTTTGAAGAAAAAGATTCTTCGCTGCTAAACAATTATAATCAAGGGCGCAATTAGCTAAATGCCTATAAAGTCTATTGCGGGGGTATCTATTAAGAAAGGAACTTACCTGTTTACCAACTAACTTATTATCGTAGAACCGAGGGCTTTGACGGACTCTTTTATCTATTCTCTTGGCTGCTATATAGAAATTACCCTTATAGTAACCGCAAGCTGCATAAGCCCAAAGTGGAAGCGTCTTTTTTGTTTTAGTTATACAGGCTGGGTTATATAATCGTAAGAATGCTGGAATAGGAAATGCAGCAACTGCAAAGGCCTCTTTACCTTCAAAGTTATTTAATACTTCGGACTTTTTCTCTCTGGGATCAAAGCCTATTGCCTGTCGCTGAGGAAGATAAAAAAGGGTGCTTCCCAGGGGCAGTCTAATTAACTCAGTTTCCTTAGGTAAGCTAACTCTCCCCAAAGATGAAACACCCATCCTTAAATAAGAATGGTGATAAATCTTTCCTTTTTTATCAGAAAAGACTAAGTAAGGTAAATTCATCGGGAAAAATACTTAACTCAAAACTACTATAAAAAGACCGAGACAGAAGAAGACTAAAGCCATTAAGATTTTTATTCGGCCTAAATTCTTCTTTAAGAAATCATTAAACCTTGACGAACTAACCCCAACCAAAGAAAGCAAAAAGATAACTATTAAAGGGAGAATGAACATGAAATTATAGAGGAAGAGGTAGGTAGCTGCCTTCAACTTCAAATCTGTATTTTTTAGGATAAAAACGATAGTTGGAAGATAAACCTGTCCTGTGCATACTGCTTCTAATAGAGAAACTAGAAAGCCAACAATAAAGGAACTAATACATAAGCCCGATATCCCGCCTTTTTTCTCCCGCATCCTTGAGCCAATAACAATATTTATCCTCTTCTTTAAAAATTTTGGCAGTTGCAGAATTGTCTTCTCTGAACGGCCAGTCTTTTTAAATTTATAGTAGTCATAAAAGGCTGCTATAGCCATTAAAAAACAAAAGAGGGCGACGAAATAATAGAAGACCTTTACAATAAGATAGGTCTGTTCGAGGGAGTAGAAAAAGTTAAAAAACCCTAGGCCTATTAAAAGATAAGTAATAAATACTGCCAGGCAATAGAATGTCCCAACATAAATTACCTCTGCCTTCCTGTAGCCATACACTCCTAAGAATGATATGAAAAATACAATTACCGCGAAAGCACAAGGATTTATCCCGTCTATTAAGCCGTTCCCAATAACAGTAAATACAGAAAAATTCTTAAAGAAATCTATCAAATCTGTCTTCAGGAAAGATATTGGGCTCTTTTCTGCTTTTAAAGCCACCTTAATTGCTAAATCCAAATTCTCCTCAATCTCTTTTCCTCCCACTAAAAAAGTATCCCCAACAAGAATACTGGGAATCAGTGCTTCCTCTAGGCTAAATTGTTTAGTCAGCGATATTAGTAAATTTAAGCTGTCAACATCTTCAGAGGTATTTAGTTCCTGCCAAACTACGCTCTCCTTATATTTTTCTTCTATTTGAGACAAGAATTCTTCTCTTAACTCATGGCAGATTTTGCAATGGGTAGAGTAAAATAGGGTGGCGGTTACCTTCTCTTGAGCAAAAGAAGGTATCGGAAGAATTAAAAGAATTAGGAGAAAAAATATGGCTTTTTTCGCAGCTTTAGACATAACTTATTTTTCCAAAATAATCGTCCTTATCATATACATAAACTTTATTCGCGTATATTTGCCAGATGCGGACCCAATTGGTTGAGGCTAAGCCTCAACCGCTCCGCCTATGGCGGAGATTGGGTGCATTCTGTTTAAGATTATATCAGGATGTACCTAAAAATCCATAGCAATTTGGACCTGCCGTGGTTTAGGATTCGCCTAAACCAGCGCCATTTCACCTTTGCATCGGTTTAGGCGAATCCTAAACCGACACCTGCCCTTCGATAATCCACAAAAAATACTTGGGAAAAACCTAAATTTTGTTGTAGAATATATTCCAATAAGTATATGAAAATATCGGCACATTGAGGTAAAAATGATCTATAAATTCATTGATAACAAAGGAACTTTTGCTGTCGAAGACCCTCAGCGCTATAATCTTTACTTTCCTCTTACCAATAAAGACGGCACCCTCCTAAGCTCAATAAGCCCTAATTTAGGAGGAGATATAAAGAGTGACAATAGTCATTTCCTTACCCCGCCGGCAAGCATAGTCGATGTAAAAGATAACCTCCTTTGCCGCCGTGAGTTCTTTATAAAGGTAAATAATAAGGTGTTAAGATTATCGAATCCTCATAATGATAAGCTAGAGGCAGGCTTTCTTTACCACAAACTAACAAAAAAGGCTGGCCCCCTGCATATAGAAATTTTAAATTTTGTTCCATCCTCTATGGCAGTTGAAGTAATGTCAATTAAGATAGCAAACAAGAGTTCCAAGAGCATCAACATAACTCCGACTTCCCTAATCCCTCTTTATGGCAGAGGCGAAAACACCCTAAGAGATCACCGCCACGTAAGCAGTCTTCTTAATCGTATTCACCTAGATAAGTATGGGATATTTCTTAAGCCAACTCTCTCCTTTGATGAAGAGGGGCATAAGGTAAATAAGGCTACTTATTTCTGCCGAGGATTCCAGGATAATGGCATCGCTCCTCTTGGGCAATTTCCTACCCTTGATTACTTTTCAGGAGAAGGAGACTTATTTAATCCTCAAAGCATTAAAGGAGGAGTAAAACCGGTTAAAAAAGAAAGAGATGAATTCCAAGGGAAAGAGGCTGTGGCAGCATTTAGATTCAAAGATAAAAACTTAAGAAAAGGTGAAAGCGTAAATTATTTTCTTATCATCGGAGTTGATTCTGGCCCTGGCAAAAATTCGAAGCAGAAAATAATGACTACCTTTAGCAAAGTAAACTCTCCGGCTAAAATTCAAAGAATCTTTGACCAGACAAAAAAATACTGGCTTAATTATCTTTCAAGAATAGAGTTTGATTTTAAAGATAAGGCCTTTAATAATTGGCTTCTCTGGGTAAAATTACAGCCAACCTTGCGAAAATTATTCGGCTGTTCATTCTTACCCCACTTTGATTATGGCAAGGGTGGCCGAGGCTGGCGTGATCTCTGGCAAGATACTTTAACATTGTTGATTAATGAGCCTGGCAAAGCAAAGGCCTTGCTCTTAAATAGCTTCAAGGGAGTAAGAATTGACGGTTCAAATGCCACCATAATTAGTGAAAAGGGAGATTTTCTCTCAGACCGGAATAAAATAAACCGAGTCTGGTCTGACCATGGTATTTGGCCTCTTATCGCTCTGCATCTATATATAAATAAGACTGGGGATTTAGGGATCCTTAATAAAAACACTACTTACTTTAGAGATCATCTCTTAAAGAGGGCAAAAGAAGTAGACTCTAAATTTTGTCAGAAAGACTTTCTCCTGCGAAACAACAAAGGCAAAATTTATGAAGGCAGTATTCTAGAACACCTTTTGGTTCAACATTTAACTTCTTTCTTTAATGCCGGTAAGCATAATATTATTCGCCTGGAAAATGCTGACTGGAACGACGGATTAGATATGGCTTTTGAGTTAGGAGAGAGTGTTACTTTTAGCTTTATGTATGCTCACAATTTAAAAGACATCTCCTGTTTTTTGGGGTCTTTAAGTAAGAAAGTAAAGAAAGTATCTCTGGCCAAGGAATTAGCCCTGCTTCTCGATCAAATAAATAAGCCGATAAATTATAATAATTTTAAAGAAAAACAGAAAAGATTAGAAGAGTATTTTAAAGCATCTCAAAATATAAGCGGCCGAAAACAAAAGGTAAGAATTGATAAGTTAATCGATGATTTAGAGAGAAAGAGTGACCACTTATCCCTATGGCTCAGCAAGAGAGAGTGGTTAAAATCAGGCTTCTTTAATGGCTACTACGACAATAAGGGAAGACGGGTAGAAGGGAAAAACCAAATGAATCTCGCTTCCCAGGTCTTTGCTATAATGAGCGGGGTAGCTACTCAAAAGCAAATTAAAAAAACTTGGAATTCAATAAAAAGACACCTTTATGATAAGACCCTTGGCGGATTTCGGCTTAACACAAACTTTGGTCCATCTTATCTTGATTTAGGAAGAGCCTATTCTTTCTCTTACGGCGATAAGGAAAACGGGGCTTTTTTTAACCATATGGTAGTAATGTTGGCTAATTCCCTATACCGCCGTGGTTTTATAAAAGAAGGCTCAAGCGCTTTAGGCTCAATCTATAAGATGGCTACTGCCTCAAGAGCAAAGATTTATCCCCTAATCCCAGAGTATTTTAACAACTCTGGGGAAGGCCTTTATCTTTACCTCACTGGTTCAGCAAGCTGGTATATCTATACCCTGGTAGAGGAGATATTAGGAGTTCGCTTCGAACTTGGCGATATTGTCTTGGCTCCAAAACTTATACCCTTAGATTTTTTCAAAAGCGCTCTCGAGGCTAAGTATGTTTTGTCTGGGAAAACAATTAAAATCTCTTATATAAAAGGAAAAAGCTCCAAAATAAAGAAGGTGCTTCTTGAAGGAAAGAAAATCCTTAAACTTGATGGTAAGTATACTATAAAAAGGGCCGACCTAATAAAGATAAAGAAAAAAGAGCTTTTGATCAGGATATATTTCGCATAAAATCCTGCACAGACCTTTAAAAGGATTCGATTAAGGAATAATTTTGACAAAGAGAACATTAAACTTTTTCTTGCTGCTCCTTTTGGCTATCCTCTCCGCTTCTTCCTTCTTTACAACCGAAGCTAAATTTTTCGATATAAAAACTTCTGACAGTATATATGTTTCTCTTGACCTTAGAAATCCTTCAACAATAGGCCTTGAACTCTCTTTTATTAATAAAATAAATTTAAAAGGTGAGTACCGCGCCGAAGATAAGTCTTTAAAGGTAACAGCTTCTATAAAAGACTTTGGCCTTAATCGGCTTGGTGAGTATATAAAGCTTCCTGTAGCTGGTTATATTAAAAAAGGGGATTTAGATATAGAAATAGACGAAGCAATCTCTCTAAAAGGTGAGCTCGAGGCAAATGAGTTAAAGCTTACTACTAAAGACATAGACCTTAAAGGGGACATAAAACTCCTAGGTTACTTAAAAATTCCTGAGCAAGGACTCGACTATTATATCAACTATCAGATAAAAGATGGGTATTTCTCTAAACTTAAAGACATCAAGGAAATTCAGGCAAACGGTTTTCTTAAAAAAGATAAGCTATTTTTGACTAAGTCCGAGCTAATCTTTAAAAACCTGCCTTTAAAAGCAACTGCCCAAATAGAAGATTTTTCATCTCC
Organism: uncultured Planctomycetia bacterium; assembly: GCA_964590995.1. Classification (GTDB taxonomy): domain Bacteria; phylum Omnitrophota; class Gorgyraeia; order Duberdicusellales; family 4484-171; genus Susulua. The sequence goes on along the minus strand of CAZPYY010000011.1, from coordinate 18,947 downwards.
GAAGATAGGCTTAGAGATCACTAGCAATCTCTGTAATTTAAGAGCCCGGGCTCAAATTGATGAAGAAACACTGGAAGTATCAGAATTTATTATCGAGGGTAAAGATACTGAAATTACTGCCGAGGCAAGTATGGGTCTTAAAAAACCTTGGATAGAAATTCAAGGGGAGGGTTATGCAAGTTTTAGCAATCTTATCGAGGCTCTCGATAGTTTTAAACCAAAGCCTTCTTCCCTGGCTAAGTTAAACCCTCAAGGTTCCTTAGGCCTAGAGTTTACTATTACCAAAGAATCCAATCAAAATAAAGGAAAGATTAAACTAAGCAGCACTTCCGAAGAGTTAAAAATCAAAGATTTTAAAGTAAAAGACATAAAAGTTGAACTTCTTAGAGAGGGAAATAAACTCACCATCTCTCCTCTTAGAGCCAAGGTAAGCGGAGGGGAAATCAATCTCACAGGAGTGTTAAACCTTTCTAATAACAAAGGAAACTTAAACTTAACTGCTAACGGCATAGATATCGCCCAAGCTATGCATGAATTAAATGTAGAGGGGAAGAAGCCACGCGGAAAATTATCCCTTGAGGCTAATTTAAGAAGCGTTGACCTCTTTAAATGGAAAAATTTACGCGGTGAAGGCAAAATTCTTATCAGTGAAGGAACCATCTACCAAATAGACTTCTTGAAAGGTTTGGGTAAATTTTTATCTATCCCGGATTTTGAAAATATAGTATTTAAAAGAGCTTATAGTGACCTCTTCTTCGAAGGCCGAGAAATTTTCTTTGAAAATTTTCAGTTAAACGCTAGCCAGATGAATATAGAAGGAAAAGGAAAGATGACTACTGTAGGCAATCTTGATTTTCTACTCTTCCCCCAATTTAGCAAAGAACTTATAGACTCTTCAAAGGGCTTACAAAAATATCTAACTGCTTTCCTGGGAGGAGGAACTTTTTCTGTTAGTATAAGCGGAACCATAAAAAACCCCGTATATACCACTAACATCTCAATAATCCCGGCCTTAGACAAAATTGAAGACATAAAAGACATTTTCGGAGATTTTTTCAATTGGTAAGGTCAAGAAAATCACCATAAAAATTACTTGGCTGGTTAATCGGACAAAGAAAGGATTACTTTGTTGTTGTCCTGAGTATTAATCATCTCAACTTTATTCTCACTAATCCTATCTATACGGAAGTTACCTAAGTTATCCGACTCGTTTATAACTCTTCCATTAATAAGTGCAAAAGGAGCTTTTGGATCAAAGACAATTCCTTCAAGAACATACTCTTGAACAGGTTCTTCTCTTAGAGTTACATCCCCAGGGGCTTGGCTTTTAGATTCAGAAATTCTATAGACTCTAGCCGGATCAATCTCTCTCTTCTCTGCTACTGGAGCTATAATTTCTTGCTTTTGTGCTTGTTCTTGTTGCGGTAAGATAAAAGGTAACGCTGACAAACCTAAAACTATTAGAAGTATTACTATCGGCAGGAGGAATAGCTTCTTGTCCTTAGTTACCTTTTTTTCTTCCTTTTCTGCCGGAAAAGTTAGACCTTGAGGAATACTTTCAGGGGCCAAAATCTCCTTCTGGCCCTCTACTTTTTTTAAAGCTTCATAGATTATGCTCATAAAAGCTCCTCCATACAAACCTTAAACATCTCGGGATCAAAAACTTTGCTCTCCTTAACAAAGCCAAGAAGTAATGCCCGGTCGCAGATCATATTAACCAAGCGGGGTATACCTTTCGAAAACTCATAAATTACCTTATAACTCTCTGGTAAAATATTAATCTCGGTTGTACCGGCTTGTTGAAGCCTATATTCTACATATTCTTTAACCTCTTCTTCCCTTAAAGGAAAGATGTCATGCTTCACAAAAACTCTTTGCCGGATCTGCCTTAAATTAAATTTACTTAGTTTTTCCTTTAGCTCTGGTTGGCCAACAAGAATAATTTGCAATAACTTCTCTTTGGCTGTCTCTAAGTTAGATAGGAGTCTAATTTGCTCTAATTGCCGGTTGGTAAGATTCTGAGCTTCATCGATAATTAAAACTGCATTCTTACCTGATAAGCTAATATTTACTAGAAAAGAATTTAAGCTCTCGAGAATATCTAAACGGCTCCTCTTCTTTATCTCTAACCCAAAATCCCCGACTATCGCCCGTAAGAGCTGGACTTCACTAAAGTAAGGGTTAAGAATCAGAGAAGTCTTTACTCCCGGAGTTAATTTCTTCAAAAGGGCCTTACAAAGGGTAGTCTTACCTGTGCCGACTTCACCGGTAATTAGGATTATTCCTTTTCTCTCCTGTATGCCATAAATAAGGGCAGCTAGAGCTTCTTTGTGGGATAGGCTTTCGAAGAAAAACTGAGGGTCACTGGTTATATTAAAAGGGGAGCTTTTTAGGCCGTATACTTCAAGATACATAGGAGTTTAGCTTTAGGAAATAATTAATATTACTACATCTCCTCGAACAAAGTAGTAAATTTCTCACTATCCATAATTTCCAAAGGAACAAGATCGCCAGGCTCTACAATCTTAGCTGTAATAAAAATCATCAGGTCTATCTTTTCGATATCTTCAGTGCGGCGCTTAAAAAGCCATCCCAATACAGGAATTTTGCTTAAAACCGGCACGCCTATTTCCTGCTCTGATTTCACATCTTTGATAAGGCCTCCAATAACAATTGTTTCACCATCTTTCATTATAACCTGGGTCTCTGTTTCCCGAGAAGTCAACCAAGGATAAGAAACAAGAGTTGTTGAACCTTGGGTAATAGAAACATCGCTGTAACGGCTGGTTATTGCCGGATGGATAATCATATTTATATAGTCTTCGTCCTTCCCACAAATCTGCGGAACTACGTTAAGCTGAATCCCAATGTCCTGATAGTAATCTAAAGAACCTCCGGTAACTGTATTGGTCTCAGTACTGATTTCGGTCTTTACAATAGGGTATTTTTGGCCAACAAGTATAGATGCTTCCTGACTATCTAAGGTAAGGATAATTGGCGCCGAAAGAGTGTTGGTCCGAGCATCTTCCTCTAAAGCATGGACAATAGCTTCAAATTGATTACCGGTTACCTTTCGAAAGGCAAGTTTTAAACCGGTATCGCTACTATCCAACCCTGTTGTTTTTGGATCAAACAGAGAGGGTATATTCTGGTCGCCAAGCATATGTCCAGCCATGGCTTCTCTATTAGAGCCACTCGCACCTACAAAATCTAGAGTTGATGAGGATGCTCCTGTAAGCCCTGTCCCCCAATCAAAACCAAAGTCTTCAAGGGTATCTCTATTTACCTCCATAATCCTGGTCTTTATCATAATTTGCTTAGGTAAGGCATCTATCTTCTTAAGAAGTGAATCTATCTCATCTAACTTCTTAGATATGTCTGAGACTATTAAGGTTTTTGTCCGTGAAACCTTACCTTCTTCGGACCGGGACCGCTTGGTGACATCTGTCCCAAACTCCCATCCGGCTTGACCAGTAATTTCTAACACCGAAACTCTTCCTATCGGAGAAAGCATGGGTTCAATTGCCTTCTTAGCATCGTTAGCGTCAATGAATTTTAGTTTAAAAACCCTAGTTCGCGAAGGCTCTATCTCCTCTCTCTCCTTTGCCAAAGCTTCTCTTTCACTTATCTTCTCGGTAGTATCTACCAATAGTATAGTGTCGCCAATCCACTCATAGCTATAATCGTAAGGCCTTAATACTGCCTCGAGGGTAGAAAACCAATCAACATCCTCCAAATTTACACTGACTAAACCTTCTACACTTGGACTGATTACAATGTTAACTTTCTCGCCATCCCTGGTTGCTTTCTGAGCTATTGATTGTAATACCACCCTGATGTCAGCGTCTTTAAATTTAATTACTGGGATTAAGTCATCATCTTGAGCAAAGCCAAGGGAGAAAAAACAAAAATTAAAAAGTATCAGCAAAAATGCTAACTTTTTCCTTTTTCCCTTTATCCTCTCTCTCATTCTTCTTCCTCCCCTAGTTTTAATATGAATTCCTGATCACCATTTTTTAAAATAACCCTTTTTTCTTCTATCTCTAAGACAAGATAATCACCAATGTTTTCACCCTTTCCTACTACTTTGTCGTTAATAATAGCTATCGGAGATTCCTCAGAGCATATTATGCCTTTTATAACTAAACCTCCTAAATCTACTTCCCGCGGTATCAACAAGATGCCATTCTTGCTAACCAAAGGAGAAAAAGGATCCTTGTCGCTTGGCTTAAAAGCATACCTGCTCTCTTGAGCAGAAACCGAAAACAGAAAACAAAAAATAAAGAAAACAAACAAGAATACTAACTTTTCTTTTTTGCCCTCTGTAATCTTTTCTTTAACTTGTGCCCGTAAGGGTATCTGTGTAATTTGTACACTCATTCTACGGCAACAGCTCCATATATCGTCATCTCTACTAAATTATAAGGGGAACCGGACAATATAGTTAACTTTTTAACTTCAAAAAAATACTGGCTACTGCCAAGATGATTTAAAAACATCGCTAAGTTATGAAAATTCCCCTTTGCTTTAACCTTAATCGGTAGATATTTAAAGTTACCAACCTCTGTCTTAGTGTAAGCCTTTAAACCCTCAGGTGTAAGGGAGTTGATTTCGATTCCAAAATCTTTACTGCTGGCAGATATAAATGAGAGCGTCTTAGACTCTTGATCATAGGCAATAAACTTTCCGCGGACTTTTTTAATCTCTTCTTTTAATAGCTCTTTGTCCTCCAAATATTGATCCTTCCTCGGCCATTCGTTCTCAATAGTATTAAGCTTTTCGATAAGCTTACCCGCTCTTTTGGTTAAAGCCCCTATTTTGCTGACCTCCCAGGAAAATACAACAAACAGCTCAAACAATAAGATGACTGCCACAATAATAAAAACCAGAGTTGGTTTATCTATATTTATTTTTTGCATTCGATAATGAATTTTAGTGTCTCAACACCATTAAAATTTGATTTTTTAGACTCTTTGATGTTTACTTTTTTAAATTTTGAAGAAAAGTACTCTTGTTCCCGTAAAGAATTTATGAAACCATCTAGGGAAACTAAGTAATCCTCTCTCCATTTTACAACATAACCTCTTAGGCTAATGACCCCACTTTCAAAATCTAAACCCTCAAACCATACGTTTTTAGGCAGGGAAGAAAAGATGCCTTCGAGAATAAGTACAATATCATACTTAGGAGTGGCGATTTCTTCTAATCTATTTTTCTCCTTCTCTAGTTCGGCTCTCCCCTTCTTTATCTTCTTCATTTCCTCATGCTTACTCTTCCACATCCTCCACTTCTTACTATATTTTGAGTAGTCATAGGTCTGTTTAAAGATAAACATCTGCAAGAATATAATTAATACTAAAACAAGAACAGCAGTTAATCCTGCCAAGGGCGTATAAGAAACTACTTTTTGCAGAAGGACAGTTGTAATGGTCTCTTTTTGAGGGCTTAAGTTTATAACTATCTTCTTCATAGAATCAAACCAAAAGGTACTGAAAAGCTATTCTTAAAAGCATTAAATTTTTTACTAAAGAAGACTTCGTTTAGCTTTTCATTCTTTTCAGAAAAAGGCCTTAATATCTCTACCTTAGTATCTAGGGTCTCGACAAAAACATTCTCCATGCCTTTCACGGAAGCTAAGCCACCGCTAAGATATAATTTATTTATTGGCTCACCCTTATTTACCTCAAAATAATCAAAGGAACTCTTCAGCTCTTTGCAGAAGCTCAAAATGCTATCTTGGGCTGACTTTAAGAATTCGCTGCTATCCTCTGAAGCAAATAGCTCCTTCTCTATGTCGGTAAGGGACTGGCCTTTTATGCGCGATATAATCTGAGATACCTCTTTTGCGCTGAATTTTACATCTCGGGTAAGAAAAGGAATACCCTTATTTATAATAGTCATGGTAGAAAAATTATACCCAACATCTAATATGCAAGAGTTTACATCTTTAGTATCTTCGTAATTATTTAGAAAAAGATTCGTAAGACATATGCTATCTAAATTAACCTCGGTTACTCTCAAGCCAGCCTTCCCAAAAGACTCTAAAATATTATCGATAAAATCCTTCTTGGCTACTGCCAATAATACAGATAGCTCTGTGGAAGAGGCCTCTTTTAGAACAAAAAAATCAAAGTATACATTCTCGGGGGAAAAGGGAATAAATTTACTCATCTCATAAAACAGGACCTGGCTTAACCTCTTCTTCTCCATCTTAGGGAAAGGAAAGTATCTAACTAAACAGGAGGGATTTTTGACTGATACCCTTACCCTTTTGACCGGAATTTTCTTCTCAGCCCAGAGCTTCTTTACAGTGGTTGATAGATCTTCTTTTTTCTCTATAAAATAGTCTGTAACTTTGTCTCCCTCAACAATTAGCCCTTTTATATAGCAATTTCCTAAGTTAATTGCGACAAATTTCTCAACCTCTTTTTTTATAAATTGATTTTGCAGGAAGGTCAAATCCATTGGTTTATAGTTAGAGTTATCACTTGATACACTTTCTCCCCTGCGCTTTCATTAGAGAAAGCACATTCAGAGAAAAAGATATCTCCTTTTAAGTATTTTATTACTTAAGCTTGGCTATGTCAACGTATCTCTTCTTCACAAATGCTTTTTCATAATATATCAGGCAGAAATAAACCCCGTTAGAGAGAAACGGTTATCTAAAGATAACCTATTTCTAACGGGGTAAATGAAAGATTATTTAAAAAGTGTGGTTTTGAGAAACTAGAAAGAAGACTGTTATTCAACCGTTGTCAGTTTGCTTCCGGTTACAATTTGGTAAGTTCGAGCACCAATGTAATTTTCATGGGGAGTCGCTGTACAGGCATAACCTGATAGGGATAAATCGCAGTCATAAGAATAACCTTGACAAGGAGAGTTAGCAGTGCAATCAGCAGCATAATCCTTATTAATGTACTTGGGGTCAGGGTTATATAGCTCGCTTAAATCACTACCTTCGGGATATAACCCTCCAGCTGTACCGGCATAAGATTCCATTGCAGTACCAATTGTTTTAAGCGTGGCCTGGGCATTCGCTTCAACTGCGGTTGTTTTTGATTTCATAAGATTAACGCTGGCCATTGCTATTACTATGACAATAATAGCAATTACAATCATTATTTCAACAAGAGTAAACCCCTTCTTTGTATATTTCTTATCCATTATAGATGCCCGGCCAGATATCGTCTTTATTCTATTACACATAAACACCTCTGTCAATATATCAGGGAATAAAAAAACCGCCTCTTTTTACAAAGAGGCGGCTATAATTCTACTTCCGAAGTCTAATCATGGCGTAGTAACTACAGTTAGGTTCCCACCGGTTACAATCTGATAGTTGTTTGCTTTCCCGGAGATAGCCCCCTGACCAGTAGCTGTACAAGTGTAGCTTCCAGCAGCAGGAGTGCAAGCAAATGAGTAATTTTGACAGGGAGCAGCAGCTGTACAGGCTGCAAAGTTTTGATTGAGATAAACCGGGTCATGTACGGCGACAGTTGCCAAATTAGCTAAAGTCTCATTGTAGCTTCCGGCATTGGCTGAAGCATAGCTTTCATAAGCTGTAGAGATGGTCCTTAAAGCGGCCTGAGCATAGGCTTGGGCAGCGTTTACTCTTGCTCTTAAAAGGTTCGGAATTGCTATTGCTGCCAAAAGAGCAATAATGGCAACAACAATCATAATCTCTACTAATGTAAAACCTTTTTTCATCTTTACACCTCCGTTTTTTAATGGCCAAGGCCCGCTTTTTAGCCTTTTTCACCCCCTTTTTAAAGGACCTTGCAGCTAAAATAATATAAAAGAACGCACTTAAAAGGATAAAGGTAAAAGGGAGAAGGAAAAAGTTGAAGATTACAGTTTATCAATTAGCCTTTATCCTTAACACACAACTCTTCAATTTGAATATACCATATTCCGAAGATATTGTCAATCTTAGCCAGATTTATCTACTTTATCCTTTAACCTTAATCCTTTATCCTTGAATTAGCTCATTCCGCCTATAAATTGGGTCATTTTGATGATTGGCAGGAATAGAGATATGACTATGCCCCCTACAATAATGCCCAAAAAGGCTATTACCAACGGCTCTATAAGGCTGGATAAACCCGCTACCATGGCATCAGTCTGATCCTCGTAAAACTGAGCTATCTTTGAAAGCATCTCCTCTAGCCGGCCGCTCCTCTCACCTATGGATATCATCTTGATAACCATAGTCGGAAAGACCCTGCTCTTCTCCAGGGGTGCTGAAATAGGCTGGCCTTCCTGTATTGAAATCTTAGACTCTGCGACCGCATCCTCTATTATCTTATTTCCTGAGGTCTTGCCTACAATCTCTAAGCATTTAACTATTGATACGCCACTCTTTACCAGGGTAGAGAATGTCCGGGAAAACTTAGCAATAGCCATTTTTCTTATCAGCTCTCCTACTACCGGGGGCTTGAGAAGGAGCTTGTGGAAGATTTTCTTGCCCTTGGGAGTGCTAATATAAGTCTTAATGCCGAAAAAAACTCCAAATATGAGGATAGTCATAATAATAACAGATTCTTTCTTAGTCAAAGCATCAGAAAGATTTATTAAGAGCTGAGTAGGCAGAGGCAATGTGCCTCCTAAAGATGCGAATATCCCCTTAAAAGTAGGGATTACTTTAAATACCAGAAATCCAGTTATACCCCCTGCCATTAATATAATAATCGCAGGATAGTAGAGAGCTGAAGTTACTTTTTTCTTTAAAGCACTACTTTTCTCCAAATAAACAGATACTCGGTCTAAGATCTCAGGCAGGTTCCCTGAAAACTCTGCTGCCTCTACCATGCTGAGGTAAATATCGGGGAATACATTTTTATGTTTAGATAGAGCATTAGAGAGAGCTGCCCCCTCACGAACGTCCTTTAGTATTAGATTAACAACCCCTTTAAAGTAAGGATTCTCTATTTGTTCTTCGAGAATGCTTAAACATTCAACCGCTGGGATTCCGCTCTCCATCAAGGTTGTAAATTGGCGGGAGAAGACTACTAAATCATCGGTTTTAACCTTACCCTTTGCTTTTACCTGAATTTTCTTTTTAGTTTCTTTGATTGAAAGGATTATAAGTCCTTCCTTGTGGAAGTGCTCTATTGCTTTTTCCTGAGACTCAGCCTCAATCATTCCTTTTGATACTTTACCGTCTTTGTTTTTAATATTGTAAAAAAATAATCGCATTTTATTCTGATGTTGCTCTTATAACTTCCTCAATGGAGGTTTCTCCCTCTAAACACTTCAATAATCCATCTTCCCTTAAAGAATTATACCCCCTGAACTTCTTAGCATATTCACCAATATCGCTCTCAGGAAGTTTTTCGATAATCATCTCCTTTATTTTATCATCTAAAAGAATAATTTCAATGATAGCAACCCTGCCACGATACCCGCTATGCCCGCAATAAGCACACCCTTTTGGCCGGTAAAACTCATTTGTTCCATTATGTTCGCGGCAGAAAGAATCCAGCTCTAACCTCGCTAAAGTTTCTTTATCTATTTTATGCTTCTCTTTGCACTTCGGACATAATTTTCTCACTAATCTCTGGGCAGTTAAAGCAATTAATGACGAGGCTAAAAGAAAAGGTTCTGTTCCCATATCCCTTAACCTGCTGATTGCCCCAGCAGCACTATTTGTATGCAGGGTAGAGAAAATGATTTCTCCGGTTAAAGAAGCTTTAATCGCAATATCTGCGGTCTCTGAATCCCTTATCTCTCCTACCATTATAATGTCCGGGGATTGTCGCAACACCGAACGCAGCCCAGCCGAAAATGTTAGGCCTATGTCGGCATTGGCCTGAATCTGGGTTATCCCCTCTAAGTGGTACTCAACCGGATCTTCGATAGTTACTATATTCCTCTCCGGGCTATTTATCTGGTTAATTATTGAATAGAGAGTCGTTGACTTACCTGAACCAGTAGGGCCGGTTACTAAAATTATTCCAAAAGGCGCTTCTACTGCCTCTTCAAATAACTTTAAAGGTTCTTCCGAAAAGCCTAATTCCTTCAATCCTACAGATAGGCTTTTTTTATCTAAAACACGCAAAACAAATTTCTCTCCAAAATTAGTGGGAAGACTGGAAACCCTGAAGTCTATCTCTCTATTCTCAAACTTTACCCTGAATCTTCCATCCTGGGGCATGCGTGATTCAGTTATATCCAAACCGGAAATTATCTTCAATCTGGCGATTACTGCCTGCTGGTTTCTTTTAGGGAAGCTAAACTCTTCACTCAAGGCGCCATCGATTCTATACTTTACCAATAGTTTATCCTCATAGGGCTCTACGTGAATATCAGAAGCCCTCTTCTTTAAAGCATTATAAACAATTAAATCGATAGCCCTTACAATAGGAGGGTTTTTACTCTCGGTAATTAAACTCTCTAGATCCTCGCTGGTTTCTTTAGCCTCGCTAACTTCTTTAACATCAAAGGTAGCGGTTTCATCAAAGGATTTTTCAAAATTTTCTGTAGTCTTATACAGAGAATTTAAACTTTTGGTTATGTCTTCTTCCCGGGAGAGTACTAAGTCAATCTTATCTGTTTCGGTAATAATTTTAATATCATCATAAGCTATAACATCTAATGGATTAGCAGTGGCAAGAGTAAGTGCGTTTCCAATTTTACAGACCGGTAAGACCTTATACTTAGAAGCTACGTTTTGGGGGAGAAGTTCCTGATTCTTTAGAGGCACCTTATATTTCTTTAAGTCTAAAAAGGGAATTTTCAGCTCTTTGGAAAGGATAAGCAATAATCCTTCTTCATCAATAAAGTTTTTCTCCAGAAGCATCTGCTTAAACTCTTTGTAGCTAGCCGTCTTCTTGCTAATCTCAGCAAGCACCCTCTTGTCTAGATTCTTATCTTTCTGAATTTGCGCTAATATCTTCTCCTTTACAGTCATAGTTCTTGTTTTGTCTGCTCGTCAGCACTTGTGGCTTTCAATACCTCTTCTAAGGTAGTTATCCCTTTTTCTAATTTAATTATTCCGTCTTCTCGTAAGGTGTACATACCCAAAGCCCGGGCCTCCTTTTTTATATCACTCTCTGTGGCAGAATTGCTTATTAATTTCTTCATCCCCGGCAAAACTTGCAGATATTCACACAAAGATATTCTTCCTTTATAACCCGTTTTTTGGCAGAAATTACACCCTTTAGCCTTGTAAATCTCTGCATCTTTGCTAATTAGATACTTCTTCCTTACGCTGATAGACATCTCGATCTTTTCCTTACACTTAGGGCATAGTTTCCTTACCAATCTTTGAGTAAGAACTCCAACCAAGGTAGAAGAAAGCAAAAATGGCTCTACCCCCATATTAATAAGCCGTGTAACTGAACCGGCGCTGGTTGTGGTATGAAGTGTAGACAGCACTAGGTGCCCGGTTAACGCAGATTTTATAGCCATATCAGCAGTATCGCCATCCCTAATTTCTCCGATCATTATTATATCCGGGTCCTGCCGCAATATAGAACGTAGGGTAGCAGCGAAGGTCAAGCCTATAACCGGCTTTATGCTCACCTGGTTAATTCCTTTTAATTGATACTCTATCGGGTCCTCTACAGTGACAATATTCTTCTCGGGGCTATAAATATGGTTTATTATCGAATATAAAGTTGTGGTCTTACCAGCTCCAGTAGGCCCGCAAGCAAGGAGCATGCCGTGGGCCTTTAAACTATCTTCTTTTATCTTCTTTAAAACATCTTCCTCAAAACCTAAAAGATCTAAATTCAGAAGTGCTGTGGTTTTGTCTAAAACTCTGATTGCAGCCTTCTCGCCCATACTAGAAGGTAGGATTGATACTCGAAAGTCCACATTTTTATCTAAAATTCTCCCCCTAAATCTGCCCTCCTGGGGTAATCTGTGTTCAGCGATATTCAAATTACACATTACCTTTATTCGCGATATTATGAAAGGATGAATCTTTTTAGAAAAGGTCTCTGCCTCTTTTAAGATGCCATCTAGGCGTAACCTGATCCTACTTACATTTTCTAGAGGCTCTATCAATATGTCTGAGGTCTTTTCCTCAACTGCCATCTTAAGAAAATGATTTGTAAATTTTAATATCGGTGCCTCTTCTATCGAACGAATGATTTCCTCTTGGGTGACTTCTTTTTTACCCTCTTGTATATACTTTAAAGTCTCAGCCCCCTGTCCCTCTATTATCTCCTCAATAGACTCTGTGGGTGCTTGGACATAATAATTAGATATGGCTTCTCTGATTTCAGAGAGCGGGGCTATGATCGGATTTATCTCACACTTGGTAATCTTTTTTATGTCATCGATAATTAAAACATTTAAAGGATCCCCCATAGCTAAGGTAAGGGTATTACCAAGTTTTCCTATTGGCAAGACCTGATAATCCCGGGCCATTCTTTCCGGGACCAGGCCTAAAACCCCTTTGGGGATATTTAAGCTAAGAACTCTAATTGGCGGAATCGAGAGATAGCCAGATAAAATATCTACAAGTTGGGCTTCTTTTAAGTAACCTAATTTTATAAGTAGCTCAACTAATGAGCCATCCCTTTTTTTGTGGACTTCTAAGACTTTCTCTAACTCTTCTCGGCTAAGCGCTTTTTGTTCTATCAAATAATCTGTAAATTTCTTTCTTCGCATAAATCTTAATTAAGCACAGGGATTGGCCTTACTTGCCAGAAAATCTCTCTATACTCCTTCGTATATCCGAAGGAGTGCTTACAAATATTTGGATATCACACCGGGTTATATCCTCTAAATCCTCTATAGCCTGGATATTCAAGGGGTTGGCCATAGCAACCGTAAGGGTATTGCCTATTTTATCTATAGGTATTAAACAATAGTGTGCAGTAACGTTTTCAGGAATAATCTTTATAATATCTTGGGATATTTCATAATTCTCTAAAGAGAGGTAGGGGTAACCAAATTGCAATGATAGACAATAAGCAATATCCTCTTCTTTTGCAAACCCTAACTCTACAATTATCTCTCCGATAAGCCCTCCGCTATGCTTTTGTGCTTCTAGGGCCTGCTGAAGTTGGGTATTATTTATAACACCTCTCTCTACTAAAATTTGCCCTAAGGGTTTATCGATTTGTTTATGGAATTTTGTCATCTTCTTATCTGTTGTTATTACTTCGGGCAAATGACATAAGCTCTTGGGCAGTAACTCCCTGTATAGGGCTTGCTGCCACAGAAAACTTTAGTTTAATTTCTGACCCACAAATCTCAGTTAGATTCTCTTTTAGGTTTTCAGCAATTTTCCGGGATCGTCTTTTGTTACTCTCAATAAGAATAGCCCCTAATTTACTCGGTCCAGTTCTACCGGCTATATCAATAGGCCTTAAAGTCCCTTTAAAGACCTTGGCCATCTTCTTAAGAATCTTTTCAGCCTCAATCATCCCGCGTTTCTCTCGAAAGTCATCGTAGTTTACTATCTCTACTTCGATAAACCCGCAAGGTCTCTGGTAAGTAGCAGACCTTTTGATTTCTTCATTCAATCTTGTCTTTATCAGCTTCTCATTAAAAAGGCCGGTTAAGTAGTCAACGATTTCTAACTCTTCGATCTTCTCTGAAAGCCTCTCGTGCTGCCAGATAAGAGTAATATTTTGGGCAAACAAACCTAGAATTTCCAAATCATCCTTGCTGAATACGAATTCGTCTTCGTTATTCCCAACTCCGATTAAACCTATAATGCGCCCTTTGCTGCTAACCGCGGCAAGGGCAATGTTCTTTAGGTCTAGCTCCTGAGCCCAGGGAGAAGAACCTTTTGGCTTATTACGCCTGTCTACCACGATTATATCCTTAAGATGGAAAAACTCCTTGCCTCTCTTTTTAAAAAAGCTATCAATCCTTAAAGAATCTATGCCTACTCGAGCTACTGTGTCAAATTTACCCTTTGCCCTATCTTCTAAGCCGCAGAAGCAGGCTTCGGCCCGGATAAGATGTTTGAGATGATTAATGATTAGCTTAATTACTGATTCTGCTGGAGCCTCTTTAGAGAATAAATCGTTTGCTTGGAGAATAGTAGACAGGATAAGTACTGTTCGCGAAACTTCCTTATTCAAGTCCTCGGTCATTCGGGTAAAATCCCTTAGCTGCTCAAAACCGCTCTTAACTTTATCAGAGAGAACGCCAATCATCTTCTCTAAGCTTTGGACTTCGTCAGGGATAGTCGGGGTCTTTTCCCCTATGTCTTCAAGGGTATTTCGGGAACGGGCATAGATTTTAACAATAGATGAGAAGACCTCAAATACGACCCACCAACCTAAAGATACTATTAAAATTAGGATTGCCGTGGTCCAAAAAGAGACATAATACCCAGAAAAATGGTAAAAAAGGACGATTACCGGCAGTAGAGAAACTAGGGCTATGGCAATGCACACCCTTCTCTTTAAGCTCAAATTAGATAAAGAAAACCTTGATTTCACTCTCCCCCTTGATTAATTTAGACTTCCCTTCTTAGTGTAAATATTATCACTTTTTATAATCCCTGTCAATTAACTCCTTTTTTAAGGCGGCGGGGAAACTCGAGAGGTTCATTTGATTTGGGCAGAAAATCAAGGAGCAAGGCTCTTGGTAAGTGCTTTTAGTATTTCCAGGTCCTCAATCCTCTTTTCCACATCTTCATTGCTCGGCTCTCTTCTCAAGGTAGCCTTAAGCTCACCAATCCTTTTGTCAATTTCTTTTAATTTTTCCTCTGTTACCTTAGGGGGTTCTTTTATCTCTTCTTCTATTTGAACCCAGGTCTCAAGAGAGACCTCAGATTTTAGCTTTTTTATATTATCTTCTACAAATTCATCCCATTCTTTTTGGGTTTTATACTCCTCCCCCCCCTCAATAATAACCATCCCGTAAACTTCGGGATCATCAGGTACTAGCTCGTATTGGGCTTTTTCTTGTCCTTGTTCTGCTGCTTTTTTCGCAGGCTTCTCTTCGATGACAACTTCTTCTTTTTCACCCTTACCCACGGATAAGATTAGAACAATAGCTAAACATGATAATAGAATGCTTAAGACAACCTTCTTATTAATCATACGTCTCCTGCCAATCTTCTATTTGACTAGACAAAACACCGCTTCCAGCAGCTATTCGGCCAAAACCCGGCGGAACATCCCCATTGTAAGCTCGATCTGAATAGTAAAAGTTCTTGTCGTTATAGGTGTGTGTAAACCTTATGTCATCTCCAGCAATAATATTACCGGTAACTGACCCGTAGCCAAAAGTATCCCTATAATATATATCATCATGGGCGTAAAGCACACTCTCGTGGGTGCTATAAAAGGTTGATATTTCATTATAATCATCCCAAGAGATAGTATTTAAACGGGCATCCTTTTGAATCTGCAAAGGCTGAACATAGGTAATATCTCCGGTAGAAATAATTGTTATATCTTGAGAATTTCTCCAGCTGGCATCAAAGTAAATGTATACATCGCCTGTTCCCTCCTCGTCCCCTTCAACAAAAATAATTTTTTTGTTACCGAGTTTCTTTGTAGGAAAGATGTTTACCATACCATTAGTTTGAATGTAAACTGTCTTCTTCCGGGGGTAATCAGCAATTGATTCCCGGCCAAGAGTAACAAAATCGTTAAATTCATCAGGGGTTCCGTTATTGTCATAATCAGGGATAACGAAATTTGTATAGCTGGAATCTATTCCAGCCTGCTTATCAGCAAACCAGATATTGGATCCATCCTGACCCTCCTCTGTGTAATCTCCTGATAAGCGAGTCTTGCCATAAACTTTTACTTTTGCCTGTGTACCCGATAGATGAATATCGTCTCCGGCTGAGATAGTATTCTCAAAAGGATAGGGAACAATAGCGAGCGTGCTAGTTAAAGCATGAGTTGATGAACCGTAACGGCCTTCAGCTCTAATCTCTACGCCATCAGCTGTAATATTCTTTACTACTCTATAATCACCGTTGGCTAGTGTGGTCCAACTCTCACCATTATAAGAGGGACTGCTCATAAGCTCATTATACCCCTTAGCCAAACCTGCTTCAGCTAACCAGAAAGCCCGTACCGAGTCAACGTATCTGGTAGCTAGATTCCGCTCTTGTATGCTGCGAAAAGCAAAAAGAATCCCAACTATTCCCAAGAATACCGCTATAATACATGCTGTTATTAAAGCTGCTGCCTTTCGTTTTTTAATCATTTCTCACCTTCACTTGTGTTCTTAAAGGAAAATCTAAAGCCTCACTCCAGGTAGTCTTTTCTTTTCCTGTCCTAAGATCAATCACTACGCTGTCACCGACTACGGCGAAAGCCACATCCTCAACATTGCTAGCCAAAATTCTCTGTACCCCTAATGAATCCTGGCGAATAAGTTGGCTATCGTCGATGTTAAGAAAAAACTGAATATTGTTTTCACTGGGAGTATCAAACTCGATCTTAGTATCACTCTCACTTATGCTTATACTTCCAAGGCTAGCTGCTCTTATCTCCCTTACTAGTCCGTGAATTCCTCGCCGGCTTGCCTGTTGCAAATCTAATAGACTCAAATCGCTATTCCAAGCTTTCTGGCCGGCAACAAATACCTGGTGTATAGCACCAATTATAATGCTAAAAACAGCCAATGTTATCATTACCTCAACTAGGGTAAATCCCTTTTTACTACTATAATAACTTTTACGCTTCTCCAACGTTTCCCCCCCCCTATTGATAGTTTGCTATTCTTGTTGTTAGCTGGTCGCTCCTGTTTCTTCCTCGTCGGTCTTGCCAGCTTATATCTACTGCCACCTCTAGAAGGCTACCAACAGCTGTAACCGTTGTATCTATTACCTCGCTATTTAGAGTCGTCAGATTATAAGGAGAGGCTTCGAGCTCAGTAGCATCTAAATCCCAAGTGCCATTATCAGCCTCTGTCTGTATTGAACCAAAGGCTGTACTCCGGATCTCCTCCAATATATACTGGGCATGAATAATGGCTGTGGTAGAGTTGCGATTAGCTTCGTTCAAAAGCATACAATTTATAAAGAGCATTAGAATGCCGCTAAGTACAACCGCTAAAAATATCGTAGCGATAAGCACTTCCGGTATAGTTAAAGCTTTTCTCATAATATTTCTCTCTCCTTTGTATTATATTATAATTCCTCCCAGGAAACAACCTGAGCATCGCTATTTATGCCTAACGCCTCGGCAGCTGACATATAATCTTGGTTGAATGATACATGAGCATTGCCGTTTAAGCGAACCTCTTCTCCGGCCCAGACTGCACCATCAATATTAAGGTTACCTCCTCCGCCATTTATTCTAAATTCTCCGCGAGTATAGATCATCCCTTCTACCTGGCCATTCCCATTAATAGTAGCATCTTGAGTATCGTCAGGGGAGGTAATAACATCCCCTACTACCGCGAAGAAACCGCCAATAGTACCGACGTTACCTCTGAGTTCTAAATCTTCGGTTACATAAACAATATTAGGAGTACCAGTTGATGGGTCGTTAGGATCAGTTGGCGGCGAGTACCAAAATGAAGTCGGGAAATCATCTCCGGAATCTAATCTAGCTTCATCATAATAATTACCTTGACTCTGGCTAATAGTTAAAAGTTGTTGAAAATCTAAGAGAGCCAAGGGAGAAATTGAAGAGTCTTGCATAACGTTTCCGTTTATGTTAGTGGGGTTGTCGCACTGACCAGCATAGCGAACATCCCCTTCTATGCTGGCCGTACTACCGTTTATATCAATATCTCCTCCGGAGTATAGAGCATTATCGTAAAAATTCGGTGGTATATCTTTTTCTATCGAAACTGTAATAATCCGTTGCACTCGGGAAGGGCCTGAATAAGGAACAAACCCTCGGGAAGTAACCGTGCGAACTGAACCGACACAGATTGAATCAATCGAATACCCTCCATTAACAGTCGATAAAGACCCTTCCCATACATTTGTTCCGCACTGGCTGTAGTTGTTTCTTAATTCATCTAGGGCCCGGCTAACTCCAGCCTCAGCTAACCAGAAAGCCCGCACAGAATCAATATGTTTGGCGGACAAATTTCTCTCTTGAATACTGCGGATAACAAAAGCAATCCCAATTATCCCTAAAAATACAGTTATAATACACGCTGTTATCAGGACTGCTGCTTTGTGTTCTCTAATCATTTTCACCCCATTCTTAGACGCAATAGCTTTTTCAAAATTAGCTATTTCGCCTCCCTAATTAAATATTACCATTTTTGAACCCTTAAATCAACACCTCCAACAGGGGAAAAACACTGATTTTACCTTAATAATCCTTAACAATTCTTATAACTTCATCAACAAAACCCTCTTCGGTATTCAAAAGGTTAAGGTGATGTTTTAGGAGGAGTTTTTGATGAGAAGAAAACTCACCCTTTCTCTTAAGATTGCCGGTTAGCCACTTTCTGACCTTTTCTAAAAATCTCTTCTTTAGGCGCAGGTGAGCAAAGACTTTTTTTCTCTCTAGGTAAGGTAAAAAATATAGGGGGATGTCTATATCAATAAAGGGGCGTTTCTGGGAGAGGAGAGCGGCCATAGCCAACCTAAGAAATTCTTTATTCCCTCGAGGGGTAAGAGAGTAAATATGTCGTTCTATTTTACCGCGCTCTCTAGAAGCGCTCTTTTTTATCAACCCCCCATTCTTCATCATCTTCAGAGGGTAGTAGATCGATTTATTTTCTAAAGAAGCAAAAACGCCCAGTTCTTTTTTAATTATTTTTTTTATCTCATAGCCGTGCTTAGGGCCTTCTTTTAGAATACCTAAGATTATTAACTTCTGTATACTCATTCGTCTTCATTGAGATCCTTCGCTTACGCTTACTTCGCTCCGCTCAGCATACTTCGAAGTATCCTGAGTATCCCCGAAGGACAGGATTAATTCAACTAAAGACTTTTATACACTTTGCTTTAAAAGTCTAAGTTTCATTAAAAATTCCCATCTTTCTATATCTCTGGTATCTCTGATCTAGTAGCGTCTCTACAGAAAGACCTGAAAGTTCATCTA
>CAZPYY010000010.1:0-25994 GCA_964590995.1 uncultured Planctomycetia bacterium | reverse complement strand
TCTCCTTGGCCGCATACACCAAACCATTCTTCGTGGTAATATCCGTCTAAGAAAGGACCAGCTGCCACTCCTTTTTTGTCATGGTAGGCAGGTTCATAAGCCTTCCACCATTCATCTAGCCATTCAAAGGTAAAACTTCCTAAAGCATTACCAGCACCAAAGCCTGAAGAATTGCAGAGAATGTCTGTCCAGCAATCTTTATGATATTGGGCTTGGTAGCTTTCGGATTCTTCCTGAGAGTAGCCTTTAGCATAGGAAGAGGTGCCATACTCAGTAATCATTGCCGGTTTATCAGCCACTCTCTTTACCTCATCCCAAAAATCTAAAAAGCCATATCTTCCCCGATAGCAATTAGCGCCAAAAATATCTATATCCGGACAATTCTTGGCGAATAGGTCCAAATACAGCACATCTCCGGAGGTAATAGCAACCGGTCTTTTTTGGGGATCCAGAGATTTAATCCGCTGGGCTGCCTTATTAGCAAACTTAAAGAAGCTTTCCGGCTTTTTGTCAGCGTTACACCCTAATCCGTAGACATTTTCATTGCCCAGTAGCCAGATGAGGACATATGGCTCATCTTTGAACTCCTGAATCATCTTTTCTACGCTTTTGAGCATATTCTCTTGATGCTCGGGGTTATCGTAATCACTACCCTCTTGCCAGTCTGCTCCACTCCCCAGGGCGTATTTTCCAAGGAAATCGCCCATTAGTATATATATACCATATTTTTGGTACATTTGTCGAAGAATTTCTTTATTTAATTCAAAAGGCTGATGATAGAGCCTTAAGGTATTTACCCCCATTTCCTTCATTAGCTGGAAGTCGCCAACAGCGATTTCTCCTTCATTTTGTTGGTTATTTCGGTCTTTATCGACCCAACTTTCATAGGGTGAGTCAATAGTAGAGTTCTTGTTTAGGTCCTGGGTGGTCCAATCCTGCATAGTCCCGTCATCCGGAGATTCACCTACCCGGGTTGGCCCATAGGTCATACCTTTAAGCATAAAGGGCTTATTGTCTACTAGCAGCTGCCAATCTCCGCTATCATATTTGATTAATTTTACCTTCTCTCCCTTGGTCTCAACGACCTTTCCCAAACCTTTTCTCTTCTTACCACAGCCACTAAAAGCAAATTTCTTCTCCCAGAAGGTAAGGGACCTTAGCTTTCCAGGGTCTACCAGGAAGATATCATTACGGATGTCATTATCGTAGCCATTAATTATCTTAATTTCTCCGCCTTCAAGAGTAAGGCCTAATTGAGGGTTATTGCGCAAGAGATATTTTATCCGATATAGTGCAGCTTTGCCGACATACCAGGGAGTATGCCAATAGGTCCAGCCATAACTGCGCGGAAAATGAACCAAAATCGCACAATACCCCTTAATTGCATGTTTAATTAGGCCGCTTCGCTCTAGCAATTCGGCTCGAATGAATTGTTTCATTGCTTCTGGCTCAGGAGCTATGTGCCACTTATAAAAGGCAGTACTTAAATCCCGACTATTTGCAATCTTCCAATGATCAATCTTAAATAATGCCTTCTTAGCCTTAGCAAATCCCGGGTCAAACTTAACTGAGGTAGAATTAGGATAAATTCCTTCTCCGGTTGCCTTGGCTAATTCAACAGGATTTATAATAACGTACTTATAATTCTCTTCACCGATATTTTCAAACTTTCCGTAACGAACATAGTTAACCGGAAATTCTTTTCCTTCATCATAAAGCTCAATTGCACTTATTACGACCTCTTCCTCTTCTTCCACTTCTTCCACTCGGCCGGTTTCAAGTTTTTTTAGGGTGATTTCAGATTTTTCTTTTATTGACCAATACCATCCTCGAGGGTCAAAACTCTGGGCATAAGGGTATTTATCAATAACTTCAGTAAAAGCAGCTTTTGCTTCTTCGGTCTTTCCTTCGCGCATTAAAGCTTCGCCTTTGATAAAGTAACCGGTTGCAACATCATTCATAATTTTGAAATTATCTTCTTCACCTTTAGTCGGGAAACCTCCCAAAGTCTTGGCTTGATTTTGGGCCTGGGAAGAGTATTTTTTAATACACTCATCAACCAGCGCATGCACCTCACTAAATTCTCTTTTTCCTAAACGAACCCAAGCTTTATTTATGTAATCAGAAGAGCCATCCTCGGCGTATGTGTTAAACAGCGTGAGCAAAAAACAAATGCTGATAAACAATATTAACTTAAACTTAAAACTCTCTCTCATCCGACCATTGCTCCTGCGGTTATCCCCTTAACAAATTGTTTCTGCATTAGGATATAGAGGATAATTATCGGCAGAGCCGTAACGGTTAAGGCGGTCATAACCAGAACATGATTAGTTACTTGCTCACCAGAGTACTGCAGAAGAGCAGCTTGTAAGGGCATATATTTTTTATTTACAAAGATAATTGAGGCTAAGACAAATTCATTCCATACATTTAAAGCATTAAAAATCACAACTACCCCTAAAGCCGGGGTAACTAGGGGTATCCCCACATTCCACCAGGTCTGTAGTTTATTGCAGCCATCAATCTTGGCAGCGTCCTCTAGGTCTCGAGGCAATTGGTCGAAGAAGGTCTTTAGGAGATAAATACTTATTGATAGACCCATATTGCTCATGGCTAGGACATAACCGGTCCGGTTTAAGAGCCCCAGCTGCTGCAATAGTACATAGACTGGGACAAAACCAGCCGGAAGAGGTATCATCATCGCTGCTAAGAACATGTAGAATATAATATTTTTTCCGGGAAATTGGAGGCGCGAGAAAGAATAAGCAGCCAGAGATGAGACAAATACGATTAAAAGGACCGTGGTAAAGGTATAGAGAACGCTATTTAAAAAATAGCGCCAAAACCCGCTCTCAACAATAACCTCTTTATAGTTATCTAAGAGGAGACTAGAAGCCGGCTTTAAGCCGTAGTCACTGCTGAACTCGGCATTACTTTTAAATGAAGCATTCATCATCCAAAAGAATGGGAAGACACAACTCAAAGCTATGCTTAGGAGAAAGGTATGGAGAATTATTAAGGTAACTATTTTTTTAGTCTGGTAATACACCATACCTCTTCCTTATTTTCTTTGAAACAAAAAACATTGTAAACGATACTGCCATAAGAACTACCCCTAAGACCAGGCCTTCAGCGCAGGCTAATCCAGCTAAGCCAGTTCCCAAATGGTTATAAATCATCATTATTGGAACCGTGGTCTCTCCTCCGGCCCCTTGGTTTAAAGCCAGAATCATAGCAAAGGCTGACATAGTTCCAAGAATCGTAAGAACCATAATCAAAGTAATAACCGGCATAAGAAGCGGCAGAGTTACCTTACGAAAACTTTGCCAAGCATTTGCGCCATCAATCCTGGCCGCCTCATATAATTGTTCGGGTATGCTTTGTAGACCGGCTAAGAAGATTACAAAAGCCCAGCCAAACCCCTTCCAACAATGAACCAGAGCTGTAATTAAACGCACCCTTTCTCCGCTGATCCAATCTTGAGCCAAAAAACCTAGGCCAAGGTTATTAACCAAGTGGTTTAAAACATCGCGTCCGGTAGGCTCAGAAAGCATAAGGCGCCGCAGAAGCAGGCCGATAACAATTTCTGAAAGAACCGGAAGAATAAAAAATATAACCCGATAGAGCTTGTTCATCCTCACTACCTTGCTTACTGCTAAGGCGAGCATAAAAGCTAAGATATTTTGAAACGATAGAGCCCAAAAGGTGATAAAAGCGCCGTTATACATTGATTTCCACCAGTCATTATCACTGGCGATATCTTTAAAGTTCCCTAGACCGACGAAAGACTCTTTAAAACTGAATTCGCCGATTATATTATAGTTGGTTAAGCTTAAGATAAAGCTATAGAAGAAGGGGTAAATATAGAAGATTGAGAAAATAACCAGAGCCGGTAAGATGAATGAAAAATTTGCCGCTTTATCTTTTAGAGTTGCGGTCATCTGCCGGATACCTTCCCCTTTTTATTCTGTATTTCTCCAGCAACTTCCTCAGGAGTCTTTAGGCCCATAACAATCTGCTGTAAGCCCCGGTTCATAATTTCAATAACCCGAGAGTCTTCGTTTTTTGGCCAAATGTCAGGATGAGTCAGGCTTCTGAAGCTAGGGAGCAAACCTTTGAGTATTGGTGGTAATTTCTCGGCAACATCTTTAATCGCCGGTAAGTTATTCGTTTCTTTAGCTAAAAACTCCTGTTGTTCTTTTGCGCTAAGCCACTTTAAAAATTTTACGGCTTGATCCTTTTTAGGAGAATTAGCGTCAACCATAAAAGAAGAACCTGCTCCACCCCATACTTTTACCGGATGGTCACTAGATACTTTGGGTAGAGAGAAAAAAGCATAATCTAACTCTTCACAGAGTTGCTCATAGACATTTACTGACCAACTGCCATTAAAGGAAAAAGCTGCTTTGCCTTCAGCAAAAGCTGCTTCGGCTTCTTTATTAGTCATTGTCGCAATATTAGAAGCTAGGATTCCTGAACCCTTTAGTTTAGCAAATAAGGAGAAGATATTTATCCAATCAGGATCAGTGTAAGGTATTTCTCCTTCGATAGTTTTCAAGAATTTATCTTCACCCATGGAATTTATTGCCCATTCAGTAGCTAAAGCATTAAGCAACCAACCTTCTCCCCAGCCACAGATAAATCCAGCTGTATCGGTTTTTTCCTTTATGCCTTTAGCCAAAGCTATAAACTCATCTACTGTCTCAGGGCTTTTTTCAGGATCTAGGCCAGCTTCCTTAAATAAGGTTTTATTGTAGATAAACTGCATAATTGTGGTATCAATTGGGACTCCGTAAATACCAGCACCAACACCATAGGCGTTATCTTCGTTAAAAGTAACTATTCTTAAGGTCTGAGGATAAAAACTATCTTTCCACTTTATACTAACTTCTCCTCGGTTATTTATTTCTTCTTTCATGTAAGGGGAAAGGTTCAAGATGTACCCGGCCTTAATAAAAGCTGATAATGTCTTTCTTTCACCCAAGATTCCAAATATATCGGGAAGGGTTTTTGCCCGGGCGGCAGCAATTACCTTTTGGGAGTATATCTCCGGAGGAAAGAAGAGCTTAAACTCTACCTCTAAACCACTTTCTTGAGTATACTTTTGGGCTAACTCGGCAAAAGCATTTTTTCTGTCAGTCATCCAATGCCAGATAACCAATTTATCTTCTTTAGGTTTTCCGGCTGCGCAGCCGGTTAGGATAAGTCCGGCTAAACTAACCAGAAGTATTTTAGATAAAATTTTCATCATCCCCTTGCCTTTTAATCGAAGACTACGGTCTTGTTGTTGTAGACCAGTATTTTTCGTTCGAGGTGCCAGCGAAGAGCCCGGCTTAAAACCACTCTTTCTAGTTCTTGCCCTTTTCTCTTTAAATCCTCCACAGAGTCACGGTGGCTTATTCGGGCAGTATCCTGTTCAATAATTGGGCCGGCATCTAAATTTTCAGTAACATAGTGGCTGGTAGCACCAATGATCTTCACCCCTCTCTTGTAGGCTTGTTGATAGGGGTTGCTTCCGATAAATGCCGGCAGAAATGAGTGGTGAATATTAATAATCTTATTAGGAAATTGATTAACGAATTGCTTTGTCAAAATTTGGGTATAACGGGCTAAGACAACACTGTCAATATTTTCTCTCTTAAGTAGGGCAATTTCTTTTTTCTCAACCCCTTCCTTATTCTTGGTATCTTTGGGTAAGTGAATAAACTTTAGACCAAAATTCTTGGCAATATCTTTAGTCTTTGTAGTATTGCTAATAATCAAAGGTATCTGACAATTAAAACAGCCTTCTTTATATTTGAAGAGAAGGTCGTATAAACAATGGGTAGAATAAGAGGCAAAAATCGCTACCTTTGCCGGAGTATCGCTAAAGTGAAGCTCCCAATCCATATTAAACTTCTCAGCCAGGGATGAGAACTCTTTAGCGATTTCTTCTTTAGATAGTCTAAAACCATCTAGGGACCACTCAATACGCATAAAAAAAGTATTGAATTGAGAATCAATGTGTTGGTCGGCATGCTCAATATTGCCATTATTCTGATAGATGAAATTAGTAATATTAGCGGTAATGCCCCTTTGGTCCGGACAAGAAATAAGTAAAATGGCTGTATTCATCTCTACCTTCGCTTGGGTTTTAGGGAAAGGTATTTCACGGAGAGATGTTAGTCAAATATTTGAAGTACTCTCCTTCAGTAGTAAGAATAACAGTTGTGTCTTCATCTACGGTTGCACTATATGTATTTAAGGTTTTTAGGAAAGAGAAAAACTCAGGGTCTTTATTATAGGCATCAGCATAGATCTTGGTAGCTTCAGCGTCAGCGCTACCTTTGATTTCCTGAGATTTTTTATAAGCTTGGGATAAGATTTCTTTTAGCTCTTTTTCAGTTTTCCCCTCGACTTCGGCACGAATGCCTCTTCCCTCTGAACGATACTGTTCGGCAGCCCGTTTTCGCTCAGCAATCATTCGTTCATAGACGTTTAGCCGTACTTTTTCAATATAATTTACTCTTTTAATCCTTACATCTATAAGCTTAATGCCATAACGAGGACCTAAGTCGCTTTTTGCTTTTTCGACAATTTCTTCCCTAATCTTTTCTCGGCCCATTTTTATTGTTGCCAGGGCTCCCTCATCGATAAATTCTTCTTTTTGTATTAGTTTTTGCTCCTGAATTATCTGAATTAACCTATTCGATGAACGTACAACCTCGAATGAGTTTTGAGCGGTAACTGCATCACGAACTGCAGCGTCAATTATGCCATCAAGTATTGCGTGAGCGCCTCTTTCATTAGAGACTGATTTATAAAACTTTAAAGCATCGACTATTTTCCAGCGGGCAGTAGTATCTATCCATATGTATCTTTTGTCTTTTGTAGGTATTTCGCTGGGATAACCATCCCATTCCAATATCCGTTTTTCAAAAGAGGTAACCTTCTGAATGAAAGGAATTTTTAAATGCAGGCCGGCAGAAATTACCGGATCACCTATAGGCTGGCCAAATTGAGTAATTATTGCTTGCTTTCCTTCTTCGATAATATAAAAAGGATTGCCGATTAGAATAAGGAGCACAATGATAATCGGAATAATTAAACCTAAGTTTTTGTTACTCATTTTCTAGCTTTAGTAAGGGTAAAATCCCTTTTTCTTTAGGGTCAACTATATATTTTTTACCGGCCTTGGTTAAAACATCTTGCATCTGTTCCAGATAAAGGCGTCTTGAGGTTACTTCCTTAGCCCGGGCATATTCTTCGTATAGAAGAAGAAATCTCTTGGCATCACCCTTAGCTCGGTTAACTTTTTCAAGGGCATAGCCCTCAGCTTCTCTAACCCTTTTTAAGGCTTCACCCCTAGCCTGAGGTATCTTTTGGTTATACACCTCCCAGGCTTGATTTTTTAATTTTTCCCTCTCTTGCTTTGCTTGGTTTACTTCGTTAAAAGCTGGCTTTACCTGTTTAGGGGGGTTAACATCTTGTAATTTAATTTTAACAATTTGAATTCCAATTTCGTAGGAATCAAGAATTTTTTGCATCTCCTCTTGAGCCTGGTTGTTTATATCTATACGTTTGGTAGTAAGGACTTCATTAAAAGCGTGATTGCCGACAATTCTGCGCAGCACTGATTCTGAAATATCTCGTATTGTTTTGTCAACATTGCGCACATTAAACAAGGCCATAAAAGGGTCTTTTATTTTAAACTGGACAATCCACTCTAAATCCAAGACATTTAAGTCTCCGGTAAGCATTAAAGATTCATCATCGTATGATTTTTGGCTATATACTGTTTTTACGCCTGCAGATTGAGTCCGAAATCCAAACTCGTCGGTGTAAATTTTCTCTACCGGTACTGGAATCGCTTTTTCAATTCCCAGCGGCAGTTTAAAATGAAGGCCTGGCGAGGTGGTTTTTATGAATTTACCGAAACGCAAAATTACTCCTACTTCGCTGGGCTGGATAGTGTAGAAGGCTCCTTTTAAAAGAAAGAGAATAAGGAAGATCCCTACTATTAAAGGCAGGCCAGCACCCTTAGGTTTGTGAAAATTAAACTTTTCCTTCAAGCTTTGTAAGATTTCATCTGGGCTTTTCTGTTCAAAATCCATAGTGAAGATTATAGCATAGGAAGCGGTCTTGGCAAGTTATTTTTTCAGATTGTTAAAAACAGGTACTTGTCCCTATTTTATTTCTTTTTACAATATAGAAGCGCGATGTATGGTTGCATATTGTTGTGTGCTAGACCACCACCTTTAGGTTCTGTATATCTTTTATTACTATGTTTTGCATAATCTCCTGTAAATCCACTAGCACTATATACACTAGTATCAAGCCACGAGTCTTTTCCAATTAAATGTGTATGTTTAGGCATCTCGCTAACTTCTAATTTATGAGTTGGTGCTCCTCCACTGTCACGAAGTGAATATGAATCTCCCGACCCAACAATTGTTCTATCTATTAAATTAGGCGTCAGCATTGTGCCGTCAGCAGGAATCCATCCATCAGGACAATCAGCTAAATCAAAAGCCATAACTGCGCCCGATGGAACTGATCCTTTACCATAATAGTTACCAGTTATTTCAATATCACCAGCTACCGTAAGCATTCTTAACCCTGGATCTATCGTCCCAATAGCAACATTACCTTCGACAATTAAATCAGCAGCAGCGTCTATATCATTGGTGCAGGATCCTTCCCAGCAATACTGCCCGCCATCATAGTAGGTATCTCCTATGGCCATCCGCTTTGTCCGCATCTCCTTATAGACCCCATAAGGGGCGGGATAGTAGGTGGTTATAGTGATGTCTTCGGTAAAAGCACTGGGATTAGGGGTTAATAAGAAGAAAACTGAGAGGGAAAAAAGAATAAAAGCTTTTAATCTAGGCATTCGGTACCCCCTTGGCTATTTTTAGTTTTTGAACTTAATCTTACCACGTTCTCATTATATATAGTTTTTTAAGAGTTTAAAGGATTTTTTTGATTTTTGGGGAGGTCTGCTATATGGACAAATCTGGGAATCTGTGGTATCGTAAATAAGGTGATTTTATGACTGGCAAAAACCTAGGAAAACTCATTAAATTACACCGGCTAAAAATCGTCCTGATCACCCTCCTTCTTATCCTTATCTCAGGAGTGATCTTCCTGCTTGTTATTGGAGTTCAGCAATTTATAGGGCTAGAGTCATTTTATAAGCGGACTACCCTAGCTAGCATCCCTTTTCAGATGTTTATGGCCATAATCACAGCAATTGTTTTTGCCAGTATATACATGAGCTTTCACTATTGGTTTATGTTTGGCGGCGGCCTGACTAAAATTGGTCAAAAAAAGATAAAGACCGCTAGCGTGAACGTAAAGTGGTCTGATGTTATTGGAATGGAGTCAGCTAAGCGGGAAATAGCTGAGGTAATAAGTTTAATCAAAGACCGCACCCAGCTTAAACGTGTTGGCGGAAAGATCATCAAAGGGATACTTATGGTTGGGCTTCCTGGCTGCGGCAAGACTTATTTAGCTAAAGCACTTGCTACTGAAACCGGTCTCCCTTTTCTGGCGACTGTCGGGAGTGAGTTCATGGGCATGTTTGTCGGTATGGGGGCAGCTCGCCTAAAGTCCTTATTTAAAGAAGCCAGGGCTTTAGCTGAGCTTCATGGTGGCTGTCTTATATTTATTGATGAGATCGATACTATAGCCAGGCCACGGGTCGGAGTTTCAGGTTTAGGCGGTGGTATGTCATATAATGCCACAGTGAACCAGCTTCTTACCGAGATGGACGGTTTGCGTCAAAGCGAGAATAACATTGTAATTATTGCTGCTACTAATGTCGGCGAGAATGAATTAGACCAGGCTCTTATGCGGGCTGGCCGGTTTGACCGCAAAATTTATGTGAGTAAGCCTCGTCTTGAGGATAGAAAAAAATTATTTGAGTATTATTTGAGTAAGACCCAATCTGACCCTGAGATAGACAGCAGTGTTTTAGCTAAGAGAACCGTAGGTTTTTCTCCGGCTGATATTGCTAACATGGTACGCGAGGCTTCCTTGATTGTAATCCGCAACAGGCGCGGAAAGGTTACCTACAAGGATCTCTCTGAAGCCTATGATCGGGTAGTATTTGGTCTACAGAGCCAGATTGTCTTAAGCGAAAAAGAAAAAGAGTGGACTGCTTACCATGAATCCGGCCATGCTATCATTGCTTACCTTACTCATCCTACTGATGATGTTATAAAGGCTTCAATTATCCCGCATCGAGGCGCTTTAGGCTATGTTGGCCGCAGGCCCAAGGAAGAGATCTATGCCCCATCAAGAGAGTGGTTTATGGCTAATATCAAGACTTTCTTAGGTGGGTATACAGCTGAGAGGATAAAATTCAAGACTACTAGTTCAGGTGTAGCTAATGACTTTAATGCTGCTTTAGGACTTGCTCACGATATGGTCTGCCGCTATGGCATGGGAGAGAGCGGCATCTTAGGTAACTTTGATGCCTTAAATCCAGCTTTGCCTTACGCTCAAGCTTCTCTTCTTTCCGAAGAAACCAAGCGAAAAATCGATAACGATGTGCAGAAGATATTAACAAGTTGCCTTGCTGAGGTGAGTGAAATATTAAACAGCGAGAATGAACTCTTAGAATATTTTGCAAAAGAATTACTTCAAAAGAGCGAACTTGAATATGATGAGATTGTTGAAATATTTAAAAAGCATGGCAAAGAACGCTTGGAAAGCTCTCCTAATTAGTTTTGCGCTAATTTTTCTCTCATCTTGCACAGTTCCCTCCACTTACTCACGCAAGAATATGCAAAAAGCAATACGGAATATATGCAAGGATGAGTTTAATATTCTTGTTAGAGTTAGATTGTCCGGGGAAACTATCTGGGTTTATGCGCCGTTCGAGAAACTTATTGCCGAAGACGGTCAATGGCATGAAAAGGTTCAAGATGCCTGGGCAAAGATCTTCCTTGCCTTAGGTCGGGTATTCTTAAGCATGGATGATCGGCCAAAGTTCTATTGTCTCCTGGCCTCAAGCATAAAGGAAATCGGTTCTGATGCTTATGCAATAGGATATATCCCTGATATGGTAAAATTTAATTTGGGCTTTATTTCTCTCAAGGAGCGCGACAGAAGGATAGTCTTCCTTATCTTTCCAAATCCAAATGCTGTCGGTGATTTTTACGGCACTCATATACAGGAATACGATATATCTACCGGTGAATTTATTGCTTATCTAGTGCGTCAGAATCTTGAAAAAAAGTTTAACTCTCCTCCGCTTAATAAGAATTTTCAATTAAAGAAGGTTTTCACCCACTATTGGATTAATAATTTAAAAGTGAATTTTGATATTAGGACTACTAAGCCTCAAGAGGGTTTAACTGACCCTTTCGATGAAGCCAGGAGGATGACAAAGGAAATTTTGGATATCTACAACTCTTCCCGGGATATTGCCGAGATAGAGGTAAGCAACCTCTTAACCGGCGATGTCGGAATCTACACCCCGGAAAGTCTAGCCCCTTAATTTAAAGCAGGATTTTAAAGACTTGTTCCCTTTTCAATATAAGGCAGGATTTTCTTCTTTTCCTCCAAAGGTTTACCTCTGGCCTTTATGGTGATTGCCCGGCTTTGGTATTTATTCTCTCCGCTTTTAAGGGTAACCGGTTCAATAGTATAGACTCCGGGCTCAGGAGCGAAAATATGATAGGTAAAATTAATAGTTGTTTTTGCTACCCTATCTTTTATCGAGTAATTTCGGGATTGGCTCTGAGAAACAACCTTAAGATCTTTAAACTCCGGCAATTTTAACTGAGCTGATGACTCTAGGTTTCCTTGTACTATCACCTCATAGGTAAAAATTTCACCGGTCTCAACCTTTCCTTTATCAACCTTAACATCGATTATTTTTTCTCCTATCCCTAAAGGGATAGCTTCGCCCAAGGAAAGACCCAAAGAGAAAAACCAGAGCCCGATAAGAGCAAGTTTAAATAATCTTGACATCTCTTCCTTTTACCCTTACTTTTTTATCCAAGATAAGCTTTAAAGCTTTGGGGTATAATTTGTGCTCGAGTTTGTGGATTTTTTCCTCAAGCTCCTCCTCACTCAGCCCTTTTTTTATCTCTACAGTTTCTTGTAATATTATTGGTCCGTGGTCAACTTTCTTATCAATGAAGTGAACTGTTACCCCGGTTACCTTGCAGCCATACTTGAATGCTCTTGAAATAGCGTTTGTGCCTCTGAAGGCCGGTAAGAGTGCCGGATGGATATTTAAAATCTTTTGGTTAAAACTTTTCACAAAGAAGGGAGAGATTATGCGCATATAACCGGCTAAGATTACCAGATTTATCTTTTCTTTCTTCAAAATCCGGGCAATCTTTTTATCAAAGCTCAGCCGAGACCTAAATTCCTTGGGATTAATAAAAATATCTTTTATCCCCAGTCTCGCTGCCCGCTTGCGCACAAATGCTCTTCTTTTGTCGGTAATCAAGAGTGTTATTTTAGCTTTTAGCTTCTGCCTCTTAATAGCTTTGGCTAGAGCCTCGAAATTTGTTCCGTTTCCAGAGGCTAATACTGCAAGTTTCGCTTTTTTTATCATAGCTTTCGTAAGATTTTTAAATTAAACTCTTTTTTCCTCTTTCGCAATAGTACCTTAACACTTACATAATAGATGCAAAGCACTAATATGGCAAGAGAAAAGCTTAAAGTCTCACCGTAATTTTTAAAGAAAACCAGGCTGGATACAAAGAGTAATGCCGGCATAAGAAACATAATCAAGTTGGCCAGAAGGGTTTTTTTTTCTTCAACTCCAATCTCAATGTTATCCCCGGCCCTTAGGGTAAGCCGGTCATTGTCTAAGACCAGAACCTCCGTACCCATACCGCAGACACCAGAGAGCCTGCAGCAGGAGCACATCTCTTTCTTGGTAAATTTTATCTTAACTTTATTGTTCCAAGCTTCAATTACACTAACAATTTCTTTAAACATCTTATAAACTCTGGATCGTTATGCACTTTGTCGGGCACTTATTTTTGCCTGCCTCTAAAGCCTCTTGGTTTCCCCTCCTTTCATAGTCAATTACTGAGAGGTTATCCTTCATCTGATATGGAGAACTTTCTATTTTGGTACATAGAGTGCAGCCAATACACCCTTTGCTACAAACTTTTTTTACCTCCAGAGCCGTTTCTTTATTAGTGCAAGCAACATTATAAACCGGGAGACCTTTTTTGACTGGAATAATTTCTAAAAGGTTGCGCGGGCAAGCTTTTACACATTTTCCGCAGCCAGCACATTTTTTAAAATCAACACAAATAGTTTGTTCCTGGAGAGTTAAGGCACCTACCGGGCATATGGTTACGCAGTCACCAAAACCAAGGCAGCCATAAGTACAATCAATTACCCCAGCGCTTATATTAGCGGCTTGACAAGTATTCGGGCCAAGATATTTTGATGATGCCTTCTTCTCTCCCCTTTTTGCCGAACAGTGGCAGATAACTACTTGGGTATGTGAAGAAATACAGCCGATTATTCCTAAGGTTTCAGCTATTTGTTTATTAACTTCAGCTCCGGCTGGCAAACATCCCGAGAAGACATTGCACTCTTTTGTTACAGCTTCGGCAAAGGCTCGGCAGCCGCTAAATCCGCAAGCACCGCAATTTAATCCCGGAAGTAATTCTAAGACCTTTGCTGCCTGGGGGTCCTCCTCTACCTTTAACTTTTTGCTTAGTAAAGCTAAGAGCATAGAAAAGGCAAAACCACTTAATCCTAAGACCAATATTGGGATTATAATCTCTTTCATCTCTTACCTACGATAGTTCTTTTATGCTCTTATTACCTCTTACTTCTCCTTCAAAACTCTATTGTCCAACTAATGCCTTTGACGGAGAGTGTATACATTTATGATGCGGTTAATCCGGCAAAACCCATAAATACAAGGGCAAGTAAACCAGCAGTAATTAAAGTTAAAGCGGCCCCTCTAAATACCCGAGGTATATCAACGTAGTGAATCTCCTCACGAATTCCAGCCATAATTAATAAGACTAAAGAGAACCCCAGGCCACCGGAGAAGCCAAAAACAACAGCCTCTAAAAATCCGTAATTTCTGGTCACCATAAATAAAGCTGACCCGAGAATTGCACAATTGGTAGTAATCAAGGGTAAGTATATCCCCAGCGATTGATAGAGCGAGCTGGAGTACTTTCTTATAAACATCTCTACAATTTGAACTAATGAAGCAATAACTAGTATAAAAACTACATACTCAAGGTAAAATAAACTAAACTTACGCAAAATAAGGTTGTAGATAAGCCAGCCAATGCTAGTAGCCAGGGTCATTACAAAAGTAACAGCCATACCCATGCCAAAGGCTGATTCGATTTTACCGGAAACCCCTAAGAAGGGACAGATTCCTAAGAAATAGGAGAGAACGAGGTTGTTTATTAACAGCGTTGAGATAAATATTAAAATCAAATCCCTCATCTTTTACTCTTCAATCTTATTCATTAAAGCCACTAAAAGGCCTAAAACTAAAAATGCTCCTGTCGGAAGAATCATTACAATCAAAGGGTTATAATTTACCGGCATTATTTTTATTCCTAAGATACTCCCGGTCCCAAAAAGTTCCCGGATTGAGCCCAAGATAAATAATCCCCAGCTAAAACCAATACCCATACCCAAAGCATCGCGCAAAGAGCTTGCAATGTTACTCTTAGAAGCAAATGCCTCGCAGCGGCCAAGGATAATGCAATTAACAATAATCAAAGGAACATAAGGCCCTAAAGCCCGGCTAATTTCCGGGAATTGGGCTTTTAAAAATAAATCGACGATTGTAACAAAGGTCGCGATGATTACGGTATAAACCGCAATGCGCACCTGGTGAGGGACTATTTTCTTAATTAATGAGACTACCAGTGAGGAGAAGACCAAAACAAAGATTACCGCCAGACCCATAGAGATTCCGTTTATCGCTGATGTAGTTACAGCTAAGGCCGGGCACATACCAAGGAGTTGGCGAAATACCGGATGCTCTTTCCATAAACCTTTAATAAAATCTTTCATCTTTTATTTAACAATAGTTTTATTTGCGATATTGCACTCTATTTCCTTTAAGACTTTATTGTCCTAGCTAATGCTTTTGATGGATACAATATGCGGTTGAGGACTGTCCTCAACCGGCTCGGCCTTTGGCCGAGATTGTATACATTTCTTACTTATTGATAAGCTCCCTTATCTCTTTAATCCTGGTATTTAAGATATTTACTACTGCCCGGGAAGAAACTGTTGCACCGGTAATTGCTTTGATCTGGTCATCTCTTTCTATCTCACCTTTTATGCAAGTCATCTCTTCTTTTATATTTAAATTCTTAAATTGATCCTTAAAAGGATCTTCCTGAATTTTTGCGCCAAGTCCCGGAGTTTCTAAGGATTCCACAACTTCAATACCTTTTAAGTGCCCTAGAGATTTATCACTGACGACTAACATTTTTATCTTGCCTTGATAACCTTGGCCAGAAGCTATGAACCCATAGCCGATTAAGTTTTCCGCTTGATCAAAGAGCTTATATATTGTTTCCTTCTCGATAGTGATTTTTTCTACCCTTGCTGCTTCTGGGGCCAAGGTAGTTAATGCTTTTTCCACCCGCTCCTCTTTATTTATCTCAATTTTTTTATTAGCTAAGACATAAACAGCTGAGAGTAAAAGTGCACAGATAAGACAAACCGAGGTTAGCACCGAGGTTACTCTGATTACTTCCTTCATGTTCCGAATCTCCTTGGTTTTGTATAACGGTTAATTAAAGGGGTTAAGGCATTCATAAAAAGAATTGAATACATAGTCCCTTCAGGTAATCCGCTAAAATACCTTATTATCATTATCAGCACTCCGCAACCAATGCCAAAAATATACCTTCCTCTCTTAGTAGTTGGGGTAGTAACCGGATCAGTAGCCATAAAAAAAGCTCCTAACAATAAACCACCACCGAATAAATGAAACCAGACCGAACCCCAGTTAGGGTTAAGGAGAGAGAAGATTGCTGAGGTGATAGTTGTAGTAAGCAGTAAACTTAAAGGAATACGCCAACCAGCAACTTTTCTTATTAAAAGATATAGCCCCCCGATAATTAAACAAATTGCCGAGGTCTCGCCTAAACTTCCTGAAACCTTACCAAAAAATAAGGTTGACGCAGGTGTTATCACCTGGCTAAACTTTCTCAAGGCCAGCGGAGTGGCTGAGCTTATAGCATCGACCGAACCTGGTTTTATAAATGTAGTAAGCATTTTAGGATAGGCAGCCATAAGAAAGGCCCTGCCGATTAAGGCCGGATTAAAGATGTTTGCGCCTAATCCACCGAAGATATGCTTTCCTACGCCAATAGCAACTATTGAGCCTAAGGTAGCCGCGTACCAAGGTAGGGAAGGCGGAAGAGTAAGAGCCAGGAGTAAGCCGGTTACAGCTGCGCTATAATCACTTATTGTCGAAGGCCTCTTGCCTAGAAGCAAAACTATTCTTTCGGTGATAATAGCGCTTAATGTACAATTTGCAATAAGCATAACAGCCCTTATTCCAAAGAAATATATCGAAGCAACCACTGCTGGTAAGAGAGCAATTATTACCTGCTTCATAAGAAAAGGCGTATTTACCTTTGACTTTAAATGTGGTGGGTTAGTTATTATTAAAGCCATATTTCTTTCCGATTTTTATATAATGGACAATAGGTATTTTTGCTGGACAGCCATATGTACAGCACCCACATTCAGTACAGTCAACTATATTAAATTCAGATAAAGATGTATAATCTTCTTTTCTTACCCGTTTTACATACTCTAGAGGTAAAAGATTCATCGGGCAAGTGTCAACGCAGCGGCTACAGCGCAGGCACGGCTCTTCTTTCAAATCATCAACCCGATCAGCCAGAAATAAAAAGCCGCCAGCACTTTTAAGAATCGGATAGGCTAAACTGTCGAGAGCAGTCCCCATCATTGGCCCGCCGCAGATGATTTTTTTAGGCTCCTTCTTAAACTCTAAAATTTTCTTATCGATTAACTCCCGTAAAGTTGTTCCAATCTTTACCCAAATATTTTTAGGGCTCTTAAGAGCATCACCGCAGAAGCTAACCAATCTTTCAACCAAAGGTTTATTAAGATAAACAGCCTCATATATCGCAAAGCAAGTAGCAACATTATGAACTAAACAGCCAATATCAAGGGGAAGCCTTTTAGGAGGAACTTTTTTCTTGGTTATTACCCGGATAAGCTGCTTTTCTTCTCCTTGAGGGTAAGCAGTATTTAAGACAAAAGACCGCATCGGTGGTAAATCAAACTTCTTCGTATTGATAAGAAGATTAACTTTTTTTATCGCTGCTGGTTTATTTTCCTCAATGGCAAAGATCACCTCTTTAGGGTTAATTAATTTACAGATTAACCTAATTCCCCTGAATGTCTCATTCATATTTTCTACCATCAAGCGGTAGTCACAGGTTAGATAAGGCTCACACTCGCAACCATTGATTATCAGGGTATCAATCTTCCCCGGCGGGTCTAACTTTACATGAGTTGGAAAAGCAGCTCCACCCATACCGACTAGGCCATGAGTGGCAATAGTTTCTAATATTTTCTCTTTACTTAATAGTTCAATATCCTTATCCTTGAGCGGGAAGTATTCTTTTCTTTCATCTTGGCATTGAAGAATGATTGCCGGCGCTCTTTTTAGGGTTGGATGGTACCAATTAGCAATATCGATAACTTTCCCCTTTCTGGGGGCATGGAGTTGCGCTGAGATTGCTCCGCTTGCTTTAGCAATCACCTCTCCTTCGCTGACCCCATCCCCTTTCTTAACACAAGGTATTGAGGGGCCTCCGGTATGTTGAGACAAAGGAAGGTAAAGTTTAGAAGAGCTAAGGAACTTCTCGCTGGATAAATTGTGCTGTGGTTCTTTGTATTCTGCTACTTTAATCACGGGTAAATACGAATATCGTTGATAAGAAGAATCCAATTATACCAAGTGATACTATGATTGTAAAGGGATTGAAGAAGTCAGCCAGGGCTGAGCAGATAAACATTGAGATTAAAAATCCCAAGTGAGAGGTAAACTCCAAACCACTGAAGATTCTTCCCAAGACCTTTTGGTCGCTCTCTTTGTGTATTAAGGCATTTACCCCTACAAATACCGGAGAAGTAATCATTCCTAATGCAAAAGCCAGAGCTATTGCATAAAGTGTCTGAGGATAGGCGCGCAAGGATACAACAAAGAATATAAGATATAGCGAAGTAAGTAGCAAACTTAGGTTTATAACTTTCTTTACTGAAAACTTATCGGCAAGCCGCCCATAGACTAAAGATCCCAGAAAGATGCCGGCGCCTAGGGAAACAGTAATAAAACCTAAATCACTAGTTAACGAAGATAAAACTCCCTGGATAAAACGGATAAAGACAACATATAGTCCGCCAATATAGGAGAAAAGAAAGAGAAACATCTTGAAAGCGTATTTTGTCTCATCGGAGTTAAGGATATACTTTATTCCTTCGCGAAACTCCCAGATGAAGGATTTCTTAACCTCACTTACCACGTCTTTCCCCAGGTGGATAATATCACCGACCTTAAAACTTCCCTTTTCCTTGGTAGTGATAAGAAATACCGCTAAGGCTGAAATAAAGAAGGTAGCAGCATCTAAACTAAAAGCAGTAGTAACCCCCCACTTCTCGACAATAATCCCGCCTAAGCCAAAACCAATAACAGCAGCGATAGTAGCGGTTATTGAAATCAGAGAGTTAGCTAAGAAGAGGTCTTCTTTTTTAGAAATCTCCGGAATAAATGCCATCTTAGCCGGTATAAAGAATCTCCCAGCGCTAAATGAGAGAAATATAAGAACATAGACTACGATAAAGGATTTTAGCTTTAAGAAAAACACCGGAATTAATAGTATGAATAAACCTCTGAGGAAATCGCTGATATACATGGTCTTTCTCTTGCTCCAGCGATCGATATAAACCCCTGATATTGGTGAGATAATAAACACCGGGATTATTGCCATGCTCATTACTAGAGCTAGGCGTGAAGAAGACATTGAGACCCGGGAGACCAGCCCTACTAGGGCTATCTGGGTGAGTCGGTCACCAAATTGAGAGATGATTTGGCCAAACCAAAGGCATAAAAAGTTCTTTTTAGCTAGAATTTTAAAGTATTTTAAAACCATCTTGGTTTTTAGCTTACGCCTTTGTATGCAATCTCCCTCGCCTTTAGGCGGGGAGCTGGTTGAGATCCGATCTCAACCGCACTTTATAAATAACAAATCACTAAGCCGAGGGAGAGAGTTGAACTCTCGACCTGTGCATTACGAATGCACTGCTCTGCTAACTGAGCTACCTCGGCAGAAAAGGAAAAGATGCGCTTTTTTCCGATTTTAACAGAAATGACGGTAATTCTCAAGGGAATTTTAATGAGGCTTAATCCGCCAACGGCGGACTGTAGCCGAATTAACCCCAGCCCTTTCTTATCGTACTCGGACTACTTTTCCTAGGAAGGGCGGGGTAAGTTCAGCTAAAGGCTTTTTGTGCTTCGTTTTAAAGCCTAAGTTTCACTTAAAAAAGTCCTTGCAAGAATAATCAAATATTGTTAATATATGCCGATTATGACTTTGCCAACGCCTTATTATCTAATTCACGAGCAGAAACTGTTAAAAAACCTAAAAATCATAAAGTACGTTAGGGATAATTCTGGCGCCAAGTGCCTCTTGGCTCTAAAGTGTTTTTCAACCTGGTCGGTCTTCCCCTTTATGAGAAAATACATCGACGGAACAACCTGTAGTTCATTATACGAGGCCCGTTTGGGAAGAGAGAAACTTGGAGGAGAGGTTCATGCTTACAGCGTGGCTTTTTCTCAAGATGAGGTAAGGAAAGTCAGACAATATGCTGATAAGGTTATTTTTAACTCAATATCTCAATTGAAGAGATATCGCAGTGATGTTAGTTCGCTAAAGGTGGGCTTAAGAGTGAATCCTCAGATTAGCTTTTCGCATTTTGACCTAGCTGATCCGGCTCGTAAATTCTCAAGACTGGGTGTAGCCGATAAAAAATCTCTTCTAGAGATTACACCATTAATTAGTGGTTTAATGTTTCACTTTAACTGCGAAAACGATAACTTTAATAATTTTTCTTCGAGTATTGATTTTATCAGCCGTGTTTACGCAGTTCCGCTAAAAAAACTGGAGTGGGTTAGCTTAGGCGGTGGAATTTACTTCACCAAGAGAGGTTACCCTGTAAAAAGATTTACTAAGTTGCTAAAGGACTTTAGTGATAAATTTGGAGTCCGGATTTATCTAGAACCCGGAGAAGCAGCCATAACTCAATCAGCTGAGTTGGTAACTAGGGTAGTAGATATTGTTCATAATGAAATAGATATTGCGATTGTTGATTCCTCTACCGAAGCCCATATGCTAGACTTGTTAGTCTACCGGATAAATGCTAAGATAGATAAATCCGGTAAGGGTGAGTTTGAATATATGATAGCTGGGCGGTCTTGCTTAGCTGGTGATGTATTCGGTACTTATCGATTTAAATCCCGGCTAAAAGTTGGAAATATTATTAGAATTAGTGACGCAGCCGGGTATACAATGGTTAAAAAGAATTGGTTTAACGGGCTTAAAATGCCTTCAATTGTTGTAAAAAAGAAAAACGGGTCGTTGCGTTTGATTCGTCGCTTTGAATATAAGGATTTTCTAAATAGCCTATCGTAAGAGGTGCTGTTTAGGCGAATCCTAAACAGAAGCAGGAGATAAGAAATGAAGAAGAATGTATTAATCATTGGTGCTGGCGGGGTAGCTCATGTAGCTGCACACAAATGTGCACAAAATAATGACATTTTAGGTGATATCTGTATTGCATCGAGAAGGCAGAACAAGTGCGATGCAATAATCGAGAGCATTAAACGGAAGAATAATATAAAAGATGCCAGTAAAAAACTATATTCGGGTCAGATAGATGTATTTGATATGCCAGCCACAGTAAACCTAATAAAAGAGACAAATTCGCAGATAGTAATTAATCTTGCAACAGCATATGTGAATAAGTCACTCTTGGAGGCTTGTATTCAAGCCGGTGTAGCCTACATGGATACTGCCGTACATGAGGAGCCGGATAAGCCTTGCGAGAACCCGCCTTGGTATGCAAATTATGAGTGGAAGCGTGAAGATGAGTGCAAAGAAAAAGGGATTACCGCTATTTTAGGTGTGGGCTTTGACCCGGGAGTTGTAAACGCCTACTGCGCTTTAGCCCTTAAGCATCACTTTGACACAATTGATACCATTGATATGATGGATGTTAATGCCGGAAATCACGGTAAGTATTTTGCAACTAACTTTGATCCTGAGATAAATTTTAGAGAATTTGTAAGAGTTTGGAGTTGGATTGATAGAAAATGGGTTAAAGAAGATATCCACAAGATAAAGAAAACTTACGATTTCCCGGTTGTTGGTAAACAAACTGTCTATTTGAGCGGCCATGATGAAATCCACTCCCTATCAAAAAATATTGACGCTAATAGTATCCGGTTCTGGATGGGTTTTAGCGATCACTACATAAATGTCTTTACAGTCCTCACTAAGTTGGGCTTAACCTCAGTAAATCCGGTAAAGACTGCTGAAGGGGTTGAAGTAGTACCCTTAAAAGTTGTAAAAGCTGTCCTGCCTGATCCTCTTTCACTGGCACCTAACTATAGTGGGAAGACCTGTATTGGCAACCTTATTAAAGGCCAAAAAGACGGAAAAGATAAGGAGATTTTTATCTACAACACCTGCGATCATGTCGAGTGTTTTAAGGAGGTAGAATCTCAGGCTATTTGCTATACTGCTGGTGTTCCGCCGGTAGCCGCTGCCATACTAATCGCTCAAGGGATATGGGATGTAGTAACTATGGTTAATGTTGAAGAACTAGACCCGGATCCATTTATAGAGTTGCTCGATAGAATCGGGTTACCAACAAAAATCCAAGAAGCTGAAGTTCCAGCCTTACAACCGTAAGCCCATTAAAAAAATTCTTGCAAATACAATAAAATTGTGTAATAATAAAGAAAATTAATTGAGCGACTAGCTTTTATGCTATACAAAGCAAGAGAAATAAGAAAAAAGGATGGTGACCGAAAGATATCCCCCGACTGACGAACATATGGATTGCGCAAGGATTCGCTCTTCTGGCGAATCTTTTTGCGCTACCTGCCCCTTTCTCTCTTCCAAAAACAAAAAATATCAATCCGACCCTTCGCTTTTAAAGGAGGTGATTAAATGACAAAGAAAATATTTGGTTACGAATTAGTCATGGACCTTTATGGGTGTGATATGAGTATAATCTCTTCCAAGAAGAAACTGCAAGAATATACTAATAAATTGTGTAAGTTGATAAAAATGAAGAAGCACGGGAAGACCCTGCTCCCCTACTTTGGCGAAAAAGAGGCCTTTACTAAAGGATATTCTTTGGTCCAGCTAATCGAAACCAGCTCTATAACCGGTCATTTTTCCGACTTCTGGGGTACGGCATATATTAACATCTTCTCTTGCAAAAAGTATAGTAAGGACCTTGCTAAAAGATTTACTAGTAAGTTTTTTAAGGCTAAAAGAACAAAGATAAAATTCCTCATTCGTTAAGCCTTACCTGAAGACTCCCTATCTTCTAGGCCAACCATAATTATATTTTTTCGATATTAAGGTTTTCTAATCCTTGAGGAAGTTCTGGCCAGAGAGCCTCTTTGATCTTAGATAGTGATACTTCTTCTGTAAAGTAAAGAATAGCCTCGATTTTGCCCTCAATACCTAACCTTAGAGCAAAGGGGAAACTAATCTTAACATGAGGGCTAAATCCTTTTGTGAAGTAAAGAGGAAGATCAGCCCTTCTTAAAGCTTTCTCTAGGAGGTGAAACATATCTAACTGCGAGTAGTAGATCATATCGCCTTTTTTATAAAGAGTTAGTTTTAAGAGAAATCTTACCTCATTCATGGCTTCTTTTTGGGTTGGAGTAAGAACTTTTAATAAATGACCAAGGAAAATTATCTGTATTTGCTCTTAAGTAAGAATTGTAATCGACCCCCTCTTCTTTAAAGGAGTCTTCCCAAATTTCCCAAGAAAAGCTCTCGCTGTAGCCGTCAAATTTAGCACCCTTAGTAAAGGCCCGATAGATCACTGCCGATAACTCTCTTGGGCCTCGGGATAATGCAGCTTCAAATATGCTCTTTTTTAAAGATGAGATCGAGACTTTAATATTCCGTCGTTTGGGGATATTTTCGAAGATAATTTGGCTCTTTGAGCTTAAAGTCTTTGGATCATCCATACCAACATCCTCCCAAAGGGAAAACGGTTTGGGCACGAAGATATTTATGCTCACATTTAAGGAAAGACCGCTGGCTCGGCTTAGCCTATCAAGAAACTCTCCGATAGCTGTTAAGTCTTCTTCCTCCTCCCCAGGAAAGCCAAACATAAAGTAGAGCTTTAAATGCCTTATTCGCAGCGAGCGAATAACTTTTGCCGCCTCAAAAAGTTTTTCTACTTCAATTTTCTTATTTAGCTTCTGGCGCAAAGGGTCTCTAGCGGTCTCTATGGCTACGGTAAGGGTAGTTTTCTTGAGAGAAATAAGTTTCTTATACAAACGGCCGAGGATATCATCAATCCGAAGGGATGGCAAAGAAAGACCAAGGTGATGCTTTTGGAAGTAATCGTAAGTTGAGTCAATAAGTTCCTCGATTTTACTATAATCTGAAGCTGAGAGCGCTAAAAGGGAAAAATCACCATAGCCGCTACTCTCATAAATATTACTTATCAGCTCCTTTATTTTTTCAGGACTTCTTTGCCGATAGGGACAGTAAAAACATCTGGCTTGGCAAAAGGTACAGTTGTTAGGGCAACCTCTGGCAATCTCTATCTGGGCCCGGTCATGAATAATTTGTGTGTGCGGGGTTAACCACTTCTTGGGATAATACGATTTATCTAAATCTTTTACATAAACTCTTCTTATCTGCGGCTTCACCCACTTGTGTTTAGGTTTAAACCGGTAGTGATTACCTTCTAAACTATTCTTATAGAATTGCGGCACATAAAAACCGTCAATTTCAGCAAAAGCTTTTAACCTATCTTCTTTATTCTT
Organism: uncultured Planctomycetia bacterium; assembly: GCA_964590995.1. Taxonomy (GTDB): domain Bacteria; phylum Omnitrophota; class Gorgyraeia; order Duberdicusellales; family 4484-171; genus Susulua. Next base: position 1,915 of record CAZPYY010000010.1, on the reverse strand, counting down.
ATGCTTTCTTAAAACCTCAACAAAATCTTGAGCAACCTCTTCAAACTCACCTAAATAGAATAAGTCCACAAATTCGGCTAAGGGTTCAGGATTAGCAATTCCACCACCAAGGACTATCAGTTCTCCTCTATCTTTAGCTTTTAAAGGGACCCTTCCTAAGTCAAGGATATTAAGGAAGTTAGTAAAGTTTAACTCACAGCCAAGGTGAAAGCCTAATACTTCAAAGTTATCTATCGGAGTTTTACTCTCTAAAGAGAAGAGTTTTTCTTCCTCTTTTCTCAAATATTTCTCTAAATCCTCAGCTGGTGAAAATACTCTTTCGCAAACCAGGTCAGGATATTCATTAAGAAGGCCGTAGATAATTCGAATCCCGAGATTGCTCATCCCGATTTCATAGAGGTCAGGGTAAGAAAGGCAGACCTTTAGTTTATTGGAATGGGGCTTTTTTATCACATTCCACTCATTACCAATATATCGTTGTGGTCTTCGGAAATTTTTAAGGTCTATCATCGCCGAGCTATGTTAAAGAAGATTCCTAAGAGGATGAAGTTAATAAAGAGGTTAGTCCCGCCATAGCTAAGGCAGATTAAAGGGAGGCCTACTACCGGCAGTATTCCTAAGGTCATGCCAATATTAATGAATATATGCAAGAAGAAGATCACGGTTATTCCTAAACATAGGTAATATGCGAATGAATCGCGTAGCTCTTTAGCCCGCTGCAAGATTTTTTTCAGAATTAACCAGTAGATTAAAAGCAGAAACAATGCCCCCAGGAAACCCCACTCCTCAGCTATAACAGTGAATATAAAGTCAGTGTGTCTTTCCGGGAGGAAATTAAATTGATTCTGGGTGCCAGCAAGGAATCCTTGGCCAGTAAGTCCTCCTGAACCGATAGCAATCTTTGATTGAATTATTGTATATCCTGAACCTAAAGGGTCAATGTTAGGGTTAATAAATACGGTTAGCCTCCGGCGCTGGTAATCTTCCAATCTTTTTAAGGCAAACGGAGAGAGAATAAGCCCGATCAGAATAAAAAAGATAAGGTAGTGCTTTTTTATTCGGGAGAAGAACCCTAGGCCAAAGAAGATAAAAACAATAATCAGAGCTGTTCCTAAATCCGGCTGCTTAAAGATAACCAAGGCATTAAGAGCAACTAAACCTAAGGGCAAGAGAAAGTCCGCAAAAGCACCTCGGCGTTCATTCTGAGAGAAGAAGCGAGCGAGAATAATAATTATAGCTATTTTTGATATCTCTGAGGGCTGGAAGGTAATACCGAGAATTGAAATCCAACGCTGGGCTCCCATCACAGTCTTGCCAAAGAAATAGACTAACAATAGGAGCAGTAAATTTAAGGCATAAATTATATATCCGGCATCAAAGTAGATCCGATAATTTATCGAAGCAAAAAGCATTAATAAGGCCCAAGAAGCAATTATCCAAACAATTTGTTTATAGAGAGTAGACGGATTAGAGAGCTCACCAGCTTGGTGAAGACTACTGTAGATAGAAATAAGGCTTAATAAGTTTAAAAAAATCAAACAAATCACAATTGTTTTTAAGCCAGATATTTTAGATGCCAATGTTCTTAAATTACCCATTCTTTAAAGAAGCTCCTCTTCATCAATTTTTTTGAGAAATTTATAGACAACCCTTAAAGCTTCATAGCTTGAGACTCCATTTTCCAAGAATACGCAAATAGTGTATGTTGAGTCTTTATAAGGGAAATACCCGATAAACCATCCATGTGGACGGCCGTTTGTTTGGGCTGTGCCGGTTTTACCGGAGATTTCAAAATCCAAATTCCTTAGCAATGTCGCTGTACCGTCTCTTTCGCTGACCACACCACGCAGGCCCTTTTTTACCTCTTCAATAACTTCCTTCTTGTGTCTGGTGTAAGTTCTTGAGGGCAGACCCG
>CAZPYY010000009.1:0-29009 GCA_964590995.1 uncultured Planctomycetia bacterium | reverse complement strand
AGAGTTCCGCTTTCTTCCTTAACCTGCTTTGACTCACCCTTAAGAACTATCGGAACATGGACTTTTATCTTATCTTTTAAGGAAACCTTTAAAAAATCAACATGGATAACATCCTCAGTAAGGGGATGATACTGAATATCCTTGATAAGAACCGGAATAGATTTAGCTTTCTTCTCGCCACCTATTTCCATGTCAATTACAGCACTCTCAGAAAAATTTATCGAACGCAAGGTCTTAAAGCCACTAAAGGGAATTGACAAGGTAATATTAGTATCATCACTATATACTACTGCTGGAACATAACCCTGTTTGCGTAATTTCTTTACACCTTCTTTTCCTATTGTTTCTCTCTTCTCAACTTTAATTTTTATCCTCTCCATTGCATCAACTCCCTATTGGTCAAAAAGTACGCTTATTGACTTCTCAAAGTGAATTCTCTTTATTGCTTCAGCAAAAAGACTACCTACAGAAATAACCTTTATCTTCTTAGACTTCTTATTCCTATCTAAAGGAATAGAGTCAGTAATTATCAAGGAATCAATACAAGACTTGTTTATCTTACCGACAGCATTATTAGATAAGATACCGTGAGTAATAGCGGCGAATATCTTCTTTGCTCCGGCTTTCTTCAAGGCCTTAGCTGCCTCAGTTAAAGAAGAACCGGTAGCAACTATATCGTCAACCATAATAACATTCTTGCCTTTAACCTCACCTAATATATTCATAACCTCTGTAGACTCAGGGGTATTTCTTCTTTTATCAACAATTGCTAATCCGGCTCTAAATCGCTTCGCATAGGCACGAGCCATCTTTATCCCACCGACATCAGGGGAGACAATTACTAAATTATTAGTCTTTGCTCTCTTAAAATAATCGACTATGGTATTAATCCCATAGAGATGATCCACCGGGATATCAAAAAAACCTTGAATCTGACCAGCGTGCAAATCTAAAGTTAATACTCGACTTGCTCCTGCGCCATATAAAATATTAGCTACCAGTTTAGCGGTGATAGGAACCCGGGGTTGATCCTTCCTATCCTGTCGAGCATAGCCAAAGTAAGGAATTACTGCGGTTATTCTAGAAGCCGAAGCTCTGCGTAAGGCATCAAGGACAATCAACAACTCTGTTAAATTCTCATTTACCGGCGGACAAGTAGGCTGAATAATAAAAACATCTTTACCTCTTACATTCTCGTGGACCTTTACTCCGATTTCTCCGTCGCTAAAGCGGAAAACATTTAATTTCCCCAGTTTAACCTTCAAGCTCTTAGAAATCTTCTCAGATAATTTCTCATTGGCCGTCCCGCTAAAAATTACCATCTTACTCATAATTCTACCCCTCTTTCCTGCCTGCTCGTTTCGCTCGACGCGAGTCGAAGCGGGCCGGCAGGCCGGTTTTTTTTAACTTTCTTGCCGGAACACCTACTACTACTGTATTGGGTTTAACGTCTTTAGTAACAACGCTCCCGGCACCAGTAACTGCCCCCTTACCTACTTTAATTGGGGCCACTAAGACAGTATCTGACCCAATAAAAGCGCCTTCTTTAATATCGGTTTTCTGCTTAGACTTACCATCATAGTTGGCAACTACAGTACCAGCACCGATATTAACCCTATCAGCTATTCGTGTATCTCCCAAATAGCCAAAGTGCTTTATTCTTACCTTCTTTCCTACTTGGGTACGGTTTATTTCCAGAAAATTGCCCACCTGAGTATTAGCACCAACTGAGCTATTCCCACGTATACGCACAAAAGGACCCAGGGAACAATTGTTGCCAATTATAGCACCTTTCTCAATGAAGGTAAAGGGATAAATTATGGTATTTTTCCCTATTCTGACCCCAGCTTCAACAAAGGTAGCCTCAGGGTCAATAACCTTAACCCCTTTTGCTACTAACTCCTCTAACACCTTCTGACGCATTAATTTATTGACTTTCCAAAGGTCTTTTTGGTTATTTATGCCTAAAATTTCCTCGGCTCTATCTAGAAAATAGGCATCTAGCCTCTCCCCCCGGCTATAAAGAATTTCTACTATATCGGTAAGAAAATACTCTTTTTTCCTCTTATTCTTCTTTATTCTCGGAAGGTTCTCCCCTAAGGTCTTCTTTTTAAAACAATATACCCCGCTATTTACCTCTTCGCTAAGAGATTCTCTTATTCGATTAGAACCAGAGGTAATCTTTTCTCTGATTCCCTTTACCTTTCCTTCTTTATCTCTTAAGATAACACCTAAAGAATTCTTATCGCTTACATCAGCGGTAAGCATGGAACAAGAGAGCTTTTTCTTTAAAAAGGATGAGATAAAAGCTTTAAGGGTCTCGGCACTTATTAAAGGAGTGTCAGTACAGAGAACTAAAATATTATTATGCTTTATCTTTTTATAGGCGAGGGCTAAAGCGTTAGCAGTCCCTAACATCTTAGATTGGTAAACAAATTTTATCTTCTGCTTCTTTGAGAAAGACTTCTTCACCTCTTGCACAACCTCTTTAGCCTTATACCCTACTACAACAATTATCTCTTTAAGGCATCTCTTTAGCTTCAACACCTCCTTTAAAGGATAGTAGATTAAAGTCTGGCCTAATAAATCACAAAGGGCTTTGGGTGAAGTTGACTTCATCCTCTCACCCTTGCCGCCGGCTAAAATTACCACTGTGAAACTTTCCATAATCACCTACTCACTACTAGTAAAATATCAGTTGCCCGGCCTGGACTCGAACCAGGAAACTCAGCTCCAAAAGCTGATGTGTTACCGATTACACTACCGGGCAGTATTTTATTCTCCTTCGTTTCCTTCTCCTGATGTAGTCTCTTCCTTAGCAGACTTTTCTCTCGGCGATGCCTTCTCATCGTGATAAGCATCTAAAACCTTACTCTGCAAGTAATCACGAAACTCCTGATTGATAGGATGTGCTAAATCTTGATGAGTAGTGTGTCGGATATCTTCTGACTCCCGAGTAGGAGGAGGTAATTGCACTCCGCAATGGTTACAGTATTGACTACCAACATCAACCTTTTTGCCGCAACGAGGACAAAATTGCTTTAACTTCCTTGCTGGCATTGCAACAAATAAACCGTTGTTACCTTCAATGACCTTGATGTTTCTTACTACAAAGGAGTTATCAAAGGTGATTGTTGCATAAGCCTTAAGTCTCTTGCCCTCACTTTCTCGAAGAGAAACCCTGACTTCTGTGATCTCCATAGAACCTACCTCCTTTAATGAACACATCACTTATGGAGCACTAACGACTATAAGTGATACGTGTGTGAATTAAATCCGCCTTAGGCGGATTAAGTTCGACTACATCCTTGACATTATAAATATCAAGGATAAGTCTCACTTAAAAAGTATTAACTTCAAATACAGCCCACCCTTTGGGTACCAATCTCTTTATCTTAGATAAAGAGATAAGCTTGCCAACTGTATAAAAAGCACTACCTGAACCGGTTACTTTTGCAAAGATACCTCTTTTCTCCAAGTAATTTTTTGCTCTCTCTAACTCGGCATAAAGTGAAAGGGCTCTCTTTTCCAAAGCATTAAAAATGCTCTTTTTAATTAAAGGAATATCCCCTTTCTTTAAAGCGTACCGCATTATATTAGCATTATTAAAAAATTTTGTCAATTTTACTCTCATACCGGCATAAACCCTTTTAGTAGATACAGATATGCCTGGCCAGATAATAAAATGGCTGAATTTCTTCCTTATCTCCAAGGGGGTTATCTTCTCGCCTCTACCGGTAAGAAAAGCAAATTGACTCTCGGATAGGAAAAAGTTAACATCGCTGCCTAATTGTCTACCCAATGAGTAAATCCCCTCTCTTTTTAGCTTTAAATCAAGGAGCTGATTTAACCCTAAGAGAGTAGAAGCAGCATTAGATGAGCCTCCCCCTAACCCAGCACCTATAGGGATTCTTTTTTGGAGGAAAATATCAAAACCGAAAGGAATTTTAAATCGTTCCTTTAGAAGCTGGGCAGCTTTAAATACAATATTATCGTCAGTTTCAAGACTTTTAAGGTTTGATGATAATTTTATTGCTGGGGTCGTGATTAGCCTGATTGAAATCTGGTCACATAAAGAGATACGCTCGATGATGCTCTCTAGTCGGTGGAATCCGCCGGGATACTTTCCTTTTATATTAAGGTAAAGATTTATTTTGGCCGGACTTAAAATTTTAATCTTACTACCGCAAAAACTCTTGTGCTTTTTCAGCGATATTATTAGCGGAGAGGCCATAAAAATCCATCAACTCCTGAGGTGAACCGGATTGACCGAATTCATCCTCTATCCCTATGGGCTTTACTTGCGTCGGGCATTTGCGAATCAACACCTCAGAAACAGCTGAGAAGAGACCGCCGGTAATCTGGTGCTCTTCACAGACAAGGATCTTCTTGTACTTCTTGGCAATACTTAGGAGTAAATCCTCATCGATTGGCTTTATGGTATGAAAATTAACTACTGTTGTCGAGATCCCCTTTTCTTTTAGAATCTTACTTGCCATTAGTGATTCATTAACCATAATGCCACAGGTAATTATTGCTAAATCTTTGCCCTCTTCGACTATCTGCCCCTTCCCAAAGACAAAATCACTCTTCTTTTGAAGGGTAGGAATTTTTGAACGGCCTAAACGAATGTAAAAAGGCCCGGGAGTTTGATAAGCTGCAATGACTGCTTCTCTGGTTTGCGGAGCATCAGCAGGCACGATTATCTTCATATTAGGAATTGCTCTGAAAAGAGCAATATCCTCCAAGGCCTGATGCGACGCCCCATCTTCACCCACAGTTATTCCTCCATGCGTAGCCACAATCTTAACATTGAAGTTATTGTAACAAATTGTATTTCTTACTTGATCAAGTGGCCGGGCAGTAGCAAACATAGCAAAGGTAGATGCGAAAACAACTTTACCACAACTAGCTAAACCAGCAGCAGTAGCCATCATATTCTGCTCAGCAACACCAAAGTTGAAAAACCTCTCGGGAAACTCTCGGCCAAAAAAAGCAGTACGTGTTGAGCCAGAGAGATCAGCATCTAAAACAACTAGGTCCTTATGCTTCTTACCTAATTCCAGAAGTGTCTTCCCATAAATATTGCGGGCGTATAGTTTTTCCATTTTTTAGTTTATGTAGTTTTTATTGTTTACATTGTTAATATAGTTTAAATAAACTAAACCAACTAAATCAACTATATTAACTAAAGCAACTATTAATCGTCTTTACCTAATTCGTCTAAGGCGACATTTTTCTCTTCTTCGGTAGGAGCTCTTCCGTGGAAATCAACTACGTGCTCCATAAAAGATACCCCCTTTCCTTTAACTGTCTGGGCGATAATTACCGTTGGTTTTTGTTTAATCGTCTTCGCTTCTTCAAATGCTCTAAGCAACTCTTCTATGCTATGTCCATCACATTGGATAACATGCCAACCAAAAGATCTCCACTTATCGGCTAGAGGCGCTAAATTCATTATTTCTTCAGTGCAACCATCAATCTGAAAGTGATTGTAATCGACGATCCCGCAAAGATTATCTAGTTTAAAATGAGCCGCTGACATTGCTGCTTCCCAAATATTTCCCTCTTGAAGCTCGCCATCACCCATAAGGCAATAGACGCGATTATCCTTCTTATCTATCTTAGCTGCCATGCTCATACCACAAGCAACCGATAAACCCTGGCCCAAAGATCCACTGGCTACTTCTATCCCCGGAGTGCCTCGGTCAGGATGGCCTTGAAGAAGACAACCAATTTTTCTTAACTTCATCAACTCCTCAACAGAAAAATATCCGCTCAAAGCTAAGCCAGAATAAATAGCCGGACAACAATGCCCCTTAGAAAGATGGAACCTATCCCTTCCTGGCCAATTAGGATCCTTAGGATTATGGCGCATGACTTCAAAGTAAAGGCAAGCAACAATCTCTGTAGCTGAGAGAGACCCGCCGGGATGCCCGCTCTTAGCCTCAGCTAACATCTTAATAATCAGTTTTCTGATTGTATTAGCCTTATCCTTTAGGAAGCTTATCTTCGTTTTCATATTTTTTAAGTTTTAATTCTAAGCCTTTATCGCCGGGGAAACTCAAAAGTCCTTCTTGATAATAACGAACCCCCTCTTCTTGATCACCCAAGCCAATATAAATATCTCCGAGGTGTTCGTATACGTTAGGATCTTTAATCAAACCTATGGCTTTGAGAGTATATTCCTTAGCCTTCTCTAGGTCTCCCTTCTTATAATAAACCCATCCTAAACTATCTAGATAAGCTCCGTTTTCCGGCTCCTCCTTCAAGGCTTTTCCCACCATTTCTTCAGCTAGATCAAGCTTAATTCCTTCTTCAGCATAGGTATAACCTAAACAATTTAAAATCGGGGCAAAAGAAGAATCAATATCTGCTCCCCTCTCCCATGTCTCTAAAGCCTTGCTGCGTTGGCCACAATCTTCATAGAGATAACCCAGCCAAAAAAGCGCTTCGACATAATCAGGGTTGCTTTCTAAAATCTTCTCATATACTTCAATTGCCTCCTGAGGCTTCTTTTTATAAAAATAGAATTGCGCTAGATATTCGGATATACCTATATCTTTAGGTTTCTTCTCATGAGCTTTCTTCAAGAAAGCCTCATATTCGGTCTCCAAATCTTCATTCTTCTTACCATATGAGTAGACAAAAATTAGGGCCAAGGAAAGGTCCAAATTCTCGGGGTCAATTTCTTTAGCTTCTTTTAATGCTGCTTCGGCTCCATCAAGACGATCTAAACGAATCAAAACTGAAGCAATTTTTAAACGGATATGGATAGATTGAGGGTCGCTAGCTTTAGCCTGCTCTAGCTCTTCTAAACTTTTAAGATATTCTCCCTTTTCAGCGTAAAGAAGGCCTTTTAAATAATTACTATAAAGATTACTAAGAGACCTTTGGCTTTGAGGGAAAGATAAGGGCGCGATGAGACATAAAATAATGAAAATCAGAAAAAATCTCATTGATGATTATTTAGACTTATGTCTTTGTTGTTTTCTTCTTTTTTTAAACCAGTGTCTTTTGACTTTCTTTAGTTTCTTTTTCTTTCCGCAAGGCATATTTTCGCTCCGCTCATGCACGAATATCCACGAATTTATATCAAATTACCACGAATCATTCGTGTAAATTCGTGTCTCAATAAATAACCTTATTTAAAGGGTACTCTATTATCCCCTGAGCTCCATTTTCCTTTAATAAAGGTAAAATTTTACGTACCTGGCTCTCTTCGACAATAACCTCACAAGCGACCCAATTCTTTAAGGTTAGGTGAGAAATTGTTGGCTTCTTCAACGCTGGAAGAATAGATAAAACCTTATCGACATTCTCCTTCCTAACATTTAGCTTAAGACCAACCTTAGCTCTGGCTTCTAAAGCCCCTTTAAGGAGCAATAAAACCTGCTGCATCTTTTTCTTCTTCCACTTATTCTTATAAGAAGACTTATTAGCAATAAACTGGGTAGTGGAAGTACATACCGTATCGATTATCTTTAAGCCATTGGCCCGCAGACTTGTGCCGGTCTCGGTAAGCTCAACTATTGCATCAACTAGACCGCTTTTTACCTTAACTTCAGTAGCACCCCAGCTAAACTCTACATCGACATCTATTTTTTTAGCCTTAAAAAATCTCTTGGTATACCTTAATAGCTCTGTGGCTACTCGCTTCCCCTTTAAATCCTTTAATTTCTTTATTCGGGAAGCCTCTCTTACTGCAACTACCCACCTTACTGGACTAAGGGTTTGCTTAGCGTAAGGCAGCTGAGACAATCTCAGAACACTTGAACCATTCTCTAAAATCCAATCCTCACCAGTAATACCACAATCTAAGACCCCTTCTTCAACATAGCGAGGCATCTCCTGTGCCCTAATGAGCACAACTTTAATCTCAACATCATCAATGGAAGGGAAATATGACCGCGAACTTAGGTAAATATTGAAACCGGCCATGCCGAAGAGCTCTAAGGTCTTCTCCTGCAGACTTCCCTTAGGTATTCCTAATTTTAATGTCTTCATATCTACTCCTTAAAGAAATAAATTATACAATGCCCCTATTAACTTGTAAAGGGAAATATTAAACCAGCCATATTAAGGAAGTGAAAACGATTTCAGGAGAAGGTTCATAACCCCTTGAAAGACAAACAAAAAGGATGTTATGCTTTAATAAGGATTCCTTTCTGGGGATCAAATGCCACGGGCCCTCTCCCTTTCTAGGGAGGGGGTTTCTTTTTTTGGGCATCCTCCTATACTAAAGCTTCGGAGGATTAGTCCTCGGTAGCCTTGGCGGAGGAGGACATTTACCAGTCCAGCAATAGAGGCAGAGTTTTTCTTTAGGTAGGCCGATTGCCTCAACCATATCATCTACAGTCTGATACCTAAGGGTAGTAACCCCTAAGTCTTTAGCAATCCACTTTATCATCTTTTTGTATTTATCAGAGTTGCAATCAGCGTATTCGCAAACTCTTTCTAAATCATGGCCTTCAATACTGCGGATAGCTTTTCTAGCAGCAAGTTCATTAATGCTACGGGTAGATAAATTAAACCGGCAAGGAAACATCAGGGGCGGACAAGCCGGTCTTATGTGAACTTCCTTAGCGCCAGAATCCCAAAGCTTCTTTATGGTAAAATTCTTAAGCTGGGTTCCTCTCACTATCGAATCATCACAAACAATAATTTTATTGCCTTCGATTATCTCCTTTATAGGAATAAGTTTCATCTTAGCAACCAAATCACGTGTTTCTTGAGAAGGCGGAGTATAACTCCTTCCATACCCAGGAGTATATTTTATTAACGGTCTGCGATAAGGGCTACCACTCTCCATAGCATACCCTATTGCATGGGCAGTTCCTGAATCAGGAACTCCTGAGACTACATCTACCTCAATATCTTTATCATGCCTGGCTAAGGCCCGACCACACCTTTCTCTTACCACCTCGGTATTTATTCCTTCATAATTTGAGGCAGGGAATCCGGTATAAATCCATAAGAATGCACAAATTTGATTTATATCCCTGCCCGGCTTTTTCTGCTGCATACCTTCCTCGTTTATCAGAACTACCTCGCCCGGCTCGAGATATTTCACTACTTCAAAATCACTATTAGGAAAAGCACAAGTTTCAGAAGTAACAGCCATGGCATCATTGCGCTTTCCAACTACAAGAGGGGTGTAGCCAAATCTATCCCTGGCTGCATAGACTCCATCTTTATGTAACAATAGAAGCGAGCAAGAACCCTTGATCTGATCAAACATCTTCTCAATACCATCTATTAAATTATCACCCCGGCTTATAAGCTTTGCTATAAGCTCTGCGTCATTGACTCCACTTTTATTTACCTCAGCAAAAGACACCCCTTTTCTAAAGAGGCCTGCTATTAACTCTGATGTATTCTCAATAAATCCATTGGTAACTATACAAAAAGGACCAAACCTAGAGTTCAAATACATCGGTTGCTCTTCAAGGGCACTAATGACACCAATGCCTTTATTACCTTTCATTTGTTGATAATCATCATAGAATTTTGACTTGAATTGGCTCTGAGATATCTTATGTATCTGCCGTTTGAATTCATCACCAAGAACTGCCATACCTCCATATTCAGTTCCTAGATGGGAGTGGTAATCCGTACAATAAAACAGAGTGTCTACGCAATTTTTCTTCGAAACTACACCAAAAATTCCGCTCATTTTATTACCTCCGTTATTGTTCCCGTTGCAATTCTACCTACAATAATCTAAATTTACGTTACAAAAAGGCTCTTGGAAGAAAAATTTGGTTCACTGGTAAGATTAACCTCTAGCTTACGCAACCCGGCTTCATCGCCCGGCGTAGGCATATGGGTTGTATGCACTTCACATCCTCCAAGTTCTTTAAGTTTCTCCATAGCTAATTGAGCTGTTGGATTGGTAGTAGCACTAATACTTAAAGCAATTAAAGCCTCCTCCAAATCTAAACTTATTGTCTTGGTGCCAGAAAGACTTTCCTTTAACTTTCCTATCGACCCTATTATTGTCGGTGATAAGAGATGGATCTTATCCGGTATCTCTGCTAACTCTTTTATAGCATTAAGAACAAGGCTAGCTGTTGCATGCATCAGATTGGAATTCTTTCCGGTAACTATCTTACCACTTTTAAGCTCTATAGCTGCACCGCAAAAAACCCCTCCATGCCCCTTCTTCTTATCTTCAGCCTCACCAAGAGCATCATTGGCTGGTTTAACAACGCAGCGATCATTAGGATAAAGGTTTAGCTCTTCCATAAGTTGTTCTACCCGCTGAACTGTCCCCTTATCGCTAAAGCCCATTGCATATTCACATCTATATCTAAAAAACCTACGGATGATCTCCTGCTTAGCCTCATCCTTAACAGCATCATCATTAACAATTCCAAAGCCAGCTCTATTTACCCCCATGTCGGTAGGAGATTTATACATCGATTCAGCTCCGGTGATCTTTTCTAAAATCCGCTCAAGAAGGGGAAAAGCATCAACATCCCGATTGTAATTAATTGCTGTCTCCTGATAAGTTTCTAAATGAAAGGGGTCAACAAGATTAAAATCTCGCAAATCAGCTGTGGCTGCCTCATAAGCTACGTTAACCGGATGCTTAAGAGGAATATTCCAAATCGGAAAGGTTTCAAACTTTGCATAACCTGCCTTTACTCCTCTTTTGTACTCATGATAGAGCTGACAAAGACAAGTGGCAAGTTTTCCACTTCCTGGCCCAGGACCGGTAACTACAACCAGAGGCTTCTCAGTCTCAATGTAAGTATTTACACCATAGCCCTCATCACTTACAATTGAACCCAGATCTGTAGGATAACCCTTAGTAAATGAGTGGGTGTAAACCTTTATGTTCCTGCGCTCTAATTTATTTTTAAAGATTTTAGCTGAAGCTTGATTATCAAAACGAGTTATTACCACTGCTGCTATATTAATATCCCAACTCCTTAAATCATCGATCAGCTTTAAAGCATCAACATCGTAAGTAATACCAAAATCAGCCCTGACTTTTCTTCTTTCAATATCGCCAGCATATATACAAAGGATAATGTCAGCTTTATCTTTAAGCTTCTGCAAAAGTCTCATCTTTACATTAGGGTCAAATCCTGGCAGGACTCTTGAGGCATGGTAATCAAAGATAATCTTACCACCGAACTCGAGGTAGAGTTTATTATTAAACCTCTCGACTCGCTCTAATATAGCTTTGGTTTGCTCTTTGAGGTATTTTTCGTTATCAAAACCTAATTGCTTGACCATTATTACTCCTCCCTTAATATTGTCGCTGTTTATTCACAATTGTCTATAGGATTATTAATATCCTACCAACTACATACGAATTCTCTTGGGTTGGATTTATATCACTTCTTCGTGATATTCCTGAAGAGATTTTGGTGAGATTTTCTTTCCCCTCAATGCCTCAATCCCTTCAAGACTGGCTTGGGCGGCAGCCATAGATGTAATGTAGGGAATCTTCTGTTGAATAGCCATAATACGAATATAACTATCATCGTATTTACTATTACTTCCAATAGGTGTATTTATAATTAGATGGATATCTCCATTTTTAATCGCATCAGAAAGATTAGGCCTCCCCTCATGAAGCTTCTTTACCTCGGTATTGTCTATACCATTTTCCTTAAGGAAGCGACTAGTTCCTTCGGTAGCGTAAATGTTAAACCTGAGCTTATTAAACCCCTTAGCTATATGAATTAGCTCCGGCTTATCCTTGTCGGTTACGGTAAGCAGAACATTTCCCTCTGTGGGGAGTTTTAGATTTGCAGCCACTTGAGCTTTGTAGAAGGCAAGCCCAAAAGTATCAGCAATGCCCATTACCTCTCCGGTAGCCCTCATCTCAGGACCTAATAGGGGGTCTACTTCAGGAAACATATTAAAGGGAAAAACTGCCTCTTTAACCCCGACATAAGGAACCTTGTGAGGCTTTTGGAGCTCAGGAAAATCTTTCAGCTTCTTGCCAAGCATCAATTGAGTTGCGATCCGAGCCATAGAAATTGCCATGACCTTTGAAACCAAAGGTACTGTTCGAGACGCTCTAGGATTAGCTTCCAAAACATATACCTTATCGTCACATATAGCATACTGAATATTTATCAACCCGATAACTTTAAGTTCCTTTGCGATTTTAACGGTATAATCCTCAATGGTTTTTAGGTGTTCTTTCTTAATGGTCCTGGTTGGAATTACACAGGCAGAATCACCAGAGTGAACCCCGGCAAGCTCTATGTGCTCCATTACTGCGACAACACGAGCATCCTCTCCATCAGCAAGAGCATCAACTTCAGCTTCAATAGCATGTTCTAGGAATCTATCAATAAGCATTGGAAATTCCGGACTTACTTTAATAGCTTCCTCAGCATACTTTCGCAACATTATCTCATTATAGATAATCTCCATGCCCCGGCCCCCTAAGACAAAAGAAGGACGGACCATAAGGGGATAACCTATTTTATCGGCGATTTTTACAGCCTCATCCAATGACCGGGCTGTACCACTCTCAGGTTGAGGAATGTCAAGAGCAATCATCCTCTCCCTGAAGTATTCTCTGTCCTCTGCTAAACGAATACTCTCGGGTGAAGTACCCAGAATATTTACTCCATTATCCTTTAGCTGCCCAGCGATGTTTAATGGCGTTTGTCCGCCAAACTGAACAATAACTCCTTGGGGCTTCTCTTTCTCATAGATGCTCAATACATCCTCTACGGTTAAAGGTTCAAAGTAGAGCTTATTAGATGTATCGTAATCAGTAGATACTGTCTCAGGATTACAATTTATCATAACTGATTCATACCCTTCATCCCGCAAAGCAAAGGCTGCATGAACGCAGGTATAATCAAACTCTATCCCCTGGCCAATCCGGTTAGGCCCGCCACCTAAAATTAATATCTTCTTATTCGCTGATACCGGTACCTTATCTTCTCCGATATATGTTGAGTAATAGTAAGCTGCGTTTTCTACTCCGCTAACCGGAACCGCATCATAGCATTCAATCTTCCCAAGAGCTAATCTCTTCTCTCTTACTTCTTTTTCTTTTACCTTAAAAATCTGAGCTAAGTACTTATCGGAGAACCCTAGCTCCTTTGCTTTAATTAGCTTCGCATCAGGTAAGTCTTTCCATTTATTCTTAATTATCACCTCTTCAAAATCAACTAACTCTTTCATCTCGTTAAGAAACCAAGGGTGAATATAAGTAACTCTGTAGAGCTCTTCAACTGAAATCCCCCTACGCAAGGCCTCATATATTAAAAATATACGCTCACTTGAAGGCGCACTTAATTTTCCTCTTAGTTTTTCTATCGGAAGGGCTTTGAACTTCTCAACCCCTAATCCAGCCCGACCTATTTCTAAAGAACGGATAGACTTCCCAAAGGCCTCTTTGAATGTCTTTCCTATGCTCATTGCCTCACCAACAGCCTTCATCTGAGTTCCTAAGATATCCTTTGCCTTGGGAAACTTCTCAAATGCCCAGCGGGCAAACTTAATAACCACATAGTCACCGCTAGGTTCATACTTCTCCAAAGTTCCTTCCTTCCAATAAGGAATCTCATCCATTGATAATCCAGCAGCTAACTTTGTTGAAATACGAGCAATTGGAAAACCAGTTGCTTTTGAAGCCAGAGCTGAGGAGCGAGATGTTCTAGGGTTAATTTCTATAACTACTATGCGGTCATCCTCAGGGTTATGGGCAAATTGAATATTGGTTCCGCCAACAACACCGATTGCATCAACTATTTTGTAAGAGTATTCTTGCAACTTTTCCTGTATCTCCTTTTTTACGGTAAGCATTGGAGCAGAACAAAAACTATCTCCGGTATGAATGCCCATAGCATCAATATTCTCAATAAAGCATACGGTAATCTTCTGGTTCTTCTGATCCCGTACAACTTCCAGTTCTAGCTCTTCCCAGCCAATAACTGCTTCTTCAACTAAGACCTGATGAACAAGACTTACTGCTAATCCTCGAGTCACAATAACTCTTAGCTCTTCTACGTTATAAGCAATTCCTCCGCCGGTTCCCCCCATTGTATAAGCTGGCCGCAATACTACTGGATAGCCTATTTTCTGGGCTATAACTTCAGCCTCTTCAACTGAATGGCTAATCTCAGATCTAGGAAGAGGGATATCTAGCTTCTTCATTGTCTCTTTGAAGAGGAGACGATCCTCTCCGCGTTCAATGGCATCAGCCTTAACACCAATAATCTTAACTCCATATTTCTTTAAGATCCCGGACCTATGGAGACTCGAAGATAAATTAAGACCGGTTTGGCCTCCCAAGTTAGGAAGAAGGGCCTCAGGCCTTTCTCTCTCAATAATCTTCTCCAGGCTTTCAACGGTAAGAGGCTCAATATAAGTTTTATCAGCCATTCCAGGATCAGTCATAATAGTTGCTGGATTAGAATTAACCAGAACAACCTCATACCCCTCTTCTTTCAAAGCTTTACAGGCTTGGGTACCAGAATAATCAAACTCACAGGCTTGTCCGATGATTATTGGCCCTGAACCAATGATTAAAACCTTTTTAATGTTTTCATATCGCGGCATGGTTCTTCCTCCCTTTCTTGCTGCATAGCAGCTGATTTGGTTTTATATTGATTTTGGATCTATCCTTTAGGAAGCTTCTCAAAGCCCCTGCCTGCCGGCAGGCAAAAATAGAAAAAGCGTCCCCTTAACTTCATTGTCAGCAAAGGGACGCCTTTATCCACATTGGGAATGATTATCCGATAAATCTGGCTAATAGTCAAGAAAAAAATAACCTTTTTCTAGATAGAAAATCTTAAAAAAAGCTAACCTTTATGGACATTCGTGCATGGTGTAAAAAAATAAAAAAAAATACTTGACAAATGTAAAGTAATAGTTTACACTTGTAATATAGGAATGTATGAATGGTTTACAAACCGATGAAACTATCCAAAAAGGAGGAATAATGGAGCAAGAATATTTCAGTCCAACTCAAGCCGCTAAGATTTTAGGGATATCTCGTCAAGCAGTTATTGAGCGCATAAAGCATGGGGCTCTTTATGCTGACAGGGTAGGAAAGAGATATATAATCCCTAGAAACCAACTTCCAAGTAAAGGAACTCTCCCAGGCAAAAAGGAGACTAAGGTAAGTATTCGGGGTAAGAAGAATCGCAAAGAAACAATAAGAAAAGTCTTAGAAACAGTGCACCAGGAAAATATCAGAACTATACAGTTATGGTTCGTAGATATTTTAGGAACCTTAAAGTGTGTTTCTATTACTCAAGGCGAGTTAAAAGGAGCTTTGGAGCATGGTAAGGGGTTTGATGGTTCTTCTGTTACAGGATTTGCCGAGGCTGAGGAGAGTGATATCCTTGCCTTGCCTGACCCCACTACATTTAAGGTATTACCCTGGACAGTTGAAACTGATCCTACCGCTAGAATGCTTTGTGATATATTGAATCCGGATCATACTCCTTATGCTGGTGACACTCGTTATGTTCTAAAACGTGCATTGGCCCGAGCAAAAAAGATGGGTTTCGCCTTCTATGTCGGTCCGGAGATAGAATACTTTTACTTTAAGTCTGATCGTAAACCTGAGGTTATTGATGAGGGTTCCTACTTTGAGCTAATACCTAATGATTTAGCCAACACCTTAAGGAACAAAACTGTAAGAACCCTAGAAGAGATGGGTATACCCATGGAGGCAACTCACCATGAGGTAGCACCATCACAACATGAGATTGACCTCCAGTATAATGATGCCCTTACTATGGCTGATAGCGTAATAACTTGCAAATATGTAATTAAAGAAATTGCTCAGCAAAGCGGTGTATATGCAACCTTTATGCCTAAACCTCTCTTTGGAGTAAATGGCTCAGGAATGCATGTTCATCAATCCCTATTTTCCGCCAAAAGTGGATCCGCCTCAGGCGGAAAAGGAAACCAAAATGCCTTCTTTGACAAGAAGGATAAGCACCATCTATCCTCTATTGCTAAAGGATTCATTGCTGGTGAATTAAAACATGCTCGAGAAATATCCTCCCTGACTGCTCAGTGGGTAAATTCCTATAAGCGTCTGGTTGCCGGATATGAAGCACCGGTGTATGCTTCTTGGGCTCGGAAGAACCGTACAGCTCTACTTCGGGTCCCGGTGTACCGGCTAGGTAATGAAAAAGCAACCCGAGTGGAATTGCGTTGCCCTGATCCTGCTTGTAACCCTTATTTAGCTTTTGCGGTAATGCTTGCAGCAGGCATAGAAGGCATAGAGAAAAAATACCCACTTCCTCCGGTAGTTGAACCTAATATCTATCGTATGGCTATGGAAGAGAGGGAAAGAAGGGGCTTAACCTCACTTCCTGGAAACCTCTTTGAAGCTATTGTTGAAACAGAAAAGAGTGATTTCGTTCGAGAAACTTTAGGAGACCATATCTTCAATAGATTTTTATTTAATAAGAAGAAGGAGTGGGAAGACTACCGAATTCAGATTACTCAACATGAGATAAAGAAGTATCTTCCTATGCTCTAAGCTCTAAAAACGACAGAAAACTCAAAGCACATAAAAAACGCCTCCGAAAACTCGGAGGCGTTTTTAATTCTCTCTATTAGCTAGTCTTTGCCTAAACTAATCCTTGTTCAAGCATTGAGTCAGCAACCTTCACAAATCCGGCAATATTTGCACCCTTTACATAATCTATGTAGTCGCCCTCTTTGCCGTACTTTACACATTGCTCATGAATCGCTAACATAATCCCGTAAAGCCTTTGATCTACCTCTTCACGAGTCCAAGATAGCCTTAAGCTATTCTGAGACATTTCAAGCCCGGAAGTTGCTACTCCGCCAGCATTAGCTGCTTTACCAGGAGCATAGCAAATCTTAGCCTTTTGGAATACCTTAATACCCTCTGGTGTTGTTGGCATGTTTGCGCCTTCACCTACTGCTATACAGCCATTCTTAACTAAAGCTTCGGCATCTTCCTTACTTATTTCATTCTGAGTAGCAGAAGGAAAAGCTATATCACACTTAACATTCCAGGGACGTTGTTTTTCAACGTACTTACAGCCGTATTTCTGTGCATATTCTTTAATCCGGCCGCGCTTTACATTCTTAAGCTCAATAACAAATGCTAACTTCTGGGCATCTATACCAGCTTCATCATAAATGTATCCATTGGAATCAGATAAAGTAACACACTTACCGCCTAGCTGATTTACCTTCTCTACAGTATACTGAGCAACATTGCCGGAACCGGATACTGTACAAACTTTACCCTCCATGGGTTGCCCTTTAGCCTTTAACATTGCCTCAACAAAATAGACGCAGCCATAACCAGTAGCTTCAGGTCTAATTAAGCTTCCACCCCAGTTAAGTCCTTTACCGGTTAGAATTCCGGTAAACTCATTGCATATCCTCTTGTATTGACCGTAAAGAAACCCTATCTCACGTCCGCCAACACCAATGTCTCCAGCTGGAACATCTGTATCTGGACCAATATGCCGCCAAAGCTCAGTCATAAAGCTCTGGCAGAACTTCATTACTTCATTGTCAGATTTACCTTTGGGGTCAAAATCAGAACCGCCCTTACCGCCTCCCATAGGAAGAGTAGTAAGGCTGTTCTTAATTACCTGCTCAAAGGCCAGAAACTTCAAAATGCCTAAATAAACAGAGGGGTGAAACCGAAGTCCGCCTTTGTAAGGACCAATAGCACTATTCATTTCGATTCGAAAGCCTCGGTTAACCTGAACTTCGCCTTTATCATCAAGCCAGGGTACGCGGAACATTATTACCCTTTCCGGCTCAACAAGTCTCTCCAGGATTTTAGCATCCTGGTATTTCTTGTTTTTCGCAATGAAAGGCATCAAAGATTCAACTACCTCTTGTACTGCTTGGTGGAACTCTGGTTCACCAGGATTTCTCTTGATGACCTTCTCCATAAATTGTTTTACTTTTGCCTCTGCCATATTACCTCCTTTTTTTTACCAATTTTCTATCCTTGAGAAAGATGTCTGATTATTCCTTGACATGCCTTCTTTGCCATACCCATGGCTTCAATGACTGTCCCTTCTCCTCCGACTATATCTCCTCCGGCAAATACTCCTTTTATAGAAGTCTCCATAGTTTCAGGATTTACCTCTACATCGCCGTATTTATCGACTTTTAAATCCGGAGTAGCACTAGTTAAAACCTTATTTGCTCCTAATCCTACTGCTATGATAGCTAAATCACAATTGCTGTCAAAATCACTTCCCTCAATAGGAATGGGCCTTCTCCGGCCTGATGAATCAGGTTCACCTAACTGGCACTCAAGAGACCTCATCTTTCTCACAAAACCGGAATCATCACCAACGAATTCCTGCGGTTGAACCAAAAATTTAAAATTCACTCCCTCTTCTTTAGCGTGTTCTATCTCCAAGCGCCTTGCTGGCATCTCTACTTCCCTGCGCCGATAGAAGATTGATGTAGCTGGCTTGATTCCCTGCATCTTCTGCAGACGCAGAGCAACTCTGGCCGCATCCATGGCAGTATTACCTCCGCCAATAACAACTATATTTTTACCTACATTAATTGGGGTATGAAATTCCGGGAACTTATATGCTGACATAAGATTTACCCGAGCTAAAAACTCATTAGCTGAATAGACATTACATAAGTTCTCACCCTTAACCTTTAAAAAAGATGGCACCCCGGCACCTAAGCCTAAGAATACAGCTGAAAACTCCTCATTAAAGAGCTCATTTAATACCTTGGTCCTTCCGACAATAAAATTAGGCATAAATTCCACTCCTAATTTTTTAAGATAATCTATTTCAAAATCCAAAATATCCCGAGGTAACCTAAACGGCGGTATGCCATATCGCAGCACCCCTCCGGTTTTATGCAATCCTTCGAAGATAACCGACCTTATACCCTGACGGCCTAACTCCCCCGCCGCACATAAACCAGCCGGACCTGAGCCTACAATTGCTACCTTAAACTTAGAAAGATCTCCTCCTTTTTGTAAGGAAACTTCCAAATTATTCTTTATCCCGTAGTCACCGATGAATCTCTCTAAAAAATGGATATTAATTGCTTCTTTTGAAGCAAAAGGCAGACCTTTTTTACTAAATACACAAGTCTTGCAGCATTGATACTCAGCCGGGCAAACCCTTCCGCAAATAGAAGGAAAATCATTCTTCTCTCTGATTGTAAAATAGGCACCAGAGTAATCTTTTTCTATAATCTGAGCGATGAATTTCTTTATATCTATCCCTACCGGACAGCCATCAATGCAAGTAGGATTCTTACATTGAATACAGCGATTAGCTTCTAAGAGAACCTCTTCTTCATTATAACCCAAAGCAACTTCTTCAAAGTTACCTGCTCGAATCTCCGGATCTAGCTCTCTTATTGGTACTGGTTCTCTCTTCATAGCTTATAAAGGTTACAGATATGTTTCTCTTTATCCTCGTATACTTTATTTCTCTTAGCTAACTCATCCCAATCGATTAAAGAAGCATCGAATTCCGGACCATCAATGCAGGTAAATTTAGCCTTACCATCTACAGTAACTCGGCAACCACCACACATACCAGTAGCATCAACCATCAAAGAGTTTAAAGAGACTAATGTCTTTACTCCTGAATCCTTGGTAACCAAAGAAACATTCTTCATCATCGGAATGGGACCAACAGCATATATTAAGTTGTAAGTTCTAAGTTTTAAGTCATAAGTTAATAATTCTTTTAGTATATCTGTTACAAAGCCCTTCCTGTCATAAGAGCCGTCATCAGTGGTAATAAACAGCTCATCTGAAACAGCCTTTAGCTCCTCTTCTAAGATTAACAGATCTTTTGTTCTTGCTCCTAATATAGTAGTTAGATGATTTCCTGCAGCTTTTAGCTCCCCTGCTGCCGGATAAATCTCAGCAATACCAACCCCACCTCCCACTAGAATTACTTTTCCGTATTTTTTTATCTCAGTATGATGTCCTAAGGGGCCTACTATAGCATAAATAGATTTTCCCTTATCTAGCTTGCCCAGGAGCTTGGTGGTTAAACCCACCTCTTGGACAATTAAGGTAATAGTGCCGGCTTCAACATCCTTCTCAACTACGGTCAAAGGCACCCTCTCTCCCTCCTCAGCCACCATTACAACCACGAATTGGCCAGGTTTTGCTCTCTCAGCAATCAAAGGAGCTGTCACCTTCAACTGGGTAATCTTTACCCCCGGAGCATCGACTAAGATCTTCTTCTCTACTATTTCTGCCATTTTACCCCATGCGGCTAAAATAAAAAAAGCGCCTTTTCTTTGTTTCGTTACTAAGAAAAGACGCCTTCGTCTCTCCTAATATAACAATCGAAAACAAATTGTCAAGAGATTTCTCGGGACCTAAAACAATTGGACTACTCCACTAACTATTAAACTTACTATTACACCAGCAATACCAACCCCGAGCAGAATCGCTAGAAAGGCTCTTTTTACCTTAATCTCAAATAAAGTTGCGGCTACTGTTCCGGTCCAAGCCCCGGTTATTGGTAAGGGTATAGCCACAAGGAGGACTAAACCCCAAAATCCCCAACGCTCTACCAGCTTTGATTTTTTCTCCACCCTTCTAAACCACCACTTAAAGAATCTGCCGATAAATTTTATATTCTCGAGGTGATGGAAAAAATACTTAAAAAACAACAATAAAGGTAATACTGGTATTAGATTTCCTAATAGGGCTAAAAGATAAAGAATAGATAAAGGCATGCCTAGAGAAAAACCCAAAGGAATTGCCCCCCTTAATTCAAAGATAGGCAGAGCAGCCACTCCGACTATTTTAAGCTCATCTGGTAAAGCCGCAATCCAACTAGCCAAATTAACTCCAACCATGCTCACTTACTAAGGGTACGAATACACACCCACAAACTTGCTCCTCTCTTATCTCATCTAAAGAGACTTTCTCTACTACAGTCAACTCCTGATGAAACCTTTGGCCTAGAGGGATAACCATTCTCCCCCCTACTTTAAGCTGTTCGATAAGGGCTGGCGGTATTTTAGAGGTGCCGGCAGTAACAATTATCCGGTCATAAGGAGCATGTTCAGGCCAACCTAAAGTTCCATCACCTTCTCTTATTCGAACTTCCATTCCTAAAGAATCCAAAACTTTCTTTGCTTCCTTAGCCAAAAAAGGGAATCTCTCTATAGTATAGACTCGAGCCCCCAAGAAAGCAAGAATTGCTGCCTGGTATCCGCTGCCAGTCCCGACTTCTAAAACTGAAAGTTCTTCACTCACACCTAAGTGCAAAGTCATTAAAGCAACCATATAGGGTTGAGAGATAGTCTGCTCCCAGCCAATAGGAAGAGGCGAGTCACTATAGGCGAATTTCTTCTGATCGTCAGGAACAAAAAGATGACGGGGAATATTCCGGAAAGCCTCTAGAATCCTGCCATCATTAATCCCGCGACTAAGAATTTGCCCAGAGACCATCTCTTCTCTTGCGGCAGCAAAAACATCTTTCATTATTCTTCTAACTGTAAAATAAACCTTATAAACCTTATTGTATCTACAAAAGGATTAATTCTGCTCTGTAGGCTCTTAAAATAAATACTCTTTATTGGTATACTCTTTATCGGAAACCCTGAACGGGCAGCTTTTATAAGGATTTCAGACTCAATTTCAAAATTATTTGTCTTTGTCTTTATCTTCTCTAAGACCTCTCTTTTAATTAAGCGAAAACCGCATTGAGTGTCCGGTATTCTTTGTCTAGCTATCCGGGAAATAAGCCAAGACATAAACTTATTAGTAATGATCCGCAATTTCGGCATCCCAATAGGATCAGACATCCGATTTCCAACAATAAAATATGCCCCGTCTCCTGCTTTCTGCAAGAATTTATCTAAATCTGAAGGTGAATGCTGACCATCGGCATCCATAGTAACCAAATAATCAAAGTCGGTCTCTTTAAGGAGATAATCAATTCCTTTTTTTAAAGACATCCCTTTGCCTAAGTTCTTCTCATTTCTAATAACAAAGTCAGCTTTCTTCTCAGCCACCTCATAAGTACTATCTATTGAGCCGTCATCTACCACTAGAATAGAAAAATTCTTACTCTTCAGCTCATCAAGGATACCGGCTAAACGAAATCTCTCATTATAAGCAGGAATTACAATCCAAACTCTCATCTCTTACCTATAATAGTTCTTCTATGCTCTTATTACCTCTTTTACTCATTTTAAAACTTTGTTGTCCAATGCTAGTAATGATGGATATAATATATTATTGAGGCTTCGCCTCAGTAACTTGCTTCGCAAGATTATATACATCTCTTATTGCTCGACCCAGCACCTTTCAAACATATACCACTGCTGAGGATATTTCTTTATGTATTTTTCCAATACTATATTGCACTGTTTAATTATCGAAACTTCATCTTGTTGTTCATTATCATAGGCAATCGGTTTCTCACAGACCAGATGGTAAAACTTCTTATCTCTACGAACTAAAAAGATGGGAATAATAGGCGCCCCGGTCTTTAAGGCGAAAAAGGCTATTCCGCGGGGAAAATAAGCCTGCCTAGAAAACATATCAAGCTTTACGCCGGCACCTGAAAAATCCCTATCCCCTAAAAGGGCAAGCATATCACCGCTTTTTAGAGCGGAAAAACAACTTCGAATAGTTGTTCCGGTAGAAATCACCTTCATTCCTACTCTTTGACGTTGGCCGTCAAAGAACTGATTTATCCGTTTATCCTTATGGGAAAGAGCAACTACTGAGAGCGGATAACCTAAAAGAGATAAAATCGCTCCGGCTAGCTCATAATTTCCCAGATGAGCAGCCAGAATAATAATCCCCTTGCCCTTAGTTAGGGCTTTGTTCAAATTCTCTAGGCCATCTAATTCTATGTACTTTTTTATAAAATCTTGGTTTAGCTTTGAGTAGCGAAAGAAGTCTACCAAATAATAGGCAAAATTAATAAATACCTCTTGAGTATACCTCTTTAATTTACTCTTCTCTGTAATTACCGGGGAAAGATTATAGATTACGGTCTCGCGATCTTTTTTGGAAAGGTAATAATGTATTATCGAGACAAATCGAGCAAATAAATAGCAAGCGTTCCGGGGAAAAATTGAGGTTAACAGGCTCCCGAGAAGATAAAGATAATACATTAACTTACCAGTTCTAAAATTAAATCAACTATCCTTAAGGAGGAGTCAATGAAAGAATTCTCTTTTGCCCTTTCCCTCAAAGAATACATTTCTTTCTTATTCTGAAGCAGTTTCCCGACAACCTCTGCTATCTCTTTAGCATGGTCAGCCTCTATCACTGCTTGCATCTTAGAGAGATACTGTACATTCCGCTCCTCCTGGCCAGGAATCGGGTGAGTGGTAATTATACACAGGCCTTTAGCCAAAGCCTCAGAGATGGTTATTCCTCCACCCTTAGTAATTATGATATCGGCAAAATCCATAACTTTATGGATATCTTCAGTATAACCAAAGACAAAGAGCGGCTTTTTAAATTTTGTCTCCTTCCTTAGAAACCAATTATGGAGTTTCTTATTCCGGCCACAAACTACTATAATCTGGAAATCATGCTTGAGAGAATCTAGCTTCTTAGCAATAACTTTTATTGGTCCAATACCTAATCCACCCCCCATAATCAATACACTATCTAAACCACTCACAAATCCTAGCTCCTTACTAATCTGGGTCTTGGGATAAGTAGTTAGAAATTTCACCGAGATAGGTATCCCTAATATTTTTATCTTTTCATCGGCTATTCCCTCGCCGATTAAAA
Source organism: uncultured Planctomycetia bacterium (assembly GCA_964590995.1). Taxonomy (GTDB): domain Bacteria; phylum Omnitrophota; class Gorgyraeia; order Duberdicusellales; family 4484-171; genus Susulua. The sequence continues at coordinate 5,287 of CAZPYY010000009.1, read as the reverse complement.
CATCTTTTGCTTCCTGACAAGCAACAATATATCTATCAACAAGAGGATGAACCCAAAAACGGTTAGGATGATAATCGGTTACTATTGCAACTAGAGGGACATCTAAGGCCTCCTTGGCTTTAAAATCAGCGATTAAACCACAGGGAAAAGCCTGAGTAGCTACAAAACAACTGGGTGGATGTTGAACTATGAGCTTATCTAACCGCGAGAAAGCAAATTTATTTATTAATTTACGATAGGGAGTAAGTGCTTTTACCACTTTGCGACGGTCATAGGCTCTTCCCCAAAGATGCGGAAAGTGTTTTATAACCGTGATATAAATAGAGTTAATTATCTTCTCGCCTCGGGGGTAAAAATAGCCAAAACCATTTAGACTTAGAACATCTATTTGGGGATTCTTGTAAAGAAGGGCTTCTTTTAGATTCTGGGCAGCTTTATTGTGACCCCCAAATTCAGATATATGGAAAATGTGTACTTTCTTCATCTCTTTATAAAATATCCTTTGTCTATATTAAATTAAGGTACTTTTGTCCCTCTCCTAAAGGATTAAGCGATTGTCTTATCTTTATCTCTTTCTCGGCTCCTAAATCTATGAGTTCTTTTGGGCCACCGTCAACTATCTCTACAACTGGTGAGAACATATCATCTTTATTCTCCTGCCTAACTATCCCTATCCTTCCATCTTGAAGGCGAACAATAGTTCCCCGCGGCCAAACTCCCATAACCTTAAAAAAAGTATCTAACAGCTTAGGATCAAATCTCTTACCCTTATCTTTAATCATTATCTCATAGATTCTCTCCGGAGGATAATCTCTCTTATAAGATCTCCTCTGAGTAAGAGCATCATAAACATCACAGATTGTAATAATCGAAGAAGCGATATGAAGCTTATGAGGAAAAGATAATTTGGGGTAACCCTCTAAATCATATTGCAGATGATGTTCAAAAGCAACCACTACCGGCAATACTGTTAAACTGTCTATATGCTTCAGGAGAATCTCTGCACCGAGAACAGTGTGGCTCTTTACATTATCAAACTCTTCCTCGTCGAGCTTATCCTTCTTTTGAATAATCTTTTTAGCAAGATAAAGCTTACCGATATCATGGAATAAACCGGCCACACCGATATCTAAACAGTCATCGCGTGAAAAGCCTAACTTATGCGACAAATAAATCGACAAAATACTCACATTTAAAAGATGTATGAAGGTCGCCACATCATAGCTTTTTGTTTGTCTAAGCTTAGAAAAAAATTGGTACCCATCCTTTAAGTTCTCCATAATATCATTGGCAATGAATTTTAAATTCAAATTATCAAGCGTATCACTATTAATTAACACACCTAGGAGCCCAGAGAGCCTCTTTAATAACTCCTTGTAGTGCATAAGTTCACTTTCTTCTACCTCGCTTTGACTTGAAGAATCTCCGATCGGAGCCTTGATTTTACCCACTTCAATATTCTTTATCCCGGCAGCAGAAACATATTCTTGAGGCGCGTGCTTTATCTCTTCAACAGGAGTAATAAGAAAAGAGATAAATTTAATTAATTCCTCTTTAGATGTCCCTTTGCGGAAGACAATTCTCTCAATATCTATATTCTTGAGATGAGTAATCGGCTGAATCACCTTCTTGCTTAATTCGAAGAATATATTCTCTCCGCTAGCCAACTCTTTTTCCAATATACCTATTACTAATTCATCCTTCTCACCCAGTAACGCTAGGAGAGTGCTATAAGTTCTCTCGAGAGATTCTGCGAATAGCCTGTGCTCAACGTCATATATCCGAGCTGTCTGCCAAGATGACATGAAATTCCTTAAAAAGAGTTTAATTTCTTCAAACCCCATCTTTCTTTAAAATTTTATTAGCTTTTATTCGTATCTTTCGATTCCAAAAAAATCTGTATTTACTCAATGCGGCTAGATAAGCTTTGGCTTCAGGGAAAGGAACTTCATCCACAAGCCTTAAGTTCTCCTCAATAACCTTACCCTTTAATCCAAAAGGATTAGGGATATCCAAAAGCATTTGGGCAATCTTAGAGCGCGAAGAAGGGCTTTTAACTAAAAGTGAAAGAACTTGCTTACGCTGCAAAAATCCCCCTTCATCGATAATCGAGAATAAGAATCCTTCATCGCCTAAATCTAATTCCGCCATCTTCTCTAAAACCTTTATCTTTACGAAGTTATTAGCTGAAGAAAAAATATGTTTAAGGATCTCTACGCTTAAAGACGGCTCAACCGTAGTTAAGTTCTTCATAATTTCTTCAACAAACCGAAGATCAGCGGTTGTTTTATCCAGCTCCGCACAGAAAAGATACAGTTGGCCTGAAAATAACTTAAAAAATAACTTTAGAATGGATGGGCTAACTTTCCCCTCCTTGAATATCTTATCTAAATAAAAGCTTGCTCCCATGCTGCTAGAATCTACCCTATCTATTAAGAATCCTAAATCCAAAGTATAGCCTTCATTGAAAATAGCCTTTTCCGCAAAAGCAGATATTTCTTTATTAACTCCGGCAAAAGTGGATTTAAAATCAGTGGTTTTTTCCTTATTGGCTAAAGCCTTTTTAAAACTCTCTACGTACTTTAGATCATTGGCCTTTAAAGCCTTATCAAGTTCAGACAAAAGAACAGTTATAACTGACTCCAACCGTTTTGAACTCAATTCTAAGACAAAGAGATCGAGTAGGATAAAGCGATAGTTTTCAACAACTTGGTTACGGTTAAAGTGCAAACCATCCCCCAAAGTAATATCCTCTAGAATCGCACTTAGGTTATCATAATAAATCTTTGATTCATGGCTTGAAAAGTCCGGTGAGGAAATTAACTCTTTAATTCCAGAAATTACCTTAGGGTCTTTCTTTAATTGCTCTTCTTGCTCCAATTTTTCAGTTAAGAATACAGCAACACCTTCACGCTTATCTCTGCCTATAAGCTTAGAAAATAAGTTTAAGCTTAAAGAATCAATCTTTTCTCCACCTTGAAGCTGCTCTAGTAAAACATTAGAAATATCCTTAGCAGCCATATCCTTCAATAAGTTTTTAAGCTTCTCAACCTGGCCCTCGTCCAGCTGATCCCCATTTTTTAAGACTGACTTTGTTAATTCCTTAGAACACTGAGAAAACTTATCGGCATCTTTGTCTTTAAGATAGGTAAGAAGTTCGCTAATGCTTTCTTTTACCCCCTTATTTTCCACTAGATCTTCAATCCGGAGTTTTTTCAGCACCTTTTTGAAATCATTGGTTAGAACGCCTATCTTGTCGAAATCACCTTGTTTAAGGCTTTTTCTTAACAAAAATAACCAGATATCGCTGTATTCCTCACCTTCATCTTTTAAAAGCTGTGAGTAGTCTAAATCTTCAACTGTGATATACCTAAGGTGTGCTTCTTTTAAGATATTGTCTAAACCGTATTTGAGTAAAATATCCTTAGGCGATAAATTCGTGCTAACAAGAAAAGAAATTAACTCTTCATTGTTTATGCCTTCCTTGAAAGTTACTGTTTTTACCTTACGATGGTGGAGAAAGGTAGCTATCTCCTCATATAATCTTGCCCCTTTTAAATACTCCTTGCCGAGCAATAAAGAATCGGGAGCAATACCGATTCTCAAAGGGTTTATTGAAAGCAGGAGTTTATTAATATCCTTTCTTAGGTTGTCTACGGATTTCACAAAAAGCGGGTGCTCTTTAAAGTAGACAGAGGTATTAGTTAGCGCTATGCGGAAATTCGTTAGAAAATCATCATAAGTTTCATTCTTATCAACCATAGAATCTACTTGTTTTTCTCTTAAAAATACTCGCGATATATATCTAAAATGCGCCGAAGCATTGGTTCATTCTTCTTGTGATCTTTTTCTAGGAAAGGTGACAGCCCATAACGCAAACACCCATAGGAAGAAGATACTGTTAATCTTTGAAGCGGAGCTTTTAAAGAATAAGGAATATAAACTTGCAGGGAGCCATAAAAACCTTCCTTGGCATTTAATCGACCGATAAATGAAATGGTAAAGTCATCCTTAGAAATATCTTCTCTTATTTCTTGCAAAATATAACAGATCTCACCCTTTATATAATCTTTAATAAATGAATTTAAGGTTTGGGTGCTTAAATTTATATACCCAGAACCTCTTTTAACAGTTATTTCCTTAAAATAAGGTATCTCCTTAAAAGAGATGTAGCGCTGGAATATATCCTCAGCCAGAGAAGGTTTGAGAACAAACCTTTTTGCCAGCTCCTCAATGGCTTTACAAAAAGAGAAGTCAAATTCCTTACTAAAAAAGAAATTATCGCTACTTCTGGCTATAAAGCGACTCTGATCGTAATCAATACTTACCACGACTTGAGTCTCGTCTTTGCCGGTAAAAGCGGAAGAAAATCTACTTATCTGAGGAGCAATAATGCCACCGAGGTTCCTATCGACATTATCAAAAATATCTTCAATCTCTTTATACATCTTATCCTTAATCCAAACTAGCAGTGATTGCACTTTTATCTTCTTAGCCCATACCCCTAAAGGTGGCTCTTCGTAGTTATTGCCATCGACATCATAATTTATGACAATGTTATGGATGCAAAAATCATCCCAGTTGAGAAATTTATCCTCAAGCTGCTTTTTGGCCCGGGAGATATCTCCGGAAACAATTTTTTTTCGGGACTTTAAGGTAATTATATCCCCGACTCTTTTTTCTTTGGCTACTGCCCAAGGTAATTCTAAGAAAATCTTCTCGCATCGACAAGAGTACTTTACCTCCATCTCTCTTATCTTTTGATCTAGAATCTCGAGATTATCCTTTAGGAAAGATATAACATCATTATCACAACTAGCGATAGGAGCTTCGGCCTCTTTGAGAAAAGTAAGACCAGTTCCTTTTAGACGCGCGAAGGAGATAAACGTCTTATCCGTATCCAAAGCAATAGCACAAACTCCTCTCATCTCTTAAAATCCATATACACACGTTTAAATCTTAAATCTATATAATTAACCGAAGACATTTTTCCTTTAAGCTCTTGATTAATAAGGTCCTTAAAAAGTTTCACCTTTCTTCCGAAATCACCTTTGCCGACAATTATTTTTATACCTTCACCTAGTGACCAATCTTGTTTCTGAGAATCTTTCTGAGCAAAGATAAAATAAACAGCCTCTAAGTGGCTAGAGTTTATCAACTTCACCTGCCCCTTACTTTCAAGAAATCCTTCGTCTCTTAAGGCATCAATTAAGTTAAAGGCATACTCTAATTTCTCACTCTTAATATTGCTACCTTTTCTAAGGCTACGCCTATATTCACCAATCTC
>CAZPYY010000008.1:0-29338 GCA_964590995.1 uncultured Planctomycetia bacterium | reverse complement strand
AAAGTTAAAATTAAATAGAGGATTTTAAAATGAGTCATTTTGTTTCCCTAAAATATTTTTCTTCTCAAGAGATGAATGAAATGCTGGATTTAGCTGCCCAGATGAAGAAGAATCCTAGAAACTCCAAGAGTATTCTTGAGGGAAAATCTGTAGGCTTACTTTTTGAAAAATCATCTCTGCGGACTAAAACCTCTTTTTATATTGGAGCTCAACAGTTAGGAGCTAAGGCAATTTATTATTCTCCCCAAGAGGTAAAACTAGGCCAGCGGGAGGAGGTTGCTGATGTTGCTCGGACGCTTTCGGCATATTTGAATGTAGTAGTGGTGCGAACTTTTTCTCATGGTAACATTTTAAAGTTTTCTGAAATTTCTTCGATTCCAGTAGTAAATGCTCTGAGTGACCTCTTGCATCCTTCGCAGGCTTTAGCTGATATGCTGACGATTCGAGAACTAAAAGGGGATTTAAAGAAGCTAAAAGTAGCTTATATTGGTGATGGTAATAATGTCTGTAATTCCTTAATCTATGCTTTTTCTATCTTAGGGGGCAATTTACATTTAGCTATCCCTAAAGGCTACAGGCCTTATGAGAGCATTTTAAGTGAGGTTGAGAGTTACCATAGGGTCTCCGGGACTAAAATTAACCTTACTGACTCTGCTTCTCAGGCAGCTAAGGATGCCGATGTCTTATATACTGATGTTTGGACCTCTATGGGCAAAGAGCAAGAGAGGGAGGAACGAAAAAAAGCTTTTAAAAACTTTCGAATCGATGATAAAATCTTAAAGATGGCAAAGGACGATGCTATTGTAATGCATTGCCTTCCAGCCCATCGGGGGGAGGAGATTACTTCCTCAGTTATTGACGGTAAGAATTCAGTTGTTTTTCAACAAGCTGAGAATCGCCTGCATACAGCAAAGGCGATTCTTACCTATATTCTAAGGAAATGATCTATACAATCTCCGCTAACGACGGAGAACCTGTTTAGGCGAATCCTAAACAGACATATTGTATCCATAGGCATTAGCTGGAAAATAGAGTTTTGAAGGAAAAGTAAGAGGTAATAAGAGCATAGAAGAGCTATTGTAGGTAAGAGATGAAAAAATTAGTTTTAGCTTATTCTGGTGGATTGGATACTTCTTGTTGTCTAGAGTGGCTCAAGGAGAAGGGGTTTAAGGTAGTTTGCTTTTCAGCCAATTTAGGTAGCGAGTTTTCTCCAGCCCAATTAAAGAAGAAGGTAGCAAAGTCTGGAGGTGTAAAATTTTACATCAAAGACTTAAAGAAGGAGTTTGCCGAGGAGTATATTCTTCCTTCTTTAAAAGCCGGTGCTCTTTACCAGGGTAAGTATCTTCTTAATACTGCTTTGGGCCGACCGCTAATCGCTAAACATCTAGTTGAAGTAGCCAAAAAAGAGAAAGCTTCATTTGTAGCTCATGGTTGTACTAGTAAAGGGAATGATCAGGTAAGAATAGAAGTAGGGGTTAAGGCTTTAAATCCTAAACTAAAAGTTATTGCTCCTTTGCGGGAGTGGGAGTTAACCTCACGGGAAAGTGAAGTTGTTTATGCGAGAAAGAAGAAAATCCCGATATCAGCTACTAAGAAGAAGATCTATAGTATTGACCAGAACATCTGGGGGGTAAGCATTGAGGCCGGAATCCTGGAGAACTTAAACAATGAACCCGGAGAGGATGCTTTTCTTCTTACCCAGAGTCTAAAGAAGGCACCAACGAGGCCTCAATATGTAACTATTGAGTTTAAAAAAGGAAAGCCAATAAAATTAAATAATAAGGCTTTAGATATAGTTACTTTAATTGAGAGGTTAAATAAAATTGGCGGTAAACATTGTATTGGCCGAACCGATTTAGTAGAAGATAGGGTAGTAGGTATAAAATCCCGAGAGGTCTATGAGGCTCCAGCAGCTTGGATTTTACATAGTGCTCATAAGGAGTTAGAGAGCCTAGTTCTAGACCGGGAGACCTTATATCTTAAAGAGGTAGTAGCTTTAAAGTACTCCCGGTTGGTCTATCAAGGTCTCTGGTTTAGCACTTTAAAAGAATCTTTAGATAGCTTTGTAGAAGAGACTCAAGATGCGGTAAGCGGTAAGATTACTCTTAAACTATGTAAAGGTAATATTATTGTTTCTAAGAGGAGTTCGCCGCTTTCCTTATATCGGAAAGAGCTAGCTACTTATGGAAAGGGCGATAAATTTAATCGGGAGTGGGCCCAAGGATTTATAAATATTTGGAGCCAGCCCTTTATAAATAGTGAATGAGCAAATGAGTGAGAGAGGAAATGAGTTTTTTCAGATACTCATTAGTTCATTAACTCGTTTACGCATTAACAAATATTAGGAGAAAATTATGGTTAAGAAACTTTGGGGTGGAAGGTTTAAGAAGGAAATTGATAAAGACTTTTTCCAATTTCAAAAGTCTATCCAATATGACTATAGGTTAGCTGAATATGATATCTACCACTCCATTATCCATGTTACTGCTCTTAAAGAAGCCGGTCTTTTAACTAACGCTGAGGCCAAGATGCTAACCATAGCTTTAAATGAGATCTTCAAAGAGGTAAGGGAAGAGAAGTTTAAGCCTAATATGAGCGCTGAGGATATCCATAGTGATATCCAAAACAGGGTAGAGAAAAAAGTAGGTAAGTTAGCTGAAAAACTTCATACTTTAAGGTCAAGGAATGATCAGGTGGTCTTTGATGAGAAGTGGTATTGTTATAAGGAGGGCATATATATTCTTAGCCTTCTTAATGTAATCTTATCTTCTCTAAATCACTTTGGCAATCGCTATCGTGATTGTTATATTCCTGGTTATACCCATACTCAGAGAGCTCAGGTAGTATCTTTCTTAAGTTACACCGGGGCTTTCTTCTGTATGTTTGAGCGGGATTTCGAGCGGTTAGATACTTTCTTGAAGAAATCATCTATATATATTGGTTCCGGGGCTTTAGCCGGAAGCGCTATACCCCGGGCTGCTTATAGTGAAGCCTTAAGGAAATTCCTAGAAAAGATTAAGTCTACGTCTTTACGTTCAAAGTCCTTAGCGGTAAGGAATCCTTTAGATAATGTTGCTAGCCGGGATTTTGTCATTGAGTTCTTAAACATCTTATCGGTTATGCAGATGCATCTTTCCCGCATGGCTGAGGATTTTATTCTTTACTCTACTAAGGAGTTCGGATTCTTTGATTTACCAGAGGAGTTCTGTACCGGTTCATCTCTGATGCCGCACAAGAAGAATCCTGACTTTTTAGAGTTAGTTCGTGGTAATACCGGTAAAGTCTACGGAAACCTAATTGCAGTTCTTACTACCATGAAGGGGTTGCCTTTGACTTATAATCGGGATATGCAGTTGGATAAAGAACCACTTTTTTCTTCAGTTGAGACAATTAAAAAGGAGCTAAAGACCACCGTTGACCTCATAAACAAGATAGAGCTTAACAGGAAGCGGTTGAATGAAGCCTTGGAAGATGAAGAGCTTTATGCTACTGAGCTAGTGGAATTTTTAGTTTACCGCGGCATTGCTTTTAGCCATGCTCATGAGATTGTTGGGAAGCTTATTCGTTACTCTGAAGATGAAGAAATTAAGATAAAGGATATGTCCGATAAAGTTTTAAAGAAATTTCATCGGAAGTTAACCCATAAGGATATAAGGAAGATAATGAATCCTAAGTATGCTGTGTCGTCAAAGAAGTCTTTGCCGGCGTCTACCCCTAAAGGGATGGCTTCGCCTAGGAAAACCACTTCTGCAAAATCCTCTAGGCTTAAGTAAACCAAAATGCATCATTTTAGTTTTAAGAGAGGTAGTTTGTATTGTGAGAATCTAGGAGTTAGGGGTCTAGCTTCTAAGTTTGGCACCCCTTTGTATATCTATAGTGCTAAGACTATTTTTGACCACTTTTTAAAGTTAAAGAGTGCTTTTTCTTCAATCAAGCCCTTGATTTGCTATTCAGTTAAGGCTAATTCTAATCTTTCTTTATTGAAGTTGCTTATCTCTAAGGGCTCAGGCCTAGATATTGTCTCAGGAGGGGAGCTCTATCGGGCTAAGAGGGTAAAGTGTCCGGTTAGGAAAATAGTCTATGCTTCTGTGGGTAAGACCGATGTTGAGATAAGAGATGCCATAAACTATGGGATATTAATGTTTAATATAGAATCTTTACCGGAGCTAGTCCGGGTTAATAAGATTTCCGGTGAGCTAAAGAAGAAGACCAAGGTAGCTTTACGTTTTAACCCTGATGTTAAACCAGGTACCCATGCCTACATTACTACTGGCAGGAAGGAGGCTAAGTTTGGCATGGATGAAGGGACAATAAAGCGTATTTTCGCTTCTAGAGACAAGTATCCATGTTTGCGCATTGTCGGAATTCATATGCATATTGGTTCACAAATTACTAAGGGAGCACCTTTTGTAAAGACCTTTAATAAGGCGAATAGGGTTATAAGAGAATTAAGGAGTAAAGGGATAAAGCTAGAGTATCTTAATATTGGTGGAGGTTTAGGTATAGTTTATGATAAGGAGAGGCCTCAGACTGCTAAGGAATTTGCCAAGAAGGTCTTACCCTTACTTAAAGAGTCGGGTCTGAAGATTGTCTTAGAGCCAGGAAGATTCATTGTTGGTAATGCTGGAATCCTGGCAGCTAAGGTTATTTATGTAAAAGAGAGTGCTCGGAAGAATTTTATCATTATTGATGCGGCCATGAATGACTTGGCTCGGCCTTCTCTTTATCGGGCTTATCATAAAATCGTTTCCTTAACTAAGGATGCAAGCAAAAAGTTAGCAAAGGTTGCTGATGTAGTTGGCCCGGTTTGTGAAAGCGGTGATTTTCTAGGTAAGGGAAGGAAGATAAAGGTAGAAGCCGGGGATTATATTGCTGTCTTAGGAGCCGGAGCCTATGGGTTTAGCATGAGTTCTAATTATAATTCTCGTCCGAGAGTAGCTGAAGTACTAGTTAAGAATGGACGAGCCTACCTAATTAGAAAGAGAGAAAACTATCAGGATTTAATCAGAGGCGAAATTATTATCTAAAGTAAGAGGATGGAGAGAATAAGGTTCTACAAATTACAAGCCTCAGGCAATGATTTTATTCTTCTCGATAATTCTAAGGCTAAGTTTAAGGCCAGCAGTGCTTTTTATAAGAAGTTTGCTAAGAAGTACTGCTCTCGAAAGTTAGGCATTGGCGCTGACGGAGTATTGGTGATTGAACCTTCAAAGAAAGCACTTTTTAAGATGAGGATTTTTAATGCTGATGGTTCAGAAGCAGAGATGTGCGGTAATGGAGCCCGATCAGTAGGACTTTGGACTTCTTTAGCTAAGAAGAAGAAAAATATAACTTTCGATACTAAAGCTGGAGTTATTGAAACTAAGGTTAAAGGTAAAGGCAGGAGTGCTTTAGTAAAGGTAAAAACCTCTGTTCCCTTTGGTTTAAAGATGGATTTGCCCCTTAAGATTTTAGGGCGTAAGATAAAGGTAAATTTTATTAATACTGGTGTGCCTCATGCAGTTATCTTTGTCCAGGGGTTAGAGAAGATCGATGTAGACAAAATAGGTAGAGAGGTGAGGTTTTATAAGCAATTTAAGCCGGCTGGAACTAATGTTAATTTTGTAGAGATAAGGGGGAAGAATTCTCTTTCAGTAAGAACTTACGAGAGAGGCGTAGAAGCTGAGACTTTAGCTTGTGGTACCGGAGCATTAGCCGCAGCAATTATCTCCTGGTTTAAACTTAACCCTGGGACTAAGCAGAAGAAAGCAGTTTCACTTTTGGTTAAGACTAAGAGCCAAGATATTTTAAAAGCTACTTTTTCCGCCGCTTCGCTCGCCTCCGGCGGAGACAACAAGAGAAATATAAGTAATGTTTGGCTAGAGGGGAAAGCCTATTTAGTTTATATGGGAGAAATTAAGAAAATATAAAAGGGGGGAGCATGTTAAAGGGAAGTATTGTAGCTCTGGTTACACCGCTTGATAGCCAAGGCCAGATAAAAGACGATGAGCTTAAGAAGTTAATTGATTGGCACATCGGGAAGGGAACCGATGGCATCTTGGTCTGTGGTACTACCGGAGAGAGTGCAACTTTAAGTCATCCCGAACATAGGAAGATAATTGAATTAGCAGTTGCTCATGTAGATAAGAGAGTACCGGTTCTGGCTGGCTGCGGTTCTAACTCTACCCAGGAAGCTCTTGATTTAGCTAGCCATGCCAAGAAGGTAGGCGCTGATTATTCTTTAGTCATTACTCCCTATTACAATAGACCTACTCAGGAAGGGCTCTATCAGCACTTTAGAAAAATAGCTGATTCGGTAGATATTCCGATTATTATCTACAATGTTCCTTCCCGGACCGGGAGCAATATCTTGCCTGAGACTGTAGCCAGGCTCTATAAGGATTGTAAGAACATTGTCGGCATAAAAGAGGCTAGTGGTTCCTTAGATCAAATTACTAAGATCATGACCCTAGTTGATGATAGGTTTCTATTATTCTCAGGGAGCGATGAGGTTAATCTGCCAATACTCACTATTGGTGGGGTCGGAGCAGTCTCAGTAGTAGCTAATATTATGCCTAAGGAAACTCATGATTTAGTTGCGGCTTTCTCAGAAGGCAATTTAGCAGAGGCTAGGCGTCTGCAGCTCTATCTTTATGATATGATTAAGGCACTTTTTATTGAAACTAACCCCATACCAGTAAAGACTGCTTTAGGGTTAATGAAGATGATTACGCCTAATATGAGATTACCGCTTTGTGAGATGAGTGCAGCTAATTTAGATAAGTTAAAGATAATACTTAAAAAGTACAAGTTAATTTAGGGGGCTTGATGGTTAAAGTTGGTGTAAGCGGGGCAAGCGGCAAGATGGGTAAGAGAATTATTGCCCTAGCTTCTGGCTCTAAAGATTTAAAAGTTGTTTTTGGCCTAGAGGATAAGAATCACCTTGAAGTAGGTAAGACTATTGATGAGGTTAAAATCAGTGCTGATTCTCACAATATAGATACTTGTGATTGTCTGATTGATTTTAGCGCGCCTTCGGCTACTTTAGAATATTTAAACTATGCAGTTAAGTTTAAAAAGTGCATGGTTATCGGCACTACCGGTCTAGATAAAGCTGCAGAGGGTAAAATAAGAGAAGCTGCCAAAAGCATACCGATTGTTTTTTCTCCTAATATGAGCGTAGGAGTAAATCTTCTCTTTAGGTTGCTAAAGGTGGCTGCTGGTACCTTAAAGAACTATCGAGTCGGTATCCAAGAAGCACATCATATTCACAAGAAGGATACCCCTTCTGGTACTGCCAAAAGAATAGCTGAAATTATTAACGAACAAGGATTTAATATAAAGATAGAAGATATCAAAACTGATAGATACAATGAGATCATTGGAGATCACAAAGTAGTCTTTGAGAGCGGGGTAGACAAACTCGAGTTAAGCCATAGCGCTAAAACCCGGGATATCTTTGCCCAAGGGGCTCTTTTAGCTGCCGGGTGGATTGTTGGCAAGAAGCCGGGGCTTTACTCAATGGATGATGTTTTATTCGGCTAAAATTTAACAACAGGAGAGTAAGAGATGTGGGAATTATCAGATAGGTTAAAGTGCTTGCCTCCGTATCTATTTGCTGAAATTGACCGGAAGAAGAGTGAACTTAAAGATAAGAAGATTAAGTTTATTGATGTAAGTATTGGTGATCCTGATATAGATGCACCTTTGGGGATGCTCAAAGCATTGGCAGCTGCCTCTGGGGTGAAGGAAAATCAGAAGTATGCTTTTGATCAGGGTAAGGGTAAGTTTCGTGGAACCATCAAGAAGTGGTTCAAGAAGAGATTTAAAGTCTCCTTAGACCAAGACAGGGAGATTCTACCTTTAATTGGTTCTAAGGAAGGTCTTGTACACTTTCCTTTGGGAGTAGTAAATAGAGGTGATTATGTTATTATTCCCTCACCAGGTTATCCTGGTTATAGAGGGGCAGCTATTTTTGCCGGGGCCCGAGTTCATGAGATCGGACTGCTGGAGAAGAATAAGTTCTTGCCGGATCTTTCAAGGATTCCGGTAAAGGTACGCAATAAGGCAAAGGTTATTTATTTAAATTACCCGAATAATCCTACTACAGCTTTAGCGCCACTTAGTTTTTTAAGAGAGTTAGTAAAATTCTGTTCAAAGTATAGAATTATTCTTGCTTACGATAATGCCTATTCAGAGGTGTACTTTAACCAGAAGCCCCACAGTATCTTAGAGGTTAAGGGAGCCAAGGAAGTAGCCATAGAGTTTCACTCTTTATCTAAGACTTTTTGTGTAACCGGTTTAAGAATTGGCTGGGCTTGCGGCAATAGAGATCTTATTAAGTCTTTGTTAAAGGTAAAGGCTAATGTTGACTCGGGAATCTTTGGAGCAATCCAAGAAGCCGGTATCCATGCTTTAGAAAAAGAAGGCAGTTATGTAAATAAGTTGCGAAGAACAATAAGGATAAGAAGAGATTACTTTGTAGATAATTTAAAGAAGTCTGGTTTTAAGAATATTCATGCTGACTCTACCTTTTACGTCTGGGTGAGAATCCCTTTTAAATCTTCATTAGATTTTAGTAAGTACCTACTTACCAAGAAGAGGATTATCGCTACTCCCGGGGTAGGGTTTGGAAAGTACGGAGAAGGATTCATTAGATTTGCTTTAACTGTCGATAAGAGTAAATTAAAGCAGGTTTTTAGGAATAAGCTTATTTAACCTATGGGGGTGTAAAAGATGAAGAAAGTTATATCCTTTTTGTTTATTGCTTTTATGGCTCACACAGCCCTTGCTTTTGAGCTTCAAAGTGAGGTCTTTGAGAACAAGAGATATATCCCTGATCGCTATACTTGTGATGCTCAGGATTTTTCTCCGCCTCTTAGTTGGAGTGATATTCCTGAGAATGCCAAGAGCCTTGTTCTTATTTGTGATGACCCCGATGCTCCTTTTAAGATCTGGGTTCACTGGGTAGCTTTTAATATACTTCCAGAGGCAGGGGGGCTAAAGGAAGGTATTTCTAAAGAGGAATTAGCCGAACTATCTATTGTTGAAGGTACAAATGATTTTGGTAAAGTGGGTTATCAGGGGCCTTGCCCACCTTCGGGTAAAGCCCACCGCTACTCTTTCAGGCTCTACGCTTTGGATACTATCCTGGCTTTAGAAGAAGGAGCATCTAAAAAGGATACTATCGAGGCTATGCAAGGTCATATTATTGCTGAAGCTAAGCTAGTCGGTCTTTACCAACGGTCAAGTGAAACCCGAGTTCAGGAAGTAGAGTAAGTATAAATCTAAATAAGATACTTCGGGAATTTCATGCCCCCAGCATCAATTCTCCGCCTAAGGCGGATCATTGAGGAGGTACTATGTCTAAGATTAAATCAGTAAAGGCAAGAGAAGTGATTGATTCTAGAGGAAATCCTACTGTAGAGGTAGATGTAGCCTTAAGCGATGGTGCTTTCGGTAGGGCAATAGTTCCTTCCGGTGCATCAACCGGTGAATTTGAAGCTCTAGAGCTTCGCGACAAATATAAGAAGAGATTCTTAGGAAAAGGAGTCTTAAAAGCAGTAAACAATGTTAATAAGAAAATCGCATCTAAGATTAAAGGCAAAGATGCAAACTTTCGTAAGATTGATAAACTGCTTCTCAAGCTTGATGGAACACCTAATAAGGCCAAATTAGGTGCCAATGCTATTTTAGGGGTTTCTTTGGCTGTGGCTAAGGCAACGGCTAATTCTAAAGAGGTGCCTCTTTATAGGTATTTAGGAGGAACAAAAGCTAATCTCCTGCCTCTTCCTTTGATGAATATCTTAAATGGCGGAGTTCATGCTGATAATAACTTGGATATCCAGGAGTTTATGATTGCTCCTTTAGGTTTTACTAAGTTTAGTAAGGCTATTCAAGCAGCAGTAGAGGTTTTTCATAATCTAAAGGCGATCTTAAAGAAGAAAAAGCTCTCAACTTCAGTAGGTGATGAGGGTGGGTTTGCCCCTAATCTAAAGAGGAATGAAGAGGCACTTGAGCTTATAATTGCTGCAATTAAAGCTGCTGGTTATAAGCCGGGAAAAGAAGTAGCTCTTGCTCTTGATACAGCTGCAAGTTCATTTTATAAGAATGGAAGCTATATTTTTGAGGGTAAAAAGAGGGATTCCAAGTACATGATTGATTTCTACTGCGGAATAGTTAAAAAGTACCCAATTATCTCAATAGAAGATGGCCTAGATGAGAATGATTGGGAGGGTTGGGCTAATCTCACCAAAAAGTTAGGTAAGAAAATTCAGCTTGTTGGCGATGATTTATTTGTTACTAATACAAAGAGGCTAAAGCAGGGGATAGACAAGAAAATATCTAATTCCATTCTTATTAAGGTAAACCAAATCGGAACTCTATCAGAAACCCTCGCGGCAATTGATATGGCTTCGAGGGCAGGTTATACTTCAGTGATTTCTCACCGTTCCGGTGAAACCGAAGATACAACAATTGCACATCTGGCAGTTGGAAAAGCTTGCGGCCAGATTAAGACCGGTTCGCTTTCAAGGACAGATAGAGTTGCTAAGTACAATGAGCTATTAAGGATAGAAGAGGAGTTAGGTAAAAAGGCTCGTTATGGTGGAAAAACTTTTAAGCATAAGTAGTAATAAGTGGGTAAGGATATCAGCTCTGGTTTTTTGCCTAATCATTCTGGTTGGGGTAATTTATTTTCCTAATTATGCTAGGTTAAAGAAGTTAAAGGGTGAGAATAAAAGGCTTACCCTAGAGAATGACAAACTCATCGAGGAGATAGCTGATTACGAAGAGAAACTTAAAAGGGTAGGAAAAGACCCTTACCTTTATGAAAAAATCGCCCGTGAAGAGTTAGGAATAGCCAAAGAGGGCGAAATAGTTATTGACATCAAAGAATAAGTTGTTAACATAGATAGTAATTTCGCGGGGTAAGCCGTAAGGCAATCCCGTCTAAAAAATTAGAAAACTCGCGGGGTAGAGCAGTCTGGTAGCTCGCAAGGCTCATAACCTTGAGGTCGTCAGTTCAAATCTGACCCCCGCAACCAGGAAATAAGAAGCCCAGATTACAGAATTGTAGTCTGGGCTTTTTTATTGCTTGCTATTTATGCCTCTTGGCTAACACTTTGGAAGTTCACTTGGTATTTTGAGTAGAGCAGAAAAGCTATCAGTCACAGCGCATTGTCAGCTGTTTTATAATGCATATTAGTCATCAACCCTTCGCATGGGTGTAAAAAATCAGTATAAATTTCCGTTAGACCAAAGTTGTTTATAAATTTATTCATTTCCTCTAATTTATTTACGGTGTGGACGTAAGTTGGTATGTGTTTTTTTGCTAGTTCTCTCGGTAAATTAGATGTTGCTCGTTTTTTAGGCATTGTAATAGCAAAAGGTTTTTTAAATTTATCAACCCATTTAAGTACATCCGCATTAGTACCTCTATAACGATAAAGTGTCCATATAATCTGTTTGTACCCCATACTTTTGACCCTATTATAATTTTTTGGATTATAAATTTGAGGGATGATTCTTCTTTCAAAACCGGGTATTTTCTTTGACATTATTCGTAATGCCTTAAGATTATCTTCTTTTATATCTGTAATAATAAATGCCGATGGATTTTGTTTCATCCAAGAAATCAAACTGTCAAGCGTACAATTTTTAAACTCGGATGCATTTTTCACAAGAGACTCAAAAGTCTCTAGAGTTGGCCTTTCTTTTGCTTCAAATCCGAAAGTCTTTTTAAAACTACCTTTCCAGTCATGTATGCATACTAAGTGTCCATCTTTTGTAAAAGAGAAATCTAGTTCAAAATATAAAAAACCGTTTTTTATACTATAATCTAATGCTTCATGACTATTTGTATATGTTTTTTGCTTAATCCCGCCGCCAGCGTGGGCGATTCGTAATACTTGAAAATTAGGGGCGAGGCTTGCAAAACGGCGTACATCATCAGAAGTTAATTTAATATTCTCGTTGATCTTATTTTTGTAATACTTACCCCCTTTACCTGCAATTAGACAAAATCCAGTTTGTCCTAATGTTTTATCCAATCTGTCGACATTCTTACATTCATCGATTAACAGAAAGGGTGTATTTTTATCTAACGTAAGAACCTGATTAGCCAGAAATTTGCGCAATAAATCATTACAAGGCGTAAATTTTAGTGTAGTTTCTAATTTGTCATTTAATTCAATAAGAACTGGAATATCGAATAGTCTTCCAGCTATTTTTATTGTTTCATTAGTAATATCTATTTCAATAGACTCTTGAATCTTTGGAAAATTCCAAAAGCGCAAAATAGATGGCTTCCAGGAGAGCAGATTCTTCTGTATATACTCAATTTCCGATATTGATTGGTTTGGATCATTTAAATTTCTCCCCAAGCCTATTGAGCCTTTATAGCCGATAAATGGTAATATAGTAGTTCCAATATCAAGAGTTGAACCTAGTTTTTGTATCTTTGTCGCTTCCTTTACGCTGGATTCAATAATCATGAAAAGATTTGTCCTCTCTCTTTTATTTAGAAGTTTAGAGGCTGTATTTTTCATAGCAAGATGGTCTGAAACTATCACCACTACCGTTTTTGCGCCATAGGGAGATTGCATGATTTTGTTAACAAATTCTCTAATCAGATAATCGGAACAAGCTACAGCATTAAGCATTGCATTTGAACCGTCTTTATAGATTATATCCTGACAGCTCTTGGAAGGATACCCATCAGGAAAGTGTGTATCCAATGTCAACAAAAAAAGTCCAAATTTATTGTAGAGTGTCGACAATTCCATAAAGCGTTGGTAAGCTAAATCGAACAACGAATCATCATATAGTCCCCACCCTGTCTTGTAGGATTTATTTATTAGTTTAGGTAATAGCTTGGTCTTGCCACAAACATCATCAAATTTATGTGTTGAATAAAATTTCCCTTTTCCTGCAAAACTAAGCTTAGCACCTCCATAATATATGAGGTAATAGCCTTTATCATGCAACAGATCGCCAAGGCTGACTGCTGAAGGTAGATACATATCCATACTTCCCATTGAGTTGTTAAGGTCAGGGCCATAGACAGGGGAAAGCAATGGAATGCCACATTGACTGGCTACCATTCCTCCCATTGTCGATATTGTCCCTCTAACCTGTTTAATATTAGTAAAGTAAGTGCTCTTAGATTCAAGTTCACGAAGCCCTTTAATCAAACCGGGGAAGATGGTCTCATCGAAATATGTCCGCTCCAAACCCTCAGCGTATATAAGAACTAAGTTCTTACTATCATTCGCCTCTTTTGTTATGTGTGGTTCTTTATAGAAGTTATCAAAATCGGCAGCCTCTGGTTTGGGGGATAAAAGAGTATATATATTGGAGATCGCAGGGTTAAAAAGCAAAGATAGTGATATAAGGAAATACGAGGTATAAATATAAATCGTTCCCTTAGTGCTATTTTTAACTCTTTTTAAAAGTACCCAGTATGAGAAAGCCAAAGTGCTGATAATGGATATAATCGATGTGGCAATAAGTTTCCAATGTCCTGAAAATCCAGCCCAGCTAAACCGACCTTGAGATGATAGATAACAGAATGATTTATGCCTTCTCCTGTAAAGTAATTTGATATAGCGTGAATTGAGTGAAGAATAATTGAAGCAAAAACTAGAGTATTAAAAAATAATCTATTTTTCGTTGAAGCGCTTGTTTTTCTATATAAATAGATACTAGCGGCGAATAGAAACAAGGATAGCGATATAGAAAAATTATTACTCATCTTATTGCAATATTCTTTATTGTAAGGTTATATCTTTATTTCGGCAAGAAAATTTTTCTTTTTAGAATTGACCATTCCAAGTTAAAGGTGTATTATTTATTATAAGATGGAAGGTAAAAAGTGCATAAATTGTGCTCAGTATAAGAACTGTAAAGATACGCACGCTTCATGGTTTTTCGTTGCTATCGGAATGATAGCAACTATATCAATACGAGCAGTAACACTACTAATGAACTTTAACCCTATTTATGGAAAGATTGCTTGGTATACAGGGGTTAGCGGATTCTTCATATTCTTTATATATAAATTTAAAGTAAGTCAATCAAGGGCTAAACTCATTATCCAGAAAGGCCTCATGGATAAAATTGCTAACCAAAAACAATTAGCTAAAGATGACTATAATAATGTAGAGGAGTTACTTTGTAGTTTGGTTTCCAAAAAAGAAAGGGTAAATTACCTTTTCATTTTTATACTTTCAGCCCTAGCTTTGCTATTTGCCCTATACATGGATTTTTTTAAATAAAAGGAGGTAAGCGATGTATACAATCTCCGCCGAAGGTGGAGCCGGTTGAGGCTTAGCCTCAACCGATAAATTGTATCCATCAAAGGGATTAGCTGGGCAATAGAGTTTTAAAAAGGAAATAAGAGGCAAGATGGGATAAAAACTATAGGAGGTAAGTGATGAAGAAGTTATTGATAGTTGTCGCGTTACTAATGGTATTGTTTGTACAAGGTTGTGCGCTGGTAAGAACAGCAGCAGCAGTAGCAGTAGCTTACGGTTTATCCCAGGCCTTTGATTAGACTGCTAAAAATTGCTCTCATGAAAAGCTCAAAGACTTGAGATAGAAAAAGGAGGAGAGAGAATGAAAAAAATAGACTATTGTTTAGGAGTTATATTTATTAGCCTTAGTATATTTTTTTGGCTGTCTCTTAATGCTACTGCTCAAGAGATTGAAGCGAGAGAGTTTGAGCAGACAATGCAAGAAGCGAAGAGTGATGAGGTAATATCTGAAAATACTTGTGAGGAGAACTTTGAGATTGATTCTGCTGAAATTGAGCGTTGGTGGATCTTGGAATGCGATGATATCATTAAAACTTGGGATGTAGAGGCAGGAGTTTGTGATAAGTTTGAAGACGAGGAAGCTCAAGTGGACTGTAAAATCCGTATCAATCAGAAGTATTATTCACTTCTTAAGGGTCTTGCCAAGAGAAGAGAGCGTAAAATCCAAAAAATTGAAGAGGTATACGGTGAATGCCAGGCAAAGGAAGGGTCGGTAGGTACAGAAGAAGATATAAAAAAATAGGGGCTTTTTGCCCCTATTTTCTAGAAAGAAGGATTTAAATCTATTTGAGCCTCTTCCGTGGCTGGCGAAGCTCTTGCTACTTAAGATATACAATATAGAGAGAGGGATTTCAATGCTTGGAGAGGGCTATTTTGAAAACGTTTTAAATCCTTAATATTGCTTGATATTTAAGACTTGACTTGATTTTTTAGTAGGGTATTATTTATTATAGGAGATAAGGAGGTAATCATGGGTTGTTGTTGTACAAGCAAGGTTAAATCTAAGAAGAAAGCAAAGCCTAAGGCTAAAAAGAAATCTAAATCCAAGAAATAGCAGGACATAGCGCTAGAAGGATGAAAACGACTTCTCAAGCTAAAGGCTGTTTTATTCCTAATTTCTATAAGGTGTAATTGCTAGAGGAGGGCTAGGTATGAGGAACAAGAGAAGGCTTTTCGGGTCAGGGAAGATTGCCCGATATAGAATTTTTAATTTTATTTTATCCCTAATCATTCTCTCTGCATTTATCAATGTCTTTGGTTCTATAGAGCTAATTGAGAGAGGTAAGGAGGTTTTTACCAATAAGGTCTTATACCTTATCTTTCAAGTTGTCCTAGTAAGCATAGGGCTTTTTCTTGTAGCAACCCTAGGTTACCTTTTGCACTATGGTTTTGGAGCAATCTCCCGTATAGAGAAGATATTAGATGATGTGGCAGCTGGTAACTATTCACTTCGAATGTATCTGCGAAAAGGAGACATTCTGGGTCCTCTTGCTAAGAAATTGAACAAGATTCTTGATTTATTGGAAAAAAGCACCAAGAAATAATCAAACCCCTTGACTTGTAAAGCCGATTATGATAGGCTAAATCCGTTAATTTAAAAGGAGGTAGTGATGCGTAAAACAAGTCTTATTTTATTAGTTATTTCTCTCTTAGTTTTAAATGGATGTATGGTAATTTTTCAGAAAGGGAGACGCTCAGATCTTGAAAAAATAGAGGTCTTAGAGGGCGAGCTGGAGAAGCTAAGAGACGCTAGCAACCTCTTAGAGAGCCGTCTTGCTAAAGAGATAGAGGAAAAGAAGGTAAGCTTGACTATGGCTGAGAAGGGTTTGGTAATTACCTTTGTAGCTGAAGTTCTTTTTGATTCCGGAAAGGCAAAGCTAAGAGGAGAAAGTCTTCCGATTTTAGATAAAGTAATAAAAATCCTTAAAGAAACGGTTCCTGGCAATAAGGTCGGGATCGAAGGGCATACTGATAACGAACCAATAAAACACTCTCGCTGGAAATCAAACTGGGAGCTTTCTGCTCAACGCGCTTTAAGTGTAGTTCATTATTTGGAGAAGAGGGGTATTGCTTCCGGAAGATTATCGGCGATTGGTTATGGAGAGCACCAGCCGATTGCTTCCAATAGTATAGCTAAAGGAAGACAGCTTAACAGGCGAGTAGAGATTGTTATTTTGCCTAAGTCGGTGAAGGAAAAAATTGGAGAGGAGTCTCCAGAAATAAATGAGGAGGAGTTGAAATGAAAGATAACCCGTTGATAATAAGTCTTTTAATTGGTTTGATCGTGGTTCTAGTTATCGCTGGCGTATCTCTTTTGGTTAAGATGAATGCTTTATCGGGAGTCTATAAGCAAGAGTTAGCTAAAAATATAAGTCTCGAGAAGAATGTCGAGGACCTAAAAGCTGAGAATAGCGACTTGGCTGAAGAGACCAAACAATTAAATGCTAAGATAAAAGATCTTAAAGAAGAGAATGCAAAAACAGAGAAGCTAAAAGAGAGATTAGAGGAGAATCTAAAAGAAGAGCTAATGAAGCAGAAGCTCGGCACAGAATAACCCGCAAGACTAGTTAATGTATTCTTACAAAAGGGGGCAGAAGCCCCCTTTTATTTTAGACAAAAATGGAAGTACCCTATCATATAGCTATAATTATGGATGGAAATGGGAGGTGGGCTAAAAAGAGGATGTTGCCTCGTATGGCTGGCCATCGTGAAGGAGCAAAAAGAGTTAAGGAAATTCTTAGAGAAGCCAAAAGAATCGGGGTGAAGGCCTTAACCATATTTGCTTTTTCTACTGAGAATTGGGATAGGCCAAGAAAGGAAATAGAGTTTATCTTCTCCTATTTAATTAGGTTTTTGCGGGATTACCGGAATGAACTTATAAAAAAGGATATAAAGTTTAAGGTAATCGGGAGAAGAGACAGGATTAGTAAAAAGGTCATTGAAGAGATAAGGAAGACCGAAGATGTTACCAAGAACAACAAGAGTTTTACTTTTAACGTAGCCCTAGATTACGGAGGAAAATGGGATATTGTTAATGCGGCAAAAAGAATAGCCAAGAAGTGTGTGGGCAAAAGTATATCTTGGGAAGATATAGATGAGAAGCTGTTTAATAAGTATCTTTCTTTGGGTGATATTTCGGCACCGGATTTGCTTATTAGAACTTCCGGGGAAAAGAGAATAAGCAATTTTTTAATCTGGGATTTAGCCTATAGTGAATTTTACTTTACCCCAGTTTTTTGGCCGGAGTTTAATAAAGAACACTTGCATAAGGCGATAAAAGCTTATTCTCAAAGGGATAGGAGATTTGGGGCAATTTATGGAAAGGCGCTTATTTCCGTTTAGTATTTTAAGTATACTTACAGTGTTCTGTGTGATTTACTACCCGCTTTGTGGGTTGTTTTGTTGCTTACTAATTTTAGCTGCTCTTTATGAGTTCTTCTATATGGTTGAGAAGAAAGGGGTAAGGCTATTTAAGCCCCTAGGGCTTTTAGTCGGAGTACTTATTCCGGTAACTATATATTTTCGCTTTTCTATCCAAGAAGGGTGGCAGTTTTTATTTGTAGTTATTGGTGTCTTTGTTCTCTTTCTCTCGGAGTTGACCAAGAAGGATGCCCATCAATCAATACTATCTATTTCAGCTACGGTTTTTGGGGTAATCTATATATCTTGGTGTTTTTCATTTCTTATCCGGATAAGGCAGCTTCCTGAGGGAGCTATGCTCACCGGATTCCTGATTTTGGTGACCAAATCTTCGGACACCGGCGCTTATCTTTGGGGTAAGAAATTTGGTAAGACCCGCTTGCTTAAGAGAATAAGTCCCAAGAAATCTCTAGAGGGAGCTATTGGCGGGTTCTTTACCAGTTTAGGTGTAGGAATTATCTTTTCTTTATTTATTGGGAGTATTAATTTTTGGGGGAAGTTCTTTCTCATTATAATCTTAGCTATAATCGCACAATTAGGCGATCTTTTTGAGTCGCTTATTAAAAGAGATTGTCAGGTCAAAGACTCCGGGAAGCTCCTCCCGGGTATGGGAGGGATTCTCGATGTTATTGACAGCTTAATTTTTACAGCGCCGACATTTTATCTCTATCTCACGATGATGCGGTAGTTTATTAAGGATGAAGGATAAAGTAGTTATTTTTGGTTCAACCGGCTCAGTTGGCAAGAATGCTTTAAGCGTAATTAGAGAGAGTAAGGGCAAGCTTAAGGTTATTGGTCTTTGTGCCAATAAGGATATTAATGCTCTCTATAATCAGATTAAGGAATTCCGTCCCTTGTCTGTTTGTGTAAGGGATGAAGGTAAAGCTAAGAGTTTAAAAAAGAGATTAGGCAAAGGCATTAAGCTTTTCTCTGGCCAAAGGGGGATAGAGGAATTTTCTTCTATTAAGTCAGATATAGCGGTAATGGCTATTGCAGGGATTTCATCCCTAAAACCTCTTTTAATAGCTATTGCTAATAGTAAGCGTATAGCCTTAGCTAATAAAGAGTCTATAGTCACTGCTGGACCATTGGTATTTAAGAGGGCTAAGAGTTTCAATACTCAAATTTTACCTGTAGATAGTGAGATAAATGCTCTTTTTCAACTTATTGAGCCTGTCCGCCGAAGCCCTGGCCTAGGCGGGGCAAGAGGTAGGAGAGGGTACCGAGATGATCTTCGTAAAGTCTATCTTACTGCTTCTGGAGGAGCTTTGGCTGGTTATAGTAAGAGCAGATTAGCTAAGGTCGGGGTTAGAAAAGTTTTAGATCATCCTACCTGGAAGATGGGTAAGCGGGTAACTGTAGATAGTGCTACCCTGGTTAATAAAGGGTTTGAAGTTATAGAAACCCATTATTTTTTCGGGTTAGATTATCAGAAAATAGGCATTGTTCTTCATAAAGAGTCAGCAATTCATGCTCTCTTAGAGTATAAAGATAACACCCTGTTCGCTTGCCTTTACCCTCCAGATATGAAGATGCCAATTTCTCATGCTCTTTGTTATCCTAAGCGTCTTAATTCTAAGGAAGGGGTGAATTTTAAGAGTAGTTTTTCTTATAATTTTAAACCTCTTAATTATAAAGATTATCCTTTATTGAAGATAATCTTGCAAGCTGCAAAAAAAGAAGATAACTCTCTAGTTATTCTAAATGCTGTCGATGAGGTCGCTATAGATTATTTCTTAAAAAGGAGAATAAAGTTTATTGATATATATAGGGCGATGGCTCATATCTTCCGAAACTATAAATCTAGTAAGATAAAGAGAATAAGCGATGTTTTTTTCTGGGATGATTGGGCAAGAAGAAGAGCAGAGGAGTATTTAAATAGATTATGAATTTTATCGGCATGATCACAGTTGGAGTTATCTTTAGCATTTTGATCGTAATCCATGAGTTCGGTCATTATATTGCCGCTAAGCGCTTAGGGGTAAGAGTAGAGAGGTTTGCTTTAGGTTTTGGCCCGGTTCTGTTTAGAAGAAAGGGTAAAGAGACGGAATTTGTAGTCTGCGCTTTTCCTCTTGGCGGGTATGTAAAGATGGCTGGCGATACCCGCCAGGAACATAAAGGGTTTGAGCATGAATTTTTATCGAAGCCGGTAGGAATAAAATCAAAAATTGTTTTTGCCGGACCTTTATTTAACTACCTCTTAGCTTTAGTTATATTCTGTATTATTGCTTTGATTGGTTTTCCTTATCCTGATTCTGTAATTGGCAGTGTCCTGGAGGATTATCCGGCTGAAAGCTCGGGAGTACAGGAAGGCGATAGAATTCTAGCCGTAGATGGCAAGGAAGTTGAGCATTGGCTGGATATGGCTAAAGAGATTTATCAAGCCAAAGATAGAGTTAATCTTCGTATTGAGCGGGAGGGAGAAATTTTATCTTTAAGTATCCCCTTGCGTCAGAAGGAGATAACTGATGATTTTGGCAAGAAGAGAAATGTGTCAATAATAGGCGTAGGTATTTCTTCTCAAATAAAAACTATTAAGTATAACTTTCCTCAAGCGATAGTTAAAGGATTTGAATCTTTATTCAACCTTACCTTTTTAGTGATTAAGGGTTTTCTCTTTATGATGCTGGGAATAATTCCTTTTAAAGAGGCCATAGCCGGACCAGTGGGAATTTATTATATTACCTCTGAGGTAATCAAAATTGGGATCGTTGCTACTTTACACCTTGTAGCTGCCTTGAGCATAAGTTTATCGATTATAAATTTATTTCCGATACCGGTATTAGATGGCGGACACCTTATCTTCTTTTTTCTGGAAAGAGTAAGAGGTAAGCCGGTAAGCGAGAAGGTTGAGGATAACTTAACCCGTCTAGGTTTATGTTTTCTTATCTTTCTGATTATCTTTATCTTTTATAATGATATTGTTCGTTTTGGACCTAAGATTTTAAATAAAAAAGAGATTACAGAGATAAAAGAAAGGGATTACACAGATGGCAAAAAGAATTTCACCAGCGAGTAGAAAATCTCTATAATCATTATTAAAATCTGTGTAATCGTTTTATTATGAGTAAGAGAGTGAAAATAGGAGATCTAGGTGTTGGCGGAAAAAATCCAGTACGGATAAAGGGGATGCTTAAGACCCCCACTAAGGATACTAAGAATCTTATTAAAGAAGCTAAGGCTCTGGAGAAGGAAGGAGCTGAAGCTATAAGAGTAGCGGTTCGGGAGGAGAAGGATGCCTCAGTGGCTAAGCTTCTTAAGAAACACATCCAGATACCTTTAGTCGCTGATGTACATTTTCATGCTAATTTAGCTCTTATGTCAATTGATCGGGATTTTGATGGTATTCGCCTAAACCCTTTAAATATCCGAAAGTCGAAAGAAGTTAAAGAAATTGCTAGAGCTGCTAAGGCCTCAAGCGTATCTATTAGAGTTGGGGTTAATTCTGGAGGATTTAAGCGTAAATTCTCATCGCCTAAGGCCTTGGGGACTCAAATGGTTAAGGAAGCAGAAGTATACCTTAAAACCTTGGAAGGGGAAAATTTCTTTGATATAATGGTTTCTCTGAAAGGTTCAGACGTTTTATCTACAATCGCAGCTAACGAGCTATTTTCTACGAGACACAATTACCCCTTACACTTAGGGGTCACAGCTACTGGTCCTTTTTTAGAGGGGATAGCTAAATCATCATTAGGGTTGGGTAGTCTTCTTCACCAAGGCCTAGGAGATATTATCCGGGTTTCATTGACTGCTCCTTCGTTGTGGGAGATAAGAGTAGCCAAATATATTCTACAGGCTCTTAATTTACGTCAATTCGGTCCGGAAATTATCTCTTGTCCTACTTGTTCACGTTGTGAAGTAGATTTAGTAAGCATCGTAGATAAGTTTAAAAAAGCTCTTGAGAAGGAGAAGATTAAGCAGCCAGTACGTATTGCGATTATGGGTTGTGTAGTTAACGGTCCTGGTGAAGCTTATCAGGCTGATATTGGTGTTGCTTTCGGGAAGAAGAAAGCTGTAATTTTTAAAAAAGATAAGATTTTAGGTCAAAGTAGTGAGAAAAAGATAGTGGCCGATTTAATTAAAGAAGTGAGGCAAAGATGGAGATAAAAATATACCGGAATTCTTGCCAATCTTTAAGAAGAAAGGTATCGAGATTAGCGAGAGTATTTTTAAGGAATAGGTAGGGAGAGAAAGAATGTTATTTTCAAAGAGCTTTATTTTTACTCAGAGAGAAGACCCTAAAGCTGCTGAGTGCAAAAGTCATAAGTTGCTTCTTAAAGGGGGATTTCTTTTTATGGTCTCATCAGGAATATATTCCTATCTTCCTTTAGGTTACAGAGTGTTGGACAATATTAATAATATTATTCGAAAACACATGAACGCAAAAGGAGCTCAAGAGTTATTCATGAGCGCTCTTCAACCTATAGAGATTTGGCGGAAGACCGGTCGGGAGAAAGATTTAGCAGAGGTGATGTTTAGGTTTAAAGACCGCAAGGATAGAGACATATGCTTAGGTCCCACTCATGAGGAAGAAATTACCGAGATCATTCGGCGCCTGGTCTTCTCTTACAAACAGCTTCCGGTGCTACTCTATCAGATTCAGACAAAGTTTCGTGATGAACCCCGGCCTCGTTTCGGGCTAATGCGTAGCTTAGAGTTCATTATGAAAGATGCTTATAGCTTTGATAAAGATAACGAAGGCTTAGATAAGAATTATGAAAGCATGTTTGCGGCCTATAAAGATATATTTACCGAGTGTGGTTTGGATTTTATAGATATTGAAGCAGACCCCGGAGCTATGGGCGGAAGCCTGTCCCATGAGTTTATGGTTCCTGGAGATATCGGAGAGGATATATTGTTTTATTGTCCTGGTTGTGCAAAGTATTTTACGAAGGAAGGTAGGTGCCCGGATTGCAAGAAGAAGCTGAATGAGAAGAGAATGATTGAGATTGGCCATGTATTTAAATTAGGGACAAAGTATTCCGAGGCCCAAGAAGCTCTCTTTCTTGATGAGAACGGCAAGAGGCTGCCTTTTATAATGGGTTGTTATGGCATTGGAGTAAGTAGAGTTCTCTCAGCTATAGCTGAGGTTAATTCTGACCAAAAGGGTTTAGTCTGGCCTAGGGGGGTAAGTCCTTTTGATCTAAGCTTGGTAGTTTTAGATAGCAAATTATTACCCCAAGCTTTAGAGCTAGAAAAGGCTTTAGAGAAGGAGAGCTTTTCAGTATTAGTTGATGATCGCGAAGAAGCTGCCGGGGTTAAGTTTAACGATGCTTATTTACTCGGCAATCCTTATATTCTAATTATGGGCAAGAAATACCTCAAAGATGAAACTATAGATTTAGAGGTGAGAAAAACAAAAGAGAGTAAGGCCTTTAAGAAAGAAGGGCTAATAAAGTTTTTAAAAGGTGAGTATGGTAGATAGGAATAGGCAAATTCAACTCAAAGTTCAAGATATTGTTAAAGAAGCGGGGGTAGAGCTGCTAGAGTTTAAGATTCATCCTTCCAGCGGGAAGAATATCTTACGTTGTATAGTTGATCTTCCTGAAGGCGGCATAACCTTAGATAGTTGTGCGGCTATTAACAAAAGAGTTGTTGCTTATTTGGAGGAGAGCGGTAATTTAGGTTCCGATTATGCAGTAGAAGTTAATTCTTCTGGCCTAGATAGAAAGCTCCACACTTTTAAAGATTTTCTTAAAGTCAAAGGGAGAAATATTTCTCTTTGGTTGAATGGGCCTGTTGAAGGCAAAGAGTATTTAGAAGGTCAAGTTTTAGCGGTTGACGATAGCAAATTGTCATTAGACTATAAAGACAAAATCCTAAAAATTAATTTTAATAAAATTAAAGTGGGCAAGGAGAAAATAGAAATTAAATAATGCCCACTAAAATCGTCATCATTAAAGGAGGTTTATAAAGGTGAAAAAAGAATTTTTAAGTGTACTTGCACAACTAGAAAGGGAAAAAGGCATAGATAAAAATATTCTTATCGAAGCTATTAAGCAAGCTTTAGCTATAGCGGCGAAGAAGATTGTTAAGATAACTTCTCAGGATGCTGAGGCCAGGGTAGAGATCGATCCTGAAAAAGGAGATATCCATGTTTACGTCGGCGATAAAGAAATAGTATCTAATGAATTTGGCCGGATTGCTGCTCAGACAGCCCGACAGGTGATAATCCAGAAGATAAGAGAGGCTGAAAAGGATAATATCTATAATGGCTATAAGGACAAAGAGGGTAGTATTGTCGGAGGTGTTGTTTACCGCCTAGAGAGAAAAGCTATTATCTTGGACCTTATGGGTAAGGCTGAAGGTATAATCCCTAACTCCTTCTTAAGCCCCCTCGATCACTTTCGTATTGGCGAGAGGGTTAAAGCTTTTGTCTATGAGGTTAAGAAGGAAAAAGGTGTGCAGATAATTCTTTCCCGCAGGCACGAAGGTTTAATCCGCAAACTATTTGATTTAGAAGTTCCTGAAATTGGCGAGGGAATTGTTGAGGTAAAAGCAATTGCTCGCGATCCTGGCGAGAGGACAAAGATTGCTGTCTTCTCTAAAAACGATAAGGTTGATTGTGTCGGTGCTTGTGTTGGAATAAGAGGTTCACGGGTAAAGAGCATAATCGAGGAGTTAAGAGGAGAGAAGATTGATATTGTAAGATGGAGCGAGGATGTAAAAGAATTTATCAAGATGGCTCTTTCCCCGGCAATTATTTCAATGATTGAATTAAACCGCGATAACAAGAGAGCTAAAGTTTTAGTTGCTGCTGATCAGCTCTCTTTAGCTATCGGACGTAAGGGGCAGAATGTCCGCCTGGCTTCAAAATTAGTAGGTTGGGAGATAGATGTTCGTTCCCGAGAGAGTATTGAAGAGAATATTAAGAAACTACTTGCTCTAAAAGCTGTAGGCAAGAAAGTAGCTGCTACTTTAGTAGATGCCGGGTATAATAATTTAAACTCCTTGGCTAAGGCTAAAGCCGCTGAGCTCTCTTCGCTTAAGGGCATAGGAGAGAAAAAGGCAGCTAGCATAATAGAAGAGGCAAAGAAAGTAGTGGCTGCAAAAGAGGCGGCAAAAGAGGAGAAAAAGGAGACAACTAAAGATGAGAATTTATGAGATAGCTAAAGAGCTAAACATAGATAGTAAAGAGCTAATTAAGAAGTTAAAAGCGCTTAATTTTCCTGTGAAAAATCACATGTCTAGCGTGGATGCGGATACAGCTGAGATCATTAAGCAGGAGATTGGAGAGCTAGATCGTAAAGAGATTGAGGAAAATGTTATTGAGGTGAGTTTTCCAATTACGATTAAAGATTTAGCTGTAAAGTTAAGTAAAAAACCCTCGCAACTTTTAACCGACTTAGTAAAGAAGGGTAAGTTTTTTACTATTAATCAGAGCGTGAGTGAAGAGTGTGCACGAGAGATTGCTTATGATTATAAGGTTAACTTGAAAGAAAAGATCTCTAAAGAAGAGGAGATTCTAAGGGTTGAGTCTAAGCATTTAGAGAAGCGCGCTCCGGTAGTTACTCTCATGGGGCATATTGATCATGGAAAGACAAGTATTCTTGATTATATTCGAAAGAGTAAAGTTACCGAGAGGGAGACTGGAGGAATTACCCAACACATTGGTGCTTATCAGGTAACTTTGGATAAAGGAAGAGTTACTTTCCTAGATACTCCCGGTCATGAAACCTTCACAGCCATGCGCGCGCGCGGTGCCGATATTACTGATATTGTAGTTATTGTAGTAGCAGCTGATGAGGGTGTTAAGCCTCAAACAGTAGAGGCTATTGATCATGCTAAGGCCTCAGGAGCTCCGATAATTGTTGCTATTAATAAGATTGATAGACCCAATGCTAATATTGATATGGTAAAGCAACAGCTCTCTAAGATGGAGCTGGTTCCTGAAGATTGGGGAGGTAAGACCATTACTGTAAATGTATCAGCTAAGACCGGCGAGGGAATAGATGCTCTCTTAGACTTAATTATTCTCCAATCTGACATCATGGAGTTAAGAGCAGATTACCAACGTCCAGCTATCGGAGTGGTAGTAGAGGCAAGATTATCTAAAGGCAAAGGTTCTTTAGCCACAGTTTTAGTTAAGGAGGGGGTGCTGAAAATTGGAGATTGGTATATCTGTGGTCTTTATTCTGGAAGAATAAGGGCAATGCATGATGATAGAGCTAAATCTCTAAAAGAAGTTCTACCAGCTTATCCGGCCGAGATCTTGGGTTTAAATGGTGTGCCTAATCCCGGTGAACAATTATTAGTTGTGCCTGATGAAAAGAGTGCTCGGGAAATCACCAAGAAAAGAAGAGAGGAGGAAGCCAAGAAGAAGCTTACCCCAGTAACTCACCTTAAATTAGAAGATTTATATAAAAAAGTAAAGGAAGAGAACTTAAAGCAATTAAAGATCATTCTTAAGGCTGATGTTGGCGGTACCTTAGAGGCTGTTGAAGGGGCTTTAAAGAAAATTCCCACCAAGGAAGTGGAGTTAACCATTGTCCATAAAGGGGTAGGAGCAGTAAACTTTTCAGATATTCTTTTGGCTGAAGTTACTGATGCTATCGTAGTGGGTTTTAAGGTTAGCATTGATGCCCGGGTTAGAGAATTAGCCCGAAAGAAAGGTATTGAGACTAGATCTTATAAGATTGTTTATGAGCTTATTGATGATGTTAAGGGTGCAGTAGAAGGATTATTAACTCCTCAGATAAAGCGTACCTTCCTAGGAAGAGCCAGGATAAAGACAGTATTTAAGTTATCGAGAGCTGGGATAATCGCTGGATCTATGGTAGAGAAGGGAAAGATCAAAAGAGGAGCAGTATGTAACCTCTTTAGGGATAATGAGGTAATCTTTGAGGGCAAGATTCAGACCTTAAAGAGATTCAAAGATGATGTTAGAGAGGTGACCGAAGGTCTTGAATGTGGTATCAGCATAGGTTATGATAAAGTTAAAGAGGGTGATGTTATTGATGTGTTTAACGAAGAGGTAATCGCTCGGAAATTAAAATGAGAACAGAGATGTATATAATCTTGTGAAGCAAGCTTGTTGAGGCGAAGCCCCAATAATATATTATATCCATCATCACTAACGCTGGACAACAAAGTTTTAAAATGGGGAAGAGAAGTAATAAAAGAATAGAAAACTATTGTAGGTAAGAGATGAAGAAGATAATTTTGAGCGGGATCAGACCTACTGGAAAGTTACACCTTGGGCATTGGGTAGGAGCATTATCCAATTGGATAATGCTGCAGGAGGAGTATAAGTGTTTTTTCATGGTTGCTGATTGGCATGCGCTGATGAGCGAGTATAAAAACTCCTCAATCATTAAAGGTTCTGTCTTGGATAATGTCAGTGATTGGTTAGCCTATGGAATAGATCCAAAAAAGAGTGTTATCTTCATACAATCCGAGGCGCCGGAACATCTGGAGCTATACATGATTCTTTCAACCCTAGTTCCTTTGGGTTGGTTATTTAGATGCCCAACCTTTAAAGAACAGCTTGTCCAATTAAAGGATAAGGATATAAATACCCACGCTTTTTTAGGCTATCCGGTCTTGCAATCCGCAGATATTCTTCTATATAAAGCTAATTTTGTTCCGGTTGGTGAAGATCAGCTGCCACATTTGGAATTATGCCGGCAGATTCTCAGACGTTTTCATTTTATCTACAAGAGCAAGGTTTTTACTGAACCCCAAGCCTTACTTACTTCGGTTCCGCGTTTCTTAGGCTTAGACGGAAGAAAGATGAGCAAGAGCTACAATAATTGCATTGAGCTATCTGAAGATTCAGGGAGCCTAAAACGTAAGGTTCTTTCAATGTTTACTGATCCGGCTCGAAAGAGAAGGAATGATCCTGGCCACCCTGATGTTTGTAATGTCTTTGATTATTACTCTATCTTTGCTCCCGATAAAAAATCCCAAGTTTCTAAAGAATGCAAGGGAGCCGACAGGGGTTGCCGGGAGTGTAAGAGTGAATTGGTAAAAATTCTTGAAGAGTTTATTGCTCCCAAGAGAGAAGAGAAGAGAAAGATTTTGAAAAAGAAGAATTACTTAAGAGATATTTTAGATGAGGGCAGAAAGAAATCGAGAGATCGGGCACAAAAAACCATCTCAGAAGTTAAAGAGGCCTTAAAGATTTAGTATGTATACAATCTCCGCCAAAGGCGGAGCCGGGTGAACTGGACAGGATGGCGGTTTAGGATTCGCCTAAACCGCAACTTTTTCCGGGTGCCTCGGTTTAGGCGAATCCTAAACCGATAAATTGTATCCATCAGTGCTATTGCCAGATAACAAAGTTATAAAAAATAGAAAAAAGCAATAAGAACATAGAGAAACTATTGTAGCTAAAAGATGAAGATAAGATTAGATATTTTTGAAGGGCCTTTGGATTTACTTCTTTATCTTATAAAGAAGGACCATCTTAATATCTATGATATTCCCATAGCCAAAGTTGTAGAACAATATTTGCAATTTTTAGAGTTGATGAAGCTTCTAGATATAAATGTTGCTTCTGAATACTTAGTTACTGCCGCTAACCTAATTAGTATCAAGTCCAAGATGATCCTTCCTTGTGAAGAGGAGCCTCAGGACGAGGAAGAAGATCCTCGGGAAGAGTTAGTAAGAAGACTTCTGGAATATGAGAAGTTTAAAGAGGCAGCAGAGTTCCTAAGAGAGAAGGAAATAGAGAGGAACAGGTATTTTAAGCGTCCGACACCCGATTCTCCAACTGGCGAGGTTTATATCGAAGCATCGATATTTGATCTGATTAGTGCTTTTAAGAATGCCCTTAAAGAGATTCCTAAAGATATTTTCTTTGAGGTTGTTAAGGATGAGTTTACAGTAGAGGATAAAATTCATGACTTATTACATCTTCTCTTGGTTAAAGAAAGGGTTTCTTTGGAAGAGCTGTTTTCTTCAGCCAAGAATAAATTGGAAATTGTAGTTACATTTTTAGCCATATTGGAGCTAATGAAGTTAAAAGAGATTGCTGCTATACAGGAAGATCTTTTCGGTTCGATTTTAATCGCCCGCAGGGAGAGTGTTTTTGCGTAATCTATGGCTGGCGCCCTGTTTAAGGACATTCTATTTCTGCACAATCTGTGCTATATATCTATAGGGTATCCTTAAGTAGGACGTCTGCAAGACTAAAATGAGCGAAGAGAGATTTACTGATTATTGGAAAGAGAATGAAGAAGAGCAGATTATTAATCTTTCTCTTCGGCCAAAGAATCTAAAAGAGTTTTTAGGCCAGAAGAATGTTATTTCTTCTTTAGAGATCTCCTTAGAAGCTGCTAAGAAGAGATCCGAGCCCTTAGAGCACCTGCTTCTTTCCGGGCCCCCGGGCTTAGGTAAGACCTCTTTAGCTTATTGTGTTGCTCACCAGATGAAGGCGAAACTTACTGCTACCAGCGGACCAGCTATAGAGAGAGCCGGAGACCTGGTAGGGATTTTAACTAATCTTGAGGCCGGAGATATCTTGTTTATCGACGAGATACACCGTCTCTCAAAGGTTGTCGAGGAGTTTCTCTATCCGGCAATGGAGAATTTCCAAATAGATTTTATTATTGATAAAGGTCCTTATGCTAAGAGCGTTAAGTTTAATCTCAAACCTTTTACCCTTATTGGAGCAACTACTC
>CAZPYY010000007.1:0-29553 GCA_964590995.1 uncultured Planctomycetia bacterium | reverse complement strand
GTTGCCGTTGCTATCCACATACATAGACGGCGTACTCGTCGGCGCGTCTGTTATATCTAATATATTTATTATTTCATTAATCCCCTCTATTAAAACGCCTGTTAATTTGCCATATTGGATTGACTTGTATCCGTCAATGTCTGTATTAACTAATTCTGGATATTGCAGTTCTAGTTCTTGGGCTATTATGCCTATTTGAGTTGATGTTGATAAATCCAGTTCTGGATATTCATCTGTTCTCCAGTCGTAAGATACTCCTCTTAGTTGAGTTATCTTATCTAATGCAGAATCTAATGTTGTTATGTTCTTTTTTAATCTAACATCTGATGAATCTGTGATTCCATATCCTCTTATTGTTCCATTCACGTCTAGTTTGTATGACGGACTCGTGTCTCCGATGCCGACTTTGCCGTTTCGAAATGTCAAAAAATTAGTATAATCCACACCTCCAGAAAACATTGACCAGTGATACCCATGTTGACCACTACCATAGTCTACTACACCTAATGAAATGTAATAAGCCGGATTATCTACTCTATTAAATTTAAAAAAGACATCGCTAGATGACCAGTCCTTGGCTATATTTAACCGTGCCCCCGGACTCGTCGTCCTAGAAGCCACAAAAACAGCTGGCAAGGCTTGAGACAGTTAAACTAAGGAAGGGGCGTTTAGCAGATGTCCTACTTAGGTACACCCCACTTTAATCAACCAGAATACTTCCAGGACCCAAATCCGGTTGAGGTTTCGCCTCAACAAAAAGGAGCGCTTCCCATTAGTACAACGCGCCCCATTTAAATCTCAGAATAACATACTTAAAATTTAACTCGACATATTACATATTAAGGGTAATATATAAAATATGTGGCCGCGTATTTTAGCTAAATCCATTTAAAAATAAGATGAAAATTATAACCGATAATATATCTTTAGATGAAATCAAGCAAATGGCTGAGAGGATGTTTGGCAATATGGTTAAAGCAGTAGTCGATATAGATAAGAAAATAATGGCTATGGACGGAGAATTACATGCCGATGAAGAAGCTTTACTTTTGGAGAACGGTTCAAAACAAAAAGACCTGTGGGGCATTAATATTTATCCGGAATTATGCGGAGAAGATTTCATTGAGTTTGATTCGATGATAAACTTGCGGCCCTCGCAGGGAAACAGAAGCCGCGGAGTTGATGATGAGAGGGTGAGAAAAGAAATTATAGGTATCTTAAATAAGCTTATACAGAAATGACTTTTCAACACAGGCAATTAGCAGAGAAGAATTGGGTAAAATTATCTTTTTGCCAACAAATGGCTAACGTCGGCAGTGAGGTAGAAAGAGCGATTAAATGGAAAGCTAAGGGCAACCGTAATTACAGCCGCTTGTCTTTTGAGCGGGCTTTAGAGCTATTAGACCTTACAATTAATGGTGCGAAAAAAAGCAGGCTCAAGGAATTAACCCGCTTAAGAGAGGTTTTAGTAGATTATTTTGTTTATAATAATATTTACCGTTCCAGTGAGAAAAATTTGCATAATTATTTTTACGGATTTAATTATGCGGCAAGGCTAATGGTTTAGCAGACGTCCTACTTAGGTACACCCTACTTCAATCAACCAGAATACTTCTAGGACAGAAATAAATAGAATAAAGCTGAATAAATGTGGTATAATTAATTCATGGATAAAAAAACTTTAAAAATAACTTCTATGCATGACGATAATCTTCATGATTATTGGATGAAAAAGAGTTATCTGGAAAGAATAGAAGCCCTGGAACAATTAAGAAAAATTGTATTCGATTATGATCCATCTACCACAAGACTTCAAAGAACTTTTGCAATTACTCAACTCAAAAAAAATTGAGTATTTAGTAGTTGGTGGTTATGCTGTTGCCCTTTATGGATATCCTCGGGCTACCGGAGATATGGATATCTGGATAGCCACTTCCAAGGATAATGCCCATAAAACCGCTAAAGTTTTAAAAGAATTCGGTTTTGATAACCCCGAATTAAAAGAAGAGTTATTCTTAGAAAAAGAAAAGAATATACGAATGGGAATTCCCCCCTTACGTATAGAAATCTTAACATCTATTGATGGCGTCGAATTTACTGAATGCTACCGAAACAGAAAAATTGTCACTATAGACGCTATAGATATAAATTTCATATCCCTTGATGATTTAAAGAAAAATAAAAAAGCTAGTGGCAGATATCAAGACTTGGCTGATATTGAAAATTTAGAAAAATAGTGGTTGAGATCAGATCTCAACCAGATACAGGTTTAACAGACGTCCTACTTGGGTACACCCTACTTTAATCAACCAGAATACCTATTGGCACTATCCCCAAAATTTCATATCTTAAAACCGCTTTCACACACTTCTTTTGAATATATGCTTGAATATTACCCCTAAAAAGGGTAAAATTTAAGTGGGGGAGAATAAAAT
This sequence comes from uncultured Planctomycetia bacterium, assembly GCA_964590995.1. Lineage (GTDB taxonomy): Bacteria > Omnitrophota > Gorgyraeia > Duberdicusellales > 4484-171 > Susulua. The sequence goes on along the minus strand of CAZPYY010000007.1, from coordinate 27,118 downwards.
AAAAGTGAAGAATATAGCGATTCTGCCGCGCTTTGTGAAAGCGCTGTCAAAGAAAGGTAGATGAAAGGTGGAAGTTTATGTTTTTAAAGGTGGAAAGAAGATGCGAAGAATAATTTGGCCCCTATTAGTGCTTTTGCTTGTATTTATCTATCCCTTAAGGGTTCAAGGTGCTGTTGTTGATAGCTACTATGATGATTTTGACGACTGGCAGGTTGATACTACAATTAATGGCCTTGATTCCTGGAGCGTCGACCAGGGAGCGGCCTCATGCGCAATGACTCAGGATGGAACTACCTGTAGTAATGACGGCAATGCTTTAGAGCTTACTGGTGACGAGACTACAGTTAGGGTTAGCCGCAGCGCTACTTATGGCAGCGTTTCACCTTGCTGGATAGAGTTCATTGTAAATGCCGGTGTAGGTAATGAGGCAAGAAGTGTTCCAACCGGGAAAATTGCTGCAGTTGCCTTTGACTATACCGGAAAGATTTACGCTTCTGATGGCTCTACTTGGCAGGATACCACAGAGACCTTCACTGCTGGGGAGTGGTACAGAGTTTTATTAAAAGTGGATTTTGATGACCATGAGTATGATATTTATATTGAGCCGGTAGCTGAACCGGAAGCAGAATTTATTGCCGATGTGGCTAACCTTGACTTTATTGATACCTCGATCGATTCTTTAAGCCAAATTAATTTGGAAGGAGTCTACAGCACTACTCGCGATGATGACACTTATTTTGATGATTTGTGTGTCTATTTTATAGATAGGTTAGAGGTAATTACTGCCTTGCAGAATATAAAGGAAGATATTCCTTCAGAAGCTATTACTGTTCAGTTGCAGAATGCTTATTCTGAACCCCAGACTGCCTGGACAAATCTTGTCTTAGACCTTAAATCAACCTCAAGCACCGGGCAATTTTCCTTAGATAAGACTAATTGGTCAGCAGTAACTCAGGTAATAATCCCTAAAGACGCCCAGCAAATTACCTTCTACTATGAAGACTCTAACGAAGGAACCCCGCTTATTACTGTTAAGGAGTATCCTGACCGGGGTTTGACTGAGGCTTCTCAACAGATTGGAATATCTAGAGAGGTAGCATCTTTTACTGTGGCAGCCACAACCCCTCAGGTAGCCGGCAGAGCTTTCCCGGTTACAATTACTGCCAAAGATGACGAGGGTGACGTAGATGAGTCTTATGACGGTGAAGTCTCAATCTTGGCAAGCTACATATCTCCCGGTGAGGGTGCCTTAGCTGTTAGTCCAGCCAGTGTAACCGAGTTTAGCAATGGCGTAGTTCAGATTGAGCTTGAATACCCTGATTGCGGAGTTGTTGAGATTTCTGTTCAAGATACGGCTGATTCCTCTAAGACCGGAACGTCCGGTGAGATTCTGTTTATTCCATCATCATTTACGGTTTCTGTAGATAGCCCTCAAGTTGTAAATAAGAATTTTGAGCTCAGGGTAAGTGCTTTTAATGAAGATGGAGCGGTTGCGCCCAATTATCAAGGACCGGTTAGCCTAACAGTAGAGGAAATTTCACCTGAGGGAAGTTCCGGCAGCCTTTCTACCTCATCTTTAGTCAGCAGCGATTTCTCAGAAGGCATAGTTAAAAAAGACATTACTTATAACCGCTGGGGTGCAATACAGGTAAAAGCTTCTGATACTACTTATTCTGATAAGACCGGCATAAGTGATTCAATAAGTTTTCTACCAAGCAGCATATCGGTTGAGGTTGAGCCCCCTTCCTCAAATAGAGATTTTTATTATGTTAGCGAGAGCATTGCGATTTCACTCAGTGCCCTGGGTGAGAATGGTGAAGCTATACCTAATTATCAGGGTTTAGTTAATATAAGCACTACCCTAGGGTTGTCTTTAGCTGAGACTTATCAATTTCAAAGCAGCGATGAAGGGGAACATAGTTTTCTTACCAGTGTCTCATCTCCTGGATACTATGAGGCTGCTTTCGAGGATAGAGCAGCCAATCTTATTGGCGAAAGTCCTCTAATAGAGGTAAAGAATGCGGTTGTAGAGGTAATTTCAACTGTTTCGGCAATAGGTACTGCTGAGGTTACAATTCAATTGGTGGATGAGGACGGGAATATTATTGATTCTGAGAGCGAGCTTTCGGTGCAAATTGAGTTAGAAGAGGAGTATGACAATGACAGTGCTTATTCTTCAACCGCTAAAGCGCCGGTTACCTTTAGTAATGGCCTGGCGAAAATTTTAATAAGCAATAATCAAGCTGAGACAGTTACTATTTCACCGTCTTCAGAGTATGATTTCGATATTAAAAAAGGAACTGTCACCTTTGGCCGGATTGCTAAGACCGGAATCGGTGCCTTTATGTGGAGGGAGATTAAAGAATGAGGAGAGGTTTTACTCTTATTGAGCTGCTGATATCTATTGCTATAGCCGGGTTAATAACCGCAGCGACCTATTTAAGCCTTGATACTGCCTTAGATAGCTGGGGTTATTCTCAGGATCATTTGGCTTTGCAGAAGGTAATTTCCGAGGTGATGGAAGAGGTTGTTAACGGAACTTCCAGAACCTATGGCATAATGGATAGCTTGGAGACAGTAGCTGCCGGCTCAGATTATATAGAGTTTGTACCTCCCTGGACAGACGATACTCATTCAGTTGCCAGTGAAGATTTTGTTTACCACCTAAATCGGAAAGTTAAGCCCGGAACCGGCGTTCCTATCGGAGAGATAAAGCTTCCCGAAGCACGTAAATACCAGATTATTCCGGTGAAAATATTAGATTTGGAGGATTCAGCGATTTCTCAGGTTAAATTAGGCATTGCCGCACCCTTGGGCAGTGACCTGCGTTTTACTTACCAACCTGACCCTAAAGGCGCCGGCGTAACCAGAAAGATTTGGTGGGATCCGGATACCCAGCAGGTATATTTAGAAGATGCCAGCGGCATAGAGAACATTTCCCGAAACCCCTTTGGGGTAAAGATTCTTACGATGCAATTTCGTTATTATGATAATGCCAATAATTTAATAAGCGACCGGAATTGGATCGATGAGAGCGATTTAAATATGATTACCGGTGTAGAAATTTACATGGAGACGGAATTAAAAGGAGGTAAACACCAGAGCCTTATTAATTTTGTTAACCTTCGTAATGCTCCGATGCGTTCAGGATACCTTCCTCTGCGACAGGGAATTAAGATTCCGGTTCCCGACAGCAAAGATATCCACACCCTTCTTTTAAGTAATATTTCCGGGGTTAGTAGCGGAGATGAGTTAGAATTGCTATTTGAGCCCGAGGCTGGAAGGTCCTGGCGCATAAATTTAAAGTTTGAGCATATAAGCTTATCTAAATCGACAATTGAGTCTTACACCATAGAATATCCTGCAGCCCGCCCAGTGCATATAGAGTATCCGCGAAGTAAAATAGAGGAAGGCTTGGACTTACTTACCGTAGGCCCTAACGGCCTTTATGATTATGACGACGATAGCGACATAAAAGATTTTGTCAACTTAGAGGGAAAAGTTATGCTTAGTGTTGCAAAGATGGATATCGAAGGCGCAGGGTTATTTGTGCGGCCCTAAAGAATGTGTAATGTTTTATATGTAATGTATAATGTAGGGGGGGAAGATGGTTAAGAAGATAATAATTTTGTTTACAATTTTCTTTACACTTTACACTTTACACTTTACACTAATTTATGCGGCTGATAAAACTTGGGGCGGCGGAGGCGATGGAACCAACTGGTCTGATGAGGATAACTGGTATTTGGCTGAGGTGCCTACCCTAAGCGATGATGTTTTAATTGATATGGAAAACGGTTCTATAACTGTTGACCAGACTTTTATTGCTAAGGCACTTACGGTTGGCGGAAAAGAGAGCACCACTGTAACTACCGGAAACTTTATTTTCGGTGAAATTAAGCCTGATGCGGTTACTGATTTGGCTATAATTAACCGCTTCGGCGGGAAGATTGTCTCTAGCGGCTTAGGGGTTATTACCTTAAAAGGTAAGTATAAGTCTACAAAAGATACATCGGGGAGTGTTTCAGAGCCGAGTTTTATGTTCTGGATTGAGTAGTTAGGTTTACTTAAAAAAGGGAGATGAAATATGTATAAGAAAATTACAATCTTGCTGGTATTATTTTTAGGATTAGCAATGGTATTTTCACCGATAACCTTTGCCGGCAAGAAAATAAAGAGCACAGAGGAAAACCTAGCCGAGATTGAGAAGGTTCTTGAAGAGTTGCGCTCTACTCCCGATTTAGTAACTCCTGACAGTGTTCATACCGCTACCGCAGTTAGAGCCCTCTATTACCAAAATATTCAGATAATGCAGCTTCTTGAGGAGATAAGAGACCTCCTTAAACAAAGTCTTGAAAAAGAGGAAGAAGAGGAGTAAAATCTATCTTCGTTAAGGCTTTCCTGCAATTTAGGAGGATTCCTAAAATTATTAAAGGGTAATTATGAAGAGAAGACCCTACAAAGCTTATATTGATACCCTGGGTAAGATAAGTAAGGCTATAACCAGCGATCTCTATCTTGAGGATATGTTAAAGCTAGTCGTTACCTTAACTGCTAATGTAATGAAGGCAAAGATATGTTCTCTTTGGCTTCTCGGTGAGAATACCAACGAGCTTAAAATACGGGCCACTCAGGCTATGAGCAGCGAATATTTGAAAGAGAGAGTTCTTAAGGTAGGCGAGGGCATTGTAGGGTTGGTAGTAAAAGAGAAGAAAGCAATAATTATTCCTAATGTTTTAGAGGATGAGCGATATAAGGAGAAGAAGCTGGCCAAGAGAGAAGGCTTGGTTTCAATGTTAAGCGTGCCGATGATGGTTAAGAAAAAAGTTATCGGAGTTATTAACTGCTACACTACTGCTACCTATAAATTTACCAAGAGCGACAGCAGCCTCTTAAGCACTGTGGCTAACCAAGCTGCAGTAGCTATTGTCAATACTGAGTTGATGGTCAAGACTAAAATAGTTCAGGAAGAACTTGAAACCCGCAAGAAGGTAGAGAGGGCTAAAGGGCTGCTAATGAAGAGCCAGGGGCTTAATGAAGAAGAAGCCTATAATTTAATCCGAAAGTCGAGCATGAATAAGCGGGTTGCGATGAAGGAAATTGCCGAAGCTATTATTCTTGCCAGTGAGGTAACACGAATTACCACTAATTACATATAAATTACCACGAATTATTCGTGGTAATCCGATTTTTTTTCGTGGATATTCGTGTAGTGAGCGGAGCGAATATGGAGAGAGTGTACTTAACCAGAGCCGGATACGAAAAACTGATTGAGGAATTAGAGCACTTAAAAAAGGTAAAGAGAAAAGAGATCTCTGCTGCCATAGAGCATGCCCGCTCTTTAGGTGATTTAAAGGAGAATGCTGAATATCACTCAGCCAAAGACGCAATGGCAAAGAATGAAGCTAGAGTCTTGGAGCTAGAGGATAAGTTAAGCCGGGTTGAGATTATTGAGGATAATAAGATTGACGCTGATAAGGCTTATATCGGTGCAAAGCTAAAACTCCTTGATTTAGATAGTGATGATGAGATTGAGTATACTTTGGTAGGCCAAGAGGAAGCAAATGCTATTGAGGGGCTAATCTCAGTAATTTCTCCCGTAGGCAAAGCCTTACTTGGCCATAAAGAGGGCGAGGTTATAAAGGTAGATGTTCCAGCCGGAACCCTAGAGTATAAAATAATCAAAATATCAAGATAAAAGAATGATAAAAAAACCTGAATTAGTTGCTCCAGCCGGAGATTGGAGTTCTCTTCGCAGCGCCATAGTCTCGGGTGCTAATAGTGTTTACTTTGGAGTTAAGGGCCTAAGTATGCGTAATTTGGCAACTAACTTCGACACCTTAGAGATAAAAAAGGTAATTGAGTTCTTGCATAAGAAGAAATGCAAAGGCTACCTGGCTTTAAATACTATTATTTATAACAAGGAGATTGCAAAGGTGACTAAGATCTTGAAAGTAGCTTCTCGGGCTGGGGTAGACGGAGTTATTCTTTGGGATATGGCGGTCTTCTCTAAGGCCCGGGAATTAGGCTTAAGGGTTCACTTATCTACCCAGGCTTCAGTGGCGAATTTTTCAGCTTTAAAAGAATATGCTTTGCGCGGGGTAAGGCGAGTGGTCTTGGCTCGGGAGTGCAGGCTTGCCGACATAAAAGAAATAACTTCAAAGATAAAAAAAGAAAGACTGGCTTGCGAAGTCGAGGCTTTTATCCATGGGGCAATGTGTTTGAGTGTCTCCGGCCGCTGTTTTCTCTCAGAGTTTACATTTTCAAAGTCAGCGAATCGCGGCGAATGTATTCAACCTTGCCGAAGAGAGTATATAATTGCCGATACTCAAGGAGAATGCCAGTATATAGCGGGCCAAGATTATATCTTAAGTCCCAAAGATTTATGTGTTATTGACTTTATCGATAAGTTAATCGAAGCTGGAATTAATGCTTTTAAGATTGAAGGTAGAATTCGCTCGCCAGAGTATGTAGGAGTAGCAACCTCGGCATATCGAAGAGCAATCGATTCTTACTTTAGGGGGAAGTTAACCAAAACATTAAAAGAGAAGCTAAGAAAGGAATTAAGCACAGTATATAACCGGGGGTTCTCAAGCGGCTTTTACTGGGGTCAGCCTAAAGAATCACCGAATAGATTTTTAGAGAATACTTACGAGAAAGTCTACTTAGGCGAAGTAATAAAGTTTTATAAGAAAATCAATGTAGCTGAAATCCGTATATTAAATGCCAGTTTAAAAAAAGGCGCTCGAATTCTCTGTATCGGTAAAAACACCCCGGCTTCTTTTGCCAAGGTCGGCGGTATTCAAATAAATCATAAGTTCGTAAATAACCTAGGAAAAGGGGAGGTTGGAGGAGTTAAGCTCCCCTTTATTGCCAAGCGCAAGGATAAGGTATTTCTCTGGCAGAAAAAACCCACCGTTTAAGCCCTAAATCAAGGGAAGATTTTTCCTTAAAAAATAGTTGACAAATTAATCGCGGTTACTATAATAGTACACCAAGAAGGTATACTATGTTCAATTTTAATAATACTTTTACCTATGGCTTAAGGCTTTTAGTTAACCTATCAAGAAGCAGGGATAAGCCTAAGCAGCTTAATAAAATCGCTCATGAGGAGAATATTTCCCTGCAGTATTTAAGGAAATTAGTGGTTCCTCTAGAGCGGGCCGGAATAGTAAGGAGTCTGCGTGGTCCCGGAGGCGGTTTCATGCTTGATAAACCTCCTGCTCAGATTAGCCTTCTTGCCGTAAATAATGCCCTTAATCGCAGTAAAGTTATCGATTGCGTTAAGGGTGCATCTGGCTGCCGGCGTTTTGGTGACTGTATGGTAAAGGATCTGCTAGAAGAAGTATATAATAAGGTTAAATCGGTATTTAAAAATAAAACTTTGGCTACGATAGTAAAGAGAAGAAAGAGATGATTTACTTAGATTATAATGCTACTACTCCAACCGACGAGAGGGTTTTAAAGAAGATGATGCCTTATCTTAAAGATATCTACAGCAATCCTTCATCAGTATATCGTTTCGCTCAAGAATCAAAGCGGGCAGTTGAAGAGGCAAGAGAGAATCTTGCCCAACTATTGAATGCTGAGACTAGTGAGATTGTATTTACCGCCGGAGGAACAGAATCTGATAATACAGCCATAAAGGGTATTGTTCTTGCTAATCAAGATAAAGGCAGACACATTATTACCTCTAAAATTGAACATCATGCGGTTTTACATACTTGTGGGGCTTTAGAGAAGCAAGGGTTTGAGGTAACTTATTTAGGGGCCAATAAGTATGGCCGGATAAGCTTGGAAGAGCTAGGAAAGAGTATTAGGGAAGATACGATTCTAGTTTCAATTATGTATGCTAATAATGAGGTTGGAACAATTCAGCCGATAAAGGAAATCGCTGATATTTGTAAGAGCAAAGGAGTTTGTTTTCATAGTGATGCAGTCCAGGCTGTAGGCAAGGTCAATGTAGACACAAAAGCCTTAAACTTGGACCTACTCTCTCTTTCCGGGCATAAATTTTACGGGCCCAAAGGCGTAGGTGCTTTGTATGTAAGAAAAGGCGTAAAATTTACCCCGCTTCTTCATGGCGGTGGCCATGAGCGAGGAAGACGTTCGGGGACTGAGAATGTTGCTGGTATAGTTGGTCTGGGCGAAGCCGCTCGATTAGCTAAGATTGAGTTTGAGGATGAGGCGAAAAGAATAAAACCTCTTAGAGATAAACTAGAGCAGGGGATTTTAAAGAGTATCCCCAAGGTAAAAGCTAACGGTGACCCTGACAATAGAATGTTTAATACCTTAAATGTTTGCATTAAGCATATCGAAGGTGAGAGCATTCTGATAAATTTAGATTTTGAAGGAATTTGTGCATCCAGCGGTTCCGCTTGCACGTCCGGGTCCTTAGAGCCTTCGCATGTGCTTTTAGCTATGGGCATATCAGCTGAGATTGCTCATGGTTCACTACGAATGAGCTTAGGAAGGCATACCAGCGAGGAGGAGATTGATAAGGTTTTAGCGGTCTTGCCGCCAATTGTTGAGAAATTAAGAAAAATTTCGCCATTTTGGCAAAATAGATAGTAGGAGTTTACAATGCGATTAGATTGCGATAAAGAAGCTTTGAGAGCAGAAATCTTAAAGTTAAAAAAAGATAGAAACGCAGTTTTGCTTGCCCATAATTACCAGATTCCCGAAGTTCAGGATATCGCTGATTTTTTAGGCGATTCTTTGGGGTTATCAAAGATATCTAAAGCGGCAAGCGAGGAGCTTATTGTTTTTTCGGGAGTGAAATTTATGGCTGAGACTGCCAAGATTTTATCTCCCGGTAAGAAAGTGCTCCTTCCGGCTTTAGAAGCTGGCTGTCCACTTGCAGAAATGATTGAGCCCCGACAGCTCATAGAACTAAAACAGAAACATCCCGATGCTTGGGTGGTAAGTTATGTAAATACAACTGCCGAGATTAAGGCCTTAAGCGATGTCTGCTGTACCTCAGCTAATGCTGTTACAGTAGTAAAGGAGGTTCCGGTAAAAAAAGTAATTTTTGTACCGGATAAGAATTTAGGTTGGTGGGTGCAGAAGAATGTTCCTGAAAAGGAAGTAATTATTTGGCCGGGCTATTGCTTTGTTCATGAGTATTTTTCTTATACAGAACTCAAAGAGGCAAGAAAGCTTCACCCCAATGCTGAGATAATGGTTCATCCTGAGTGCCTTAAAGAAATCCTAGAGGCTGCCGATTCTGTTCTTTCAACCTCGGGAATGTTAGCTCGGGCGAAAGAGTCAAAAGCTAAGAAGTTTATTGTTGGTACTGAAGAAGGGTTAATTTACCTTCTGAAGAAAGAAAATCCCGATAAGGAATTTTATTCTTTAGGGAATGCTAAAGTTTGTACTAATATGAAAAGAACTACCTTGCTGGATTTGCATCGAGCCTTAACTAAGGATGAGTATAAAATTGAGTTGAGCCCAAAAATAATCGAGAAAGCTCAAATAGCGTTAGAAAGGATGGTAAGTTATGTCTAATCTTGATTATACAGATAAGGTTTTAGATTATTTCCGCAATCCCCGCAATATGGGCAAGATCGAAGATCCTGACGGCATTGGCAAGGTCGGCAACAAAATTTGTGGTGACGTAATGTGGATATATATCAAGGTTAAAGACGGCATTATTACCGATTGTAAATTTGAAACTTTTGGTTGCGTAGCGGCAATTGCCACCTCATCGGTCCTAACCGAACTTGCTAAAGGAAAAAACTTTGAGCAGGCTCTGAAGATTACCAACAAAGATGTAGCCAATGAGCTAGAAGGATTACCGGCGATAAAGATGCATTGTTCCCTTTTGGCTGAAGAGGGTTTAAAGTCAGCCATAGCTGACTACCGCAAGAAAACCTCGCAAGATAAGCAAAAATGAAGAAAAGAATCGCTGTAGGTTTAAGTGGGGGGGTTGACTCTTCTCTTGCCGCCTATCTCTTGAAGAGAAAAGGCTGGGATGTGTTCGGTTTTACCCTTAAATTTTACCCTGAAGAGAATCGCTGTTGTGATTTAGATAGTTTAGATCAGGCCAGGCGGTTATGCTCTGAGCTAGATATTCCCCACTATGTTTTAGATGCCGGAGAACTATTCCGGAAGAAAATCATCAATTGTTTTATCGATAGCTACCTTCAAGGCTTGACCCCTAATCCCTGTGCTTATTGTAATCGCCTAATCAAGTTCGGAAGCTTTTTAGAGAAGCTAAAATCTTTAGGTTTTGATTACTTAGCTACTGGCCACTATGCTCGTATAATTAAGAAGGGTAAAGCATACTTGCTTAAAAGCGGTAAAGACAGGAAAAAATCCCAAGAGTACTTCTTAGCCTTATTAAATCCATCAGTTTTAAAACATTTGGTCTTTCCCTTGGGTAATTATACTAAGAGTGAGGTTAAGAGAATCGCTAAGAGCAAAAAGATTATATATAAAGAGCGAAAAGAGAGCCAGGATGTTTGTTTTGTTAGAGAGAAGAGTTATCGAGAGTTTATTGAAAAGAACCGCAGCGATTACTATAAATATTCTGGAGAGATAAAATATATAAGTGGAGAGATTTTGGGCCGGCATAAAGGGATCTACCGCTATACCTATGGCCAGAGAAGCGGCTTAGGAGTTGCCTGGAAGGAGCCCCTCTATGTTACTGGTATTGACAATAAAGATAATAGTGTTATTGTTGGTGAACGTAATTTCCTACGAAAAGATACCTTTACGGTTGGCTCCCTTAATTGGCTCTATCCTTTTAAGAAATACCTGTCCGTGGGCAGGAAGGTAAAGAGTATCACTGTAAAGGTCCGCTATAACTCTTCTAATATTGCCTGTACCTTAAAAATTAAGGATAAGGCTGTTGAGGTAAAGCTAGCTAAGAAGATTGATGCTATCGCCCCCGGGCAATTGGCAGCTTTCTACCACAAGGATCTGCTCCTTGGTGGCGGAATCATTGAGAAAGCGAAAAGTGAAAAGAGAAAAACTAAAAACTGAAATAATTTTTAATTTTACGTTTTACGCTTTAAGTTTTACGCTTTTAGGCTTTTGTGCTATAATAACCGATAGGTTAGATTATGCGATATAGATTTATCCCTTTATTTATAAGCTTATTTCTTGTTTTCTCCTCTAATTGCGCTAAGGGGCCGTCTGAGCTTTTGCTTGATAGCTTTGAAGGCCGGATAAATAAGGAAACCGTTGATTTTGGTTCTTCAGAGAACTCCTTTCTAAAAGTAACCGCTAGCCAGGATATAAAGGCCTGTGGAGAACAATCTTTAAAATTAGACTATCAGTTAAATCCTTCAGGTTATATGTGGGTAGCAAGGGGCTATGGCCTAGACATAAAAGGCGCAGCTAAATGGGAGGTATCGCCCCAGGATATTAAATGGCCGGAATATAATGCTTTTAGTTTATCTATGTATGGGCGCAGCTCGGGCGGGGTTATTGCTTTTGATATAAAAGATTCCCGGGGCGAACTTTGGCGGTTCTTTCTCGATGATGACAAATCAGGTTGGAAAGAGGTAATTTGTCCCTTGGCAGAATTCTTTCCCCGGGGAGATTGGCAGCCTGAAGACTCCGAGGGAAACCAAGTCTTAGATTTCCCGATTATGAGTTTTCAATTTGAGCCCCGGATAATCGGCAGAGGGGTTTATTACTTTGATTGCATAAAATTAATAAGAACAAAATAATAGATGCCTAAGAGGAGTATCAATTTATCAAGACTTTCTGAGGAAGAGCTTCTTAGCCTAAAGGTTTGTGAACTGCCCTTGAGCCTAGAAGGGATATGGTTAGAAGAGTGCGTGAAAGAACTTTATCAGGAGCTAGAGGATAAAGGATTTTATTTTAAGCCCCCTTGTTATTTGGCTGATGAGTGGCTTACTCCTGACAAGGAACCAGTGGTCGGGATTCCTTTCTTCCTGGCTCACCCGGCCTTAATTAAGTTAGAGAAGAAAATGGTCTTAGATGCTGAAGGGTCTACCCGCTCATGGTGTATGAAGCTATTGCGCCATGAAACCGGCCATGCGTTAAATTATGCCTACAAATTATATCGGAGAAAGAAATGGCAGAAGATTTTTGGCCGATTCTCCAAGGAGTATGATGATACCTACCGTTTTCGTCCTTATAGTAGGAATTTTGTAAGGCACTTAGAGGATTACTATGCTCAATATCACCCTGATGAGGATTTTGCTGAGACCTTTGCGGTCTGGCTTACGCCTAACTTAAAGTGGCAGGCCCAATATAAAGGATGGAAGGCAATAGAGAAGCTTAACTATGTAGATGAGTTAATGAGTGGAATCAAAGACAAAGAGCCGTTGGTTAAGAAGGGTAAAAAGTACTGGGAGGCTTCGCGAATGCGGATAACTTTGAAAAACTTCTACAAGAAGAAGCGCCACTCATATATGGAGGATTTTCCTGACTTTCATGATTCTAACTTAAAGAAGATATTTGTATTTATAGACCCCTCTGAGCGTAGCTCTAACAAGAAGAATAAAGAAATGTTAGCTGCCAGTACCATACGAAGATACAAAAGAGATATCCTAAATAATGCAGCTAAGTGGACCGGCGAGAAAAAGTATATTATAAATGATCTTTTAGATACTATAATTCAGCGTTGTAAAGCTTTGGGGCTTCTATCTGGCGAGTCTGAATCTTTAGCGGTATTAAGAATCTCTACTTATATTACCGCCCTAGTTATGAATTATCTCTATACCGGAGAGTTTAGCCGCGAAAGATGAATACAATCTTCGCCAAAAGCGGCCAGTCGGTTGTGGCTAAGCCTCAACCGCATATTGTATCCATTAAAGGCATAGGCTGTACAATAAAGTTTTAAAATGAAAAGAGGTAATAAGAGCATGCAAGAACTATTATAGGTAAAAGATGAAAAAGCTAAGGATTCTTCTACTCTTTGATAGCCCTTATTTTACACCACGGAGTTATGATTTTAAAAAAGAATTCAAAGATCTTGACTGGGGTACTGAGTCTGATATTTATAATGCCCTTATAGCTAACGGGCACCAAGTAAATCTTTTAGGGCTATTCAATGACATTAATCTTCTCTTAGAGGAGGTTAGAGAAAATAAGCCAGATATTATTTTCAATGCCGCTGAGGTCTTTGACCAGAAGTCGCACTTAGATAAAAATGTTGCCGGAGTATTAGAGATGCTGGGAATTCCCTACACTGGCGCTTCGGCAACTAGTTTACTTATCTGTGGTAATAAGGCCTTAAGTAAGAAGATTTTAAGTTTTCACAAGATAAAGGTCCCGCATTTCTATACATTTTACAAGAATCATAAAATATGGTTACCTAAGCGCCTTAAACTTCCTCTTATTGTAAAGCCTCTTCACGAGGAGGCTTCTCGAGGTATATCTCAGGCTTCAGTTGCAGATAGTGAGGAAGCTATGATTGAGAGGGTAAAATTCATTCACGAGAGCATAAAAGATAGTGCTATAGTTGAGGAGTATGTCGATGGAAGAGAGTTTTACGTAAGTGTATTAGGAAATAAAAGAGTTAGGGTGTTTCCTTTGCGCGAGATGAAATTCGGGGAGTTTGGCGAGGATGAACCAAGAATAGCTACCTATAAGGCAAAGTGGGACCATGAGTATCGTCAGAAGTGGGGCATAAAGAATGAATTTGCCGGAAGGCTGCCTAATGGCTTAGCTGAGAAGGTAGAGGAAGTTTGTAAGCGCGCCTATAAAGTGCTAAATATGCAATGTTATGCCCGTTTTGATATAAGGGTAACCTCTGATTCCAAGATATATATTATTGAAGCTAATGCTAATCCTTGTTTAGATGAGTATGATGAGTTAGGTCAATCAGCAGCTAAGGCTGGAATTTCTTACAACAAGCTGATTCAGAAGATAATAAATTTGGGCTTAGAGCGGATGAGCTAATAAAAGGAGGGCTATGGGCGCAGAGTTTGTAGTAAAACAATTTTATAATATCGGCGGAGTCAGTTCAGTTATTACCGGAGTTGTTGAGTCTGGCGAAATTAGAGAAGGCGCAGTAGGTATTACCGCAAGAGGCAAGAGGTTTACCGTGGTAAAGATTGAAAGAGAAGGCCACCCGATCCTTGAGGCCTGCGAAGGCGACAAGGTCAATATCTCTGTTAAATACCTCATTCGTTCAGACATAAGAATAGGCGAGGTCTTTAGCTTTTAATCAAATACGGCATAAAAGAATAGGTAGTGATGGCTAAAATCATCCCCTTATTCCTGCTTTTCCTTCTTTTATCTCTCTGTATTTTTGCCCAGGATATCAAGGAGGCTGATTTAGCCGGTTCCTGGTATTCGAGCGATCCCCAAATACTTGGGAGAGAGATAAACAACTACCTGAATTCGGCAAAAGTATTACCCTTAGAAGGTGAGCCGATTGCCCTTATTTTGCCCCATGCTGGTTTAATTTACTCTGGGAAAACGTCAGCCTACGGCTTTAAAGCTCTTGAGGGTAAAAGAATTGATAAGGTCATCTTGGTCGGGTTTAGCCACAGAGTTGATTTTGACGGTATAGCAGTTTTTTCTTACCAAGGATTTAGAACACCCTTAGGAACTCTAACTATCGACAAAGAATTAGCTAAAAAAATATCCTCGGCCGATAAGAAAATTTTTACCTACCCCAGAGCCTTTGAGAATGAGAACTCAGTAGAGCTCATCATACCCTTTATTCAGGCATTTTTTGATCAACCGAAAGCCTTATTATTAGTTTTAGGACGCCAGAGTTGGGAGAACGCTCAGGTATTGGGCCAGGCTCTTGCTGAAACCTTAAGGAATGAGAGCAATTACCTGATTATTGCCAGTACTGACATGAGTCATTATCTACCCTTGGCTAAGGCAGTAAGAGTTGATCAGGAGACCGTGAAGTTACTTGAGAAGATGAATCCGGAAGATTTGTTCACGTCTGGATGGAATCGTATGTGTGGCTTGGGTGCAGTAACCTCAGTAATGATTGCGGCAAAAAAGTTAGGGGCAGATAAACTAAAGGTTCTTAAGGAGTCAACTTCAGCTGAAGCTGGTGGTGATGAGAGCAGAGTTGTAGGCTATCTGAGCGCGGTAATGGTAAGAGATGGAAGAAACCCTGTCCTGCCTAGGACAGATAGTTCGGGTACGGTAAGGAAGGGCGGGGTAGAGGAGAGTAAAGAGATGGAAGAGCTTCTTAATACCAAACAAAGAAAGGAATTACTAAAGTTAGCCCGGGATACGATTACCTTTTATCTCGATGAAGGAAAACCCTTAGAAAGAGATAGTAGCGATGAAACTTTGCAAGAGGTAATGGGTGTTTTTGTTACCTTGCGTCAAAACCACCAACTACGCGGCTGTATTGGAAATATCATTGGTACCAAACCCCTTTATTTTGGGGTAAGAGATATGGCTATTGCCGCAGCAACTCAGGATTTCCGTTTTAAGACCGTAACTAAGGATGAGTTAAAAGATATTGATATTGAAATCTCGGTTCTCTCTCCCTTAAAGCAGATTACCGATACCGATGAGATAATCTTAGGCAAACACGGGGTTTTAGTAAGGGATGCCTATAGAAGCGGAGTGTATCTGCCGCAAGTAGCAACTGAGACTGGTTGGAGTAGGGATGAGTTTATGAATAGTCTTTGCGGCCAGAAAGCTGGAATGGACTCAGGCGCTTGGAAGAATGGGAAGTGCGATATTTATATTTTTAGCGCAGAAGTGTTTGGAGAGTAATTTTTCCTCCCAAGAATAGAATAATCACTCCGCAAAGAATTCTAATTGCGATTTTTAACTTATTATTTTTTGAAACGGCCTCACTGAGTCTGCCTGAGAGCATTACCATAAGAAATAGCGGCGAGGTAATTGTTCCTAAACCGAATACTATACAGAAGCCGATCGTCTTAAGAAAGGAATCAGAGATAAGGATGATGTAATTTAATATTCCAAGAAGCGGCAGGCAAGGGGCTAATCCGATTAAAAGCCCTAAGATGCCCACATTTCTGATATTCCCCCTGTGTATCCAGCTGCAGAGGGGATTTAGCTTGTTCCCTTCATAAAAAATAGTTGTTATTCCAATCAGAATAATGAAAGACCCGACAACAAGGTAGATAGAATCTAGATACTTTTGCCCCAGGGGGCTGTTTATGATTTTAACCCCGAGAGCGCACAATAAACCTAAGATACAATATCCGATAAGTTTAAATAAAGCGAATACTAAATAAGCGAGAAAAGAATCTTTTAGACTTTTTTTATATATGGCACTATAGCTTACAAGCACCGGAGCGCATAAACTTAGGCAAGGGCCCGAACCTAAGATCAAACCACTAATGAATAAATAGTATAGATTTTCCCTCATCTCTGCTATAAAATAATATAAGAGAAAAATAAGGTGTTGTCTATGCTTATCTTTATTGCTTTAGGGGTAGTTGCTTCGATATTTCAATTAACAATTTTTAGGGAGTTTACTTATTCCTTAGCCAAGAATGAGCTTAGCCTTATTTTGGGGGTCGGGGTATGGCTTATCTCTTGTTCCCTGGGAAGCCTTCTCTTAAAGAAGAAAAAGACCTTAAGTTCAGGCTTTATTTCGTCACTTTTTGCTATAGTATATTCTCTGGTAATTTGCGCTATCCATTTAAGTAAGTCTTTAGTTGGTCTAAGCTACTATGAAGCCGCAAGTTTAGGTTTTGTCTTTATCGCAGCAATTTTTCTTATCAGCCCGGTTGGTTTCCTAATCGGCTACTCATTCCGGGCGTTTAGCCGGCGCTATTTGGATAGGCACCGGCCTAAGGTAAAAACCTTTGGAAAGTTCTTTGCTTATGAGGCAATCGGGTTTTTTATCGGTGGAGTTGCCTTTACTTTTCTTTTTTCCTCATACTCTAATCCCTTTGTTTTTACCATTTTAGCTTTCTTGTTATTGATAGCCTTGGATGTTGAACTTAAAGAGAAGATAATTTATTCTTCAGTAATAATTTTATTAACCATAGTCTTTTTCTTTAGTTTTAAGCCGATTTTAAAACTTGAGCTAAAAGGAGCTGATATCCTTAAACTTAGAGGTTCGAGTTATGGCCCGATTATTCTGGTAAAAAAATTTGGCGTTGAATCTTTGTATGTAAACGGTTCTTTAATCGCTACCAGTGAAGATAAGGCTGGAAATGAGCAATTTATCCATAGCGTTCTTGCTGCTAATCCTAAAGCCAAGGATATCCTTTTTATCGGCCCCTATTTTTCCGGTCAAATCCAAGAGATATTAAAATATCCAATACGGAGCCTGGATTGCTTAGATTTAAATCCTGTTCTCTCATCCTTAAGCATAGCTAAATTAGAGGCTATTCAGAGAGAGGGGGCCAATTTTATTATTACTGACCCGCGCCTTTACCTTAGCAAGACTAAAGAGAAGTATGATTGCATAATTATGAACATACCTGCTCCCTCAAGTATAGCTTTTAACCGCTACTTCTCTTACCAGTTTTTCCAGCTCATCAAGGAGCGCTTGAATGATAAGGGCATTTTTTCTTTTCGTACCCCTTCCAAGGCTGATATCTTAAGCCCGCAATTTGTTAGATTTAACTCTTGCATCATAAATACCTTAGAGAGCGTTTTTAAGGGCCGGCTGCTCATCCCTTTAGATTCAATGATTATTATTGCTAGTTTAAATAAGAATATCAGCCCTGATGATTTAATAAGAAATTTTGAAAGCTTAAAGCTCCCCACTGATTATTTTACAATTTATCACCTCAGAGACTCCCTTGATTCCGGTCGTATTGGTTATCTTGAAGAGGCGCTTGATAGGAGGGTTGATATAAACAGTGATTTTAACCCTTTAGGGTTTTTGTATTACTCTTTAATTGAGCAGGCAAAGTTTTATCCGCGGATATCAATAAATATCTCTATGGTAAGAAGCCTAGTGATTATTATTTTTATCATTGCAGTTCTTCTTGCCAGCGGCCTTGGTTTTTCGAGCCGAAAGCCCCTACTGCTGCCTAATGCTGCAGTAGTTGGCTTTTCATCAATCGGCTTAAGTGCGGTGATTTTTGTACTCTTTCAGCTTTACTCCGGAGCTCTTTTTCAGAAGTTGGGCATTTTGGTCGGAATATTCATGGCCGGCTTAAGTACCGGTACATTTTTGGTTAACTCATTAATCGATAAGATATTTAAAATTAGAAGGCCCCTACCTTTTCTTTATCTTCTTTGGTTTCTCTTTTTGGTTGGGCTTTGGGCTGGGATAAAATCCTTAGATGGCCATTGCCAAGCTGATTTTATCTTTTATCTTGGATCATTCTCATCAGGAATACTTACCGGCTCCTTATATCCTATGCTCAGTAAACTTATCTTTACCCGGTTAGGGAATTCTCTAACCGGGTTTGCTAATAAAATCAACCCTAAAGACTTAGCACCATCTATTTATATGGCTGATTTAGCTGGAGCCGCTATCGGGACCTTTACTTTTTCTATTCTTTTTATTCCTTTCTTAGGAGTAGGCCTTAGTTTGTTAATGATTATGTTTCTGGTCTTTACCTGGGGATTAAAGGAGTGTTTTAATTAATCCCAAACACCAGGGATTCTGTGCCCGCAAAAAGGACACTTGCCGTTTTTTAAGTGATTTTCTCTAACATTATAGCCAACCCGTTTGATAATTATCTTAGCGCAATTAGGACAGATAGTATCCTCACCAATTTGCTGGGGGATGTTCCCAATATAGATAAACTTTATTCCTTCTTTCTCAGCAATTTCCTGAGCCCGTAACAGCGTCCCCAGGGGGGTAGGGGATAGGTTGGTGAGTTTATAGAGAGGAAAGAACCTTGCAAAGTGAATCGGAGTCTCGGGGCCTAAGTTTTCCTTAACCCATCTGCAGAGTTTAGTGATATCTTCATCGCTATCGTTAGCACCGGGAATAAGTAGGTTTGTTATCTCAAGCCAAACCCCTTCTTCTTTCAGCACTCTTAAGGTGTTAAGCACAATATCCAGGCTTCCTTGGCAAAATGAAGCGTAGTACTTATTGCTGAAGCCTTTTAAGTCAATATTGGCTGCTGTAAGGTATTTAGCTATTTCCCTTAAGGGTTTTTCATTTACATAGCCGGCTGAATGCATTATACACTTGATACTTTTAGCTTTTGCTATCTTTGCGATATCTAACATGTACTCATAGAATATAATCGGTTCAGTATAGGTAAAGGCAATGGTTTTAGAATTAGTCTCTTTAGCCAGGGCAACTATTTTTTGCGGAGAAACCGGCTCTACCTTTACACGTTCAGGGTCGAGCTGAGAAATTTCCCAGTTTTGACAGAATTTGCAGCGTAAGTTACAGCCGGCAGTAGCTATTGAGAATGATTTTGTTCCCGGGTATACGTGGGCCAAGGGTTTCTTCTCAATCGGGTCAACATGGATAGCTACTGGCTGGGCATAATTTAATGTGTATAATTTTCCGTTAATGTTCTTCCGTCCCCGGCAGAATCCTGATTTGTTTGGCGCCAGAACGCATCTTCGCGGGCAGAGCTGACATTGAACCCGGCTCCCACCTAAATCTGCCCAATATAAGGCCTCTTTTGCGGTAGACTGGGCGCCAAAAGTGAAATTAGAAAAAAGATGTCCACCAATAAACAGAATGATTACAATAAATAATAAGTTTTTAATTTTCATCTTATTGCTGTAATCATAATATCATAAATCGACCCGGTTTTCGATAATTCTTTAATTCGGGAGGGCTTGACAGAGGAGCGGATATGTTGTATACTTTAGTTAATTAATAGTTAATATAGTTAAGTATTAAGGAGATTAAATATGGTTAAAAAGGCACAAATTTCAAAATTTTCCGAGGAATTAGTTGAAACTATAACCTATATACACCGCCTGGCAAATTCAATGTTAAAGCGGCGAGCCGATGTTTTATTTCAGGGTAAAATTACTTTTCCCCGGTATGTAGCCCTGGAAGTACTCGATAGCGATAAGCCTTTGAAGATGAAGAATATTGCTAAGATTTTAAAGATTAGCCTTCCGGCTGTCACCGGTTTAATTAGCCGCCTGGTAGCAATGAAGCTGGCTAAGCGCGTTTATGATAAGGGAGACCGCAGAGTTATATTTATTGTTTTAACCGATAAGGGTAAGAAGATTATTGAACAGACCAGAGCAGCCCGTAAAAAGATTATTTCGGAGATTTTCGGTGTTCTCACCGAAGGAGAGCGCCAAACTTATTTAGGGATTTTGCGTAAAATAAAAAAGGCCTTTTATGAAAAGGATAAGGAGAAGTAAATACAGAGTATTTCTTTATCTGTTATTAATAGTAGGTTTAACAACAAACCTAACTACAGCTAAGGTCTATTCCCAAGCGCCGGCCGCATCGTTAATTGAGCTTTCTCTTGAAGATGTAAGTAGGCTGGCGCTAGAGAACTCCTTAGATATTCAAATTGCCCAATACGATGCTTATATAAGCAGGGCTTCTCTCGATGACGCCCAATCTATATTTGATACTATTTTTAGCGCTGAGGCTAGCTATAACCGGAATAAAAAAGCTCAAGCTACTACTATTGCCGGTTCCCAAACCAAGGAGCACTCATTCTCTGTTGGCCTAGAGAAGAAGCTTCCTACCGGAACAACCCTGTCTTTAGATGCTACTGCCACCAAGACCAGAACCAACAGTGTTTTTAGTGCCTTAAATCCCTACAATGAGGCTTTGTTAGAATTAACAGTAAAGCAGGAGCTAGGTAAGAACTTTTTTGGTTTGGCTGATCGGGCTGATATTAAGCTTACTAAGCTTGATATCGGGAACTCTGAATTTACTTCCCTAGATGATATTGAAGAGATCTTATATAAGGCCCAGAAAGCTTACTGGAACTTAGTTTTAAAAAATGAAGAATTAACAATAAGGGAAGATATGTTCAAAGGTGCAAAGCGGCTCTATGAGATTTATCAAAATAAATACTCGATAGGATTGGTTGAGGAGAGTGAGTTTTTAGCTATCGAGGCTCTTGTTTATACCAGAGAGAGTGATTTGGTGGTAGCTGGCCTAGAGCAAGAGACCGCAAAGAATGACCTACTCTTTCTTCTTAATCGGGGGGATTTTAAAGATAAGGTCAAGCCTAAGGATAAATTAAGCTCTGATAGCGCCACAGTTGACTTACACCAGATGTTAAAAGAGTCTATTAATTCTCGAAGGGATTATAAGCGGATAAAAAACGAACTCGAGAAGAGTGAAATTGATTTAGTGGTTAAGAGAAATGCCCTTTGGCCGCAAATAGACCTTGAAGCTACTTTTGCCCGCAATAATATAAATTCTCAGAGAAGTAGCGCCTGGGAAGGCATCTCTGATAATAGTAATGATGAGATAGCCCTTACATTAACCATCGAAGTTCCTTTAGAGAACCGAGAGGCAAAAGCAGAGCTTGAGAAGGTAAGACTCGAGGAGAGCCAGCTCCTGCTTCGCCTAAAGAGGGTTGAGCGCCTTATCCTGCAGGAAATTAATGACAAGGTCAATCAGGTTAATAGTAGCGATAATCAGGTTAGGCTATACCAATCTATAATTAAGTTGCACCAAAAAAAGCTCGATAATCAGATAAAGCGCATCGGTTATGGCCGCTCAAATGCTGATACCCTTATTCAATATGAAGATGACCTCTTAAAGGCAAGGCTGGCTTTAGCAACCAATCTTTATACCTATAAGGTTTCCCTTATAGAATTAGATTTAACTAAAAATGTTTTGTTAGATAAGTATTGGCCGGAACCTTTATAAAGGGGCAATTATGAAGATTTCAGAATTTTCAGTAAAACACTCACTATTAGTTAATCTCATCTCCCTTTTTATCCTTATTGCCGGGGTGTTTACTCTTTTTGTATATAAGATTAGGAGGGAGGCTTTTCCTGAGGTCGCCTACGACATGGTAGTTGTTAATACTGCTTACCTTGGCGCTCCGCCTCAAGAAGTAGAGAAGCTGGTTACTATACCTATTGAAAAAGAGCTAAAAGGGGTTGATGGGATTGAAGAGATGCAGTCTACTTCTATTGAGAATGCTTCTAATATTCTGATAAAGATCAGTCAGGATGTAAAGGATAAGGATAAAGTTGTCGATGATATCCAGAAGGCTGTTGACCGGGTCCGAAACCTGCCCCAAGGTGTTGATAATGATCCAACAGTAACTGAGATTACCTCCGGTGAGATTCCAGTAATTCAAGTAGCGTTAAGTGGAGAGTTATCTGAAGGTACATTACAGGAGCATGCTGATAATTTAGAAGATATTTTTGAGGATATTCCGGGAGTGTCGTCAATTTCTAAAAAGGGTTATCGTGATACTGAGGTCTGGGTTGAAGTTGACCCTGAGAAGATGCGAGATGCATACGTTAGTTTAGAAGAGATAATGCAGGCACTGGATAAGCAAAATATGAGCATTCCGGGAGGAAAAGTGCGCGGCAAGGAGGAGTTTAGTATCCGGACTACTGGAGAGTTTCACACTAAAGAAGAGATTGAAAATGTGGTTATCAGAGCTAATGAATCCGGTAATTGGTTGCGTATAAAAGATGTAGCTAGCGTGCGTTTTTCCTTTGAGGATGAAGACATAATAAATAAAAGTTATGGGATGCGCTCAGTTAATCTCACTATTATTAAGAGGGCAACCGGTGATGCGATTAAGATTGTTGATGACGTCAAGAAGCAGACAGAAGATTTCCTTAGGGCAAGTGATCCAAAGCTAAAAGCAGCTTATATAAATGATATATCTTACTATATCAAAAGAAGGCTCGGGGTTTTAAAGAATAATGGGATTATCGGTATATTCTTAGTTTGTACAGTTCTTATGCTATTTTTAAATTCCCGAGTTGCCTTTCTAACTACCTTAGGCCTTCCGATTGCCTTCTCAGCTACTCTAGCCATAATGGGCTTTTTTGGTTTAAGCGTTAACCTCATTACTATGTTTGGCCTAATTATAGTCTTAGGAATGTTAGTAGATGATGGAATTATTATAGCTGAGAATTGTTCCCGCTATTTGGAAAAGGGGCATAATCCCAGGGAGGCGGCAATTATTGGAACCAAAGAGGTAGCCAAGCCGGTTACTACTACTGTTATTACTACAATCGCTGCTTTTGCTCCGCTTATGTTTATGGGTGGACTGCTTGGTAAATTTATCTGGGGAATACCCTTAGTTGTTATTATTGCCTTATCAGCCTCATTGTTTGAAGCTTTAGTAATTTTACCATCTCATTTTGCTGATTTTGTTAAGGCTGGAAAGAGTAAGTTTAAATCAAGGAAGGAGCTACCTTGGTTTAAAAAGCTACTTAGTTTTTACACCAACATAGTGAATAAAGCTCTAAATCGGCGTTATTGGGTTCTTTTAGGATTAATCGTTTTGCTTTTGCTTACCTTTGCTTTAGCTAAAACTATGCCATTTGTTCTATTTGGTTCAGAGGAAGGAGTTGAGCAATTCTGGATTAGGGCTGAGGCTCCGATAGGAACAAATATTTATACGACTAATGAATTAATACAACAGGTTGAGGATAAAGTTAAAGAGCTGCCCGAAGGCCAGTTAGACGCTTACACTACCTTAGTTGGTTCAATCGGTGAAACCTGGATGTTTGATCCTTACGGTAAATCTGGCAGCCATACCGCGCAGATTACAGTATTTCTCACTCCCTATACTGAACGCAAGAAAAGTGTTTCTCAAATCATCAGTGATTTAAAAGAGAAGACTAAAGATATAAAGGGTTTTGATAAGCTTTACTTTGCCAAGCACGAAGCTGGTCCACCAGTCGGAAAGGCCATAGCAGTTAAAGTAAGAGGAGAAGAATTTGCAGTTTTAGAAGAAATATCCGGAGAAATAAGTAAATTTCTCGAAGGTATAAAAGGGGTCTCAGATATTACTTCCGACTATGAGGTTGGAAGGGGCGAGGTTAGGGTAGTTGTTAATCCTGATCAGGCGGCAAGAGCTTTTCTTTCAGTGGGAGAAATTGCTACTTCCATACGTAATGCTTTTAGGGGTGGAGTAGCTACTTCGATTAAGCCGGTAAAAGCCGAGGAAGAAATAGACGTTTTGGTGCGTTTTCCCGAAGAGTATCGCGACACCAAGAAAACTTTTGATAAAATTATTATTCCTAACAAATTTGGTAACCTTATACCTCTAAATAAGGTAGCTCATCTGGAAGACGAAGTGTCTTTAGCGCGAATACAGCATTCCCGAGGTAAGAGAGTAATTACTGTTCGGGCTGATGTTGATGTTAAGAAGATGACTTCTCTTAAGGCTAATAAGCTTATTGAAGAGAAGTTTAAAGATACACCCAAGAAGTATCTTGGTTACCGGATAGAATACGGTGGAGAACAACAAGAGAACATTAGGTCAGCAAAAGGATTTATAAGTGCTTTTGGATTAGCAGCATTTCTGATCTTCTTGATATTAGCAGCTAATTTTAACTCTCTGATACAACCGATGGTGGTAATGATGGCAATTCCTTTTGGCCTTATTGGGGTTGTCTGGGCCTTTTTCTTCCACGGTTTTTCCTTAAGTTTTTTTATGATGATGGGTATTGTTGGGTTAAGCGGAATTGTTGTCAATGATTCTATTGTTTTGGTTGAATTTATCAATAACTTGCGCCGTCAAGGGGTCAAGCGGCGGGAGTCTATTGTTAGCGCCGGCCAGCTGAGACTGCGGCCGGTACTGCTTACAACAATTACCACTGCCCTAGGTCTGACCCCAACTGCCTATGGTATCTGGGGAGGTGACCCATTTTTGCGGCCAATGGCTCTTACTATTGTTTGGGGCATTATTTGCGCAACAGCTTTGACTTTAATAGTCCTTCCCTGTATTTATGCTATTATTGATGATTTTACCTTTAAAGTCGCCGGCCATGTGACTGTGAAAAAATCTAACCATAAAGAAGAGAATAAATGATATAATACATCAATGATAATAAAGCCACTCCTGTTAAAGATTTATGAAGCCGCACCTATGCAGCGCTGGAACGATCAGATCCGCACTGTTGAGCTGACCGAATTAGATAAGCAAGCCCACAAGATGATTATTGCCTATTGTTTGGGCAAGTGTGAAGAGGATAACCAAACAGAAGGTTTTGATTGGGTTGAGGTAATTGAAGCTGGGATCTTTGAGTTTTTTCAGCGCACTGTAATCACTGATTTAAAGCCACCGCTATTTCACCGGATAAAGGATAATAAAAAACAGTATAAAAAGTTAAATGAGTGGGCCTATAAAGAAATAAGCCCGATTATAAGTTCTTTGGGCAAGGGTTTTTGCACAAGGTTTCAAAATTACTTACATGATCCTGAACGCAATGTGAATCGCAGGATTATAAGTGCTGCTCACTTCTACGCCACTAAGTGGGAGTTTGATATTATCGAACGTGCTAATCCCAATGGTTATGCAATTGAGGAGATAAAAGAAGATATACGTACCAAACAGGAGAGGTATCAGGACCTTGGGAGCATGCAGAAGCTATTATATTCTCAAGAATTAAAGGATTTTGTAGATATTTGTGGCCAGCTGAGATTCCAAATACGCTGGAGCCATCTGCACCGAGTTCCTAGGACATCAGTCTTAGGGCATATGTTAATTGTGGCGATGCTAGCTTATTTATTCTCTTTAGAGATAAAAGCTGATAATAAAAGAGCTATAAATAATTACTTTACCGGCCTATTCCATGATTTACCCGAGGTTTTGACTCGCGATGTAATTAATCCGGTAAAAAGGGCAGTCCAAGGATTAGGAGACTTAATTAAAGAATATGAGCGTTCCGAGATGGAGGCAAAGATATACAAGCTAATCCCTAAAACCTGGCATCAAGCTATGCATATGTTTACTGAAAATGAGTTTACCAATATCATAGCCTCAGATGGTGCCGTAGAAAGGGACGGGGAACTTATTAAAGGTATTGACCAGCTAGCAGCTTTTATTGAGGCTTATTTATCTTTAAAGAATGGCGTACAGAGCAAGGCTTTGGAGAAGGCAATAGCCAACCTTAGAGAAGAATACCGGTCAAAGATTATCTGTGGTATAGATTTTGGCCGGATATATAGCGATTTCGATTGAGGGGTTGACTAAGGTCAAATTTTAAGGATAATGGGAGTGTTGCAAAGTGCAACTGTCCCTGATTTCAGGCGCTGGTGGTATTGTACACAGCGTCAAAGCAAGGAGTAGTATTTATGGAACTAAAAGAAATTATCGAAAAGTGTAAGACTTTAAATATTTACGAAGAGAGATTTGTTGCTGATAATTACTATGAAATCGTCTTCTACACCAAGGATAACGACCAGTGGGTTAAGCTGTTTACCGAGCTTCTCGGACCAATTGCAAAAGCCGTTGGAGTAGCGCCTAGCAATGAAGATGCTGAGCTAACTAAGAAATATGGCGGAGTTCGCGAGAATCAAACCCTATTCAAGAAACAAGTAGGTAATACTATTATAGCTGCTATGTTTTGGCCTTGGCAGGATGAGGTTCGCACCACCCTCAAAGTAGCCTTTATAGCAAAATAACTACCATGAAGAACTTCCTTAATAATATAAAAAAAGCCCTCACCGGAGGCAAGAGATATAAGTGCCAGATCTGCGGGAAATCGATTCGCCAGGTTCATTCTCTGGAACATGCTAAGGCTGAAGAGTACTTGCTTGATCTTATAAAAAAGGATCATCCTAAGTGGAAACAGAAAGACTCAGCTTGTCCAGAGTGCATTGAGTACTACCGCAAACTAATAAATCAAGCCGAAATTTGATTCCCCGAATCGGGACACAACACTTATTTATTTCTTTTTGGTTTTTTAGGACCTGGCTTTCTCTTTCTGAAACTTCTTCCGGTTATTCTTTCAAGCCTTTCGATAAATCCTTCAATCTAATTAAGTGTTGTGTCCCTGCATCGTGTCTGACCCCTTTTTGTGTTCACCTTATTCTACAACATCGTACGCGCCCGTGCAAAATTCCCGCACCTGCAAACTTCACAGCTGTAACAACATAACCAGCATTACAACCAACCCAAGTATTCCATGCGCCAGTATACTTCTCATAACAACCAGTGTGTTGCGTTGACCAGCCGTCGGCACTAAGACAATTATTCCCATTCTGGTCGCAGTAGTGCGTTGCCCCGACTTTACCCTCAACATCAAGTTTTAAGCCAGAACTTGGGCTCGCCGTCCCAATGCCGACGTTGCCCTGTGTCACCCTAAGACCCTTCCCGCCAGTTATCTCTACATAACT